>JAAELK010000253.1 GCA_024226935.1 Desulfobacteraceae bacterium
CGCACACGTTGAAATCGAATTGTTTTCTTATGATATCAAAAAAAAGTTTCTTTTTTTTTCTTTTTATTATTATCCTTGAATAAGTTACTTGATTTGTTTACGAACAGGCTTTTCGCCGTTGAGTATAAAAACTGTAATGATAGCTCCAGGTTAAAAAAATATTGACAATCTAATCTAAAATTGATCTTATGCTAGCTACGGGGTCAGTTCAAAAACAGTGTTTGACCCTGGTTCTCATATCCCATCCTGCGAAATCCCGGAGGAGAGAAAAATGAAAAAATGGATAATTGTTTTTATCGTCCTGGTATTGTCTGTAGGGTCTGCCCCCGGGGCAGATTGGAACTTTGGTTCCGGCACCAGGGGTGAAGATTATTCAGGTTCAGGGACACAATTTAAGCTGGATTTTGGCGATTTCAGGGTTTCTCTGGTGGCTGGTGAGCCGGTATATTTCAACGGTAGATCCATTGATACCGCCACCTCCAGTACTAATGGCGCCCAAGTTAAATTTCCAGCCATCCAGGCACAATACAAACTGGCCCGGGATAATTGGTTTTCCTGTGTTTCAGGTGGTTATCAATCCTTTGAGCCGGGGTTTTTAAACGGACAAGACGTGGATTCCTATATGGTCGCAGGTTCCGCAGGAATCTCTTTTGGACAGGTTTTTTTTACGGGCAGTATCTTTACTGGAACTAATGTTGGTAACATCGCTTCAGCCGATATCAGTCATATGACAGGTACGCTTATGGGTGGATCAGGTTATGCTGCCTATGTGGGAACAACTATGATTAATAATGATGCCTTTGGTTATACCCTTGCTGCCGTTTATACCATCAACGACATGTTTGGTCTGAAGGCAGCTTTTGGTTATGCCAAGACTGAATATGACGGATTTTCCAAGGATGATGTGATGTCCTATTATCTCCAGGCTCCGGTCACCATGGTTCCCGGTGTGTCATTTATCCCCGAGGTTGGTGGGGTTGACTATGAACAAAATTCCCGGGACCAATTTCGTTATCTTAGTGCCAAATGGCAGATCAATTTTTAGATATTTGCTATAAATCCTACGACCGCAAGTCAAGCAGATGCTTGAACGAAAACTCACCCATCTGCCGCGTTGCTGCAAAAGTCTGAAATCCTCATGTACAAGAGTACACTCCGGTTTCAAACTTTATTGCGCCTTGCATATGGGTAAGCTTTCATCCAAGCCCGGGTTTTCGGTCAGGTACACGCTAATTCTTTTTAAAAAAACCTAAAAAACATTTAAAAAAGTATTGACAAATCAAAATGGAACTGATCTTATCAATGTAATATCCGGGGTCTGTGTTTAAAAGGAGCGCTTGGCCGTGGGTTTTCAGGTGGTAAATATTATCGTGGGAAATCTTAAAAGGAGAGAAAGATGAAAAAATTAATGGTTATTGTAGCCGCCCTGACATTAATCGCAGGGTCTGCCTACGCGGCGGATTGGAATTTTTATGGTTCTGCCCGTGTTTCAACCTTCTATGTTGATACCAACAACGCCCAATCTCAAAATACCAACGCTTATGAAGAGGCCCTCCAGTCCAATGCCCGTATTGGTGCCCATGTCAAGGCAAGTGATGAACTATCCGGCCGCTTTGAATATGGTACAAGCGGTGACAACGCCAATATCCGTCTGCTCTATGGGGAATGGAATTTTGGTGCAGGTTCTCTTACTGTAGGTCAGGATTATACCCCCATATATATGACTATTTCAACCCAGGTTTATGCCGGTGACGCCGGTCTGCTTGGCTGGGGTGATTCCTATCCAGGTCGTAAAGCCCAGTTGAAAGTCAAATTTGGCGATTTCCAGATTGCCTTGGTTGAAACCGATACAGTCTATGCAGCTGGTACTACTGCAAGTTCCATAGCTGGTAGCGGTGCTACGGAAGTTCAACTTCCTGCCATCCACGCCAGATACAGGCTGGCCCGGGACAATTGGTTTTTCTTAGTTGCCGGTGGTTACCAGACCTTTGATGTTAATCTTGCAGATAAAAAGTCTGTAGACTCTTATCTGGTTGCAGCCTCAGGCGGTGCTACCTTTGGTCCTGTCGATTTAAAGGCCAGCGGTTTTTTCGGAACCAATGTTGGTAATATAATCAGCATGGATGTTAGTACCAGTACTACTGCCGCTGCCATCGGAGGCGGAGGTTATGCTTCTTTTGATGGAACAAATCTGGTTGATAATGATGCCTATGGATATGCCCTGGTTGCAGCCTATACAATCAATGATATGTTCGGTCTTGAAGCAGGCTTTGGTTATGCAAGAACTGAATATGATGGTAGTGGACTCACTAAAGATGATGTGTATTCTTGGTATCTCCAGGGCCCCATCACCCTGGCCCCGGGAGTATTTATTATTCCTGAAATGGGTATGATTGATTATGAGCAGAGTGATCAGAATTTAATCAAATATCTTGGCGCCAAATGGCAGATTAATTTCTAGACCTGTTTAAGCTGTATTAAAAAATATTTGTCAATCCGCCTGAATTTATCGAATGGTTCGGTGATCATACAGATCACCGAACCATTTTTTTTCCTCACTTTTCCTGATTTTTTCCTATCCATCCCTTTTCTTCCTATCTTTTGCTTTGTCTGCTATCCCCTTATTCCCCTTGGGTTTTCCCCTTTGTTTCCTCATTTTTTTTACAGAAAATAAAAAAATGTTGCTGAATTGTAAAAAAATGTAGGAAAAGATGTTGACAAGAGCTTGACTCTCTGATTAAGTCGTAAACAATGTTTGTGAAAAGAACGCTTGGTCTTTGCGAAAAAAACGAGTGCTTAAAAGGACGCTCTGTTTTTTTTATTGGGTGGTGAACTCTTATTAAATCTTAATTTAAGGAGAAGAGATGAAAAAACTAATGGTTATTGCTCTACTGCTCGTATTTGCTACAGGCTCCGCCTGGGCAGCAGACTGGAAGTTTTACGGTGAGGCCCGGGTATCAACCTTTTACACCGATGCTAAAAATGATCCTTTCTCATCATCGACTGCTGCATTAGGTATAACTACGGGTTCTGATACAGGGAACTATGAGGAAAACCTCTATGGCAGTGCCCGTATCGGCGCCAAGATTCAGGTCAGTGACGAATTAAAGGCCCATCTTCAATACGGAACCCTTGGTGGCAACGCCAATATCCGTATCCTCTGGGCGGAATGGAATTTTGGGGCAGGAGCCCTTGGGGTGGGCCAGAATTATACCCCCCTGATTTTTCCCTATTCCAACCAGGTTTATAGTATTGCTCCCATCAATAAGGGGGACCATGACATGTCTACCTTCGGCATGCTCTACGGCAGTAGGAAGGCCATGATCCAGTTGAAATTCGGTAAGTTCAGGATCGCCGCCGTTGAGGCCAAGACCTTGGTTGCACTGCCAGTTGCGCGGACTGCGGCTGGGGACAGTCAACCAACCACGGAAGTCAAGTTTCCCTCCATCCAGGCCAAGTACCAATATGATTTTTCCAAGGGGCATATAGCAGCAGCAGCAGGCTACCAGACCTTTGATGTTGTGAGTAACGGAGATCATTCCGTGGATTCCTATGTCATAGGCCTTGGCGGGCGCCTTGATGTAGGGGCAGCTTACTTTAAGGGAAATATCTGGGGCGGCCAGAATGTAGGCAATTTAGCTGATATCCTTGTCAGCGGTGATACATGGTCAACAGCAGCAAATGCTGGATCAGGTAATTTTGACGGTTTAGGTTGGGGGCTGGCACAATGGAATTCAACAACAAATACTATAACCGATAACGATGCCTTTGCTGGATTGTTTGTTGCCGGTTATGAGATCAGAAAAGGGCTTTATTTAGAAGCTGGTTACGGCTATGTGCGCACGGAACTTGATTCAAGTGGTGCTGTGGACTACGATGTTCATACCTTTTATCTCCAGTCTACTATCTTTCTTGCTCCTGGTGTATTTATTACCCCGGAAATCGGCATGGTTGATATGAAAGAAGGAGATGAGCCTGTCATGCGTTATGCGGGTATTAAATGGCAGATCAACTTTTAGATTGAAAAAAATTTATACTTAAATCATACAACCTGAAGTTAAAGGCCCGGTGATCTTAAAGATTACCGGGCCCTTTTTTTTATCAGTCTTTTTTTTGGGACAAGATTGTATTATAAAATATACTTCCAGATTTTCCAGCCGGGGCTTTCTGGCTTTTGATACCTGGGAATATTCATCAGATTTTCTGGGTTTTGTCTTTTTAATTTGTTGATGTGGGCCTGTCTTTCCCCTTCTATTTTTTCATAGGTCAGGGTGCTGCGGTCAAAAACTTTTTTGTTGATGGTGGCGGCGATTCTGTCAACCTTGTCGATGAGATCATCACTGACTTTGGATTGTTCAAAAAAAGCCATGACCCGTTTGTTTTTAATGTCATACACCTTGGTATCAATGCTGAAAGATCCTGCAAGATTTGTGATGCTGCCGGTGAGGATATAATCGCTGTTTGTTGCTGTTGCAAGTTTGCCGACCAATTGATTTCCCGTGATCTTGTCCATTTTCGATAGATCTGCTTTGACTTTATTGTTGGGGATGACCAACACATGGTTTTGCCAGGAAAGTCTTGAGTAAAGCATTTGAAGGATGCCTTTTTGAATATTGGAAAGATCTTTGGCCGCATTCATGGTAAAGGGAACCATGGCAATTGTTTTAATCTCCTGGGCCCCTGCGGGTTTTATTGCGGTTACAAAAAAAAGAGCAGCTACAAGGGATGCCAGCAAAAAATTATGGGAGACATTTGCAATTTTCATAGTATTTTTCCCTTAAAGTTTGGATTTGATTAATGGGGTGACAATTTTTGGATCTGCCTTGCCCCGGGTATTTTTCATCACCTGTCCCATGAAAAAACTGAACAGTTTGGTTTTTCCGCCGCGGTAGGCTGCGGCTTCGTCGGGATTTTCCAGAATAATTTTATCCACCAACTCTTCTAATTGTGAGTGGTCGGACACCTGCTCCAAACCATTTTCTTTGACAATGGTTTCAGGTGTTTTGCAGGAGCTTACCATCTGCTCAAAAACGTTTTTGGCAGTCTTGGCGTTGATGGCTTTTTTTTCAATGAGCTTTAAAAGAGTTGAAAAGGCAGTCGCTGTAACAGGCGACTGGGTGATATTAAGTCCCTTTGCATTGAGCATGCCCAAAAGGGTGGTCATGGTCCAGTTGGCAGCTTGCTTGATATCACTTAAACCTTTTATGGTTTCTTCAAAATAATCGGCCAGATCAAGGTTGGAGGTTAAAACTGTTGCATCATAGACAGATAGTTGGAACTGCTCAATAAAACGGACCATTTTTTGATCCGGCAGTTCAGGCATCAGCTTTGCCACAGATTGAATCCAAGTTTCATCCACAATCAGGGGGGGCAGATCAGGGTCGGGAAAATATCTGTAATCGTGGGCGTCTTCCTTGCCCCGCATGGAAGCGGTCTTGTTTTTATTGGGGTCCCAGAGACGGGTTTCCTGGATAATACTCTTACCTTCTTCCAGAACGTAGGCCTGGCGGTCTATTTCATAGCGGATCGCTTTTTCGACATTTTTAAAGGAGTTGAGATTTTTTAACTCCGTTCTTGTGCCAAATTTCTCCTGGCCCCTGGGTCGAAGGGAAATATTGGCATCGCATCGAAAGCTTCCCTCTTCCATGTTTCCATCACATACGTCGATATATTTTAAGAGGGTATGCAGTTTTCTTAAATAGGCCCCTGCTTCTTCGGCTGTTCTGATATCAGGTTCGCTGACTATTTCAATGAGAGGAACTCCGGTCCTGTTTAAATCAACCATGCTTCTGGCACGGACCGGGTCGTGGATGAGTTTTCCCGCATCCTCTTCCATGTGAATCCTGGTGATACCGATGGTTTTTGCACCATTTTTTTGGGTTTCAATGTCAAGGTGACCGTGTTCGGCAATGGGGGCGGCATATTGGGATATCTGGTATCCCTTGGGAAGATCCGGATAGAAATAGTTTTTCCGGTCAAACCGGCTTTCCCTTGCAATTTTGCACCCCGTTGCAAGGGCGGCTTTGATGGCAAAGGTGACGGCCTGGAAATTGAGTACCGGCAATACTCCCGGCATGCCTGTGCATACAGGACAGGTGTTTTCATTGGGAGATCTGCCAAACTGGGTGGAGCAATTGCAAAAAATTTTTGTCTTTGTTTTTAATTGGGCATGGACTTCAAGGCCAATGACAGGTTCAAGCTCCATAAATATGTATATTCCTTTGGTATTGTACACGATTTATTAACAATAGCCTTCCTTTATAACCTTGATATTTTGAATAATCAATATAATTTTTATTGCAATACCAGGCTTAAAAATATAAAAGGGGTGTTCGTTTATTTTATAACAACAGGAAATAACAGGGGATAGTATTGGATGAAATTTTTTTTGTGTGTCATTGGTATGGTCATGATCGTTGAAGGTCTGCCCTATTTTGCCTTTCCGGACAAAATGAAGGCCACGGTTCAAATGGTTCTTGGTCTTTCAGACACGCGGCTTAGACGTTTTGGTTTTTTTCTGATGTTAGCAGGCCTGGGGCTTGTTTATTTTGGTATGGAGGTTAATTGATGTATAGTTTATCCGACTATGATTATGATCTGCCCGCAGATTTGATTGCCCAGGTTCCCTGCGTCGGCAGGAGTGGATCAAGATTATTGCATCTGGACCGGAAAAATGACGGGATCGGCCATCACCATTTTTTTGATCTTGCAAGTTTGCTTAAACCCGGTGATTTGCTGGTGGTTAACAATACCCGGGTGATTCCGGCAAGGCTTTTGGGGAAAAAAGAGAGTGGCGGCAGGGTTGAAGTGTTGATCATCGATTATGCCACCGGTGTGAAAAATCTTGAGGAACAGGGCTTTTTTCAATGTGATTGCCTGATAAAAGCCTCCAAAAATCCAAAACCCGGCGCTATTCTCCATCTGGATGGGGGGATAAAGGCACAGATCATGGAAGTTAAACAATATATTTCCAATGTTCGGTTTTTAGGAGGAAAAGAGTTTATCCAGGCTTTAAAAAGTGCCGGTCAAATTCCCCTGCCGCCCTATATAAGACGCGATGACGGTGATGACGATCTAACCATGGCCGATAAAGAAAACTATCAGACGGTTTATGCCGCAACAGAAGGGGCTGTGGCAGCCCCCACGGCCGGTCTTCATTTTACCGACGCCTTGATTGAAGAACTCAAAGTTGCGGGGGTGGAATTTGCAAACCTTACCCTCCATGTGGGTTATGGTACCTTTGTTCCGGTTCGGGTGGATGATATCAGAGAGCATAAGATTCATTCCGAATATTATAGTGTATCTCCCGGGGCGGCCCAGCAAATCAACCAGGCCAAACGGGAGGGCCGTCGGGTGATTGCCGTGGGGACCACCTCGGTGAGGACCCTGGAATATCTGGCCGATGATAAGGGTTGTCTTGAGCCTGGTTTTGGAAATTGTGATCTCTTTATTTATCCGGGGTATGGTTTTAAATGTGTGGATGCCATGATCACCAATTTCCATCTGCCAAAATCTACATTGCTCATGCTGGTATCGGCTTTTTATAAAAGAGAAAAAATGATTCAGGCTTATGAGACTGCCGTTAATGAGGATTATCGATTTTTTAGTTATGGCGATGCCATGTTTATTGAATAACCGCCATGGGCGGACCAGGGATTTTGCCCTTGGTTTCGCCCATAACAAAGATTGAAACTTTTTTTTTGGTGTATAGGAAGTTTCATAGAAAGACCCAAGGATACGTAAGATACACAATACTAAGGTAGGGATATTATGTTGGATTTTAAATTATTAAAGGAATCAAAGCAGACCTGTGGGTCGGAAAATACCCGGGCCCGATTGGGACAAATAAAAACGGACCATGGAACTATCCAGACTCCCATTTTTATGCCCGTTGGTACCCTGGGGTCTGTGAAGGCTGTTACCAAAGAAGATCTTGATCATTGCGGAGCCCAGATTATTCTGGGAAATAATTACCATTTGTACCTGAGGCCGGGGCCGGAGGTTATTGAGCACATGGGTGGCCTCCATGAATTTAGTGGTTGGAAAAAACCCATGCTCACCGATTCCGGTGGGTTTCAGTTTTTTTCCCTGGCAAAACTTGCTAAATTTACAGATGAGGGGGTTAACTTTCAGTCCCATATTGATGGATCTCGTCACTTTTTTTCACCGGAAAAAGCCGTGGAGATGCAGATGATCCTGGGTTCGGATATCATGATGTCCCTGGACTGGTGCATGGGGCATCCCGCCACTGAAAAACAGACCATGGAGGCTTTGGTCAAAACCACCAACTGGGCTAAAAAGGGATATGATTTCTGGCAGAAAAAAGGTGGGAAAAACAATCTTTTCGGTATTGTCCAGGGGGGGATGTTTAAACATTTAAGAACCTTGTCTGCCCAGCAGATTACCCAGATTGATTTTCCAGGATTTGCCATTGGCGGGCTTTCCGTGGGAGAGCCCACACAGATGATGTATGAAATGGCAGATCATACCCTGCCCCTTCTGCCCGAAGATAAACCCCGGTATATCATGGGGGTAGGCACTCCTGAAAACCTGGTGGAGCTTGTGGGTATGGGCTGTGATATGTTTGATTGTGTCATGCCGTCCAGAAACGCCAGAAACGGCCAATTGTTTACATCCAAGGGGACCATGAATATTTATAATGCAAAATTTAAGATGGATAAAGCTCCCCTGGATGAAGAGTGTCAATGCTATACCTGCCAGAATTATTCCAGGGCCTATCTTCGACATTTGTACAAGTCCCGTGAACTTCTGGCCTATCGTTTGAATACCATCCATAACCTTTATTATTATCTTGACCTCATGGCTCAAATGCGCCATGCCATAAAGGAGGATAAGTTCCTGGAATTTAAAAAAGATTTTTTGTCAAAAAGGAGCAAATGATTTATGCATGAGATGGGTATTGCCGAACAATTGGTTCAGATTTCCTTAGATGCGATCCCAAAAAGTATGCCGACACCCAGGGTGGAGATTCTTAATTTGAAAATTGGTAAGCTTGCCTCGGTGGTGGAACACAGCTTGACTTTTTGTTTTGAGATCATTACCAAGGATACGCCCCTGGAGAATGTAAAACTTGTAATTGAGTCGATGCCGGTGAAGATCCATTGCAAGACTTGCCATAAAGAATGGGAAGTGGACACCCCCATGTTTAAATGTTTAAACTGTGAGGATGGGGAGGTGGAAATTATTTCTGGAAGACAAATAGAGATCTCCTCCATGGAGTTGGCCGAAGAATGATCATCGGGTAATCGGACCAGATCATCGGACCAGGCAAGTGAAATCATAAAATTTAAGGAAATAGCCATGGAAATAAATATTGGAAAACGGGTATTGGAAAAAAATGAAACCGATGCCCAACGAAATAGAGCCTTTTTCAGGGAAAAAAATGTCTTTGTTTTGAACATGATGTCCTCTCCCGGTTCCGGCAAGACCGAAACCCTGTGTAAAACCCTGGGGCATTTGATGCCAGAGATCAGGGTGGGGGTTATTGTGGGGGATGTCTGCACCACAAATGATGCAGACAGGCTTGCTGTCACCCGGGCCAAGGTAACCCAGATCAATACGGATCAGTTTGGAGGAGATTGCCATCTGGCGGCCCATCTCATAGATGCTTCCGCCCGGCAGTTGGGGTGTGATGATCTTGATCTTCTCATTGTGGAAAACATAGGTAATCTTGTATGTCCTGCTGAATTTGATATAGGCGAAGATGCAAGGGCGGTTGTTTTGAGTGTCACCGAAGGAGAAGATAAACCCTTGAAATATCCCCTCATGTTCCAGGTGGCGGATATTGCTATTTTGAACAAGGTGGATCTGCTGCCTTATCTTGATTTTGATGCGGCCCTGGCCGTGGATAATATGAAAAAAGTTCATCCTGGAATGCCTGTGTTTGAACTTTCCGCTAAAACCCAGGAAGGTTTTGAGCCCTGGCTTGAGTGGCTCAGAAGAAAGGTGGGAGAAAAAACGGCTAAATAGTGCTTGAACGAAAACTCACCCATCTGCCGCGTTGCTGCAAAAGCTTAAAATCCTCATGTACTAGAGTACACTCCGGTTTCAAACTTTTTTGCGCCTTGCATATGGGCAAGTTTTCATCCAAGCACGGGTTTTTGGTCAGCCACTAAATAGGAGTGTTTTTTCAATAACAGCAAGGAGGGGGCCCATGGGAAAAAAACAGACAGCTTTTGCCGGTAGTTGGTATCCTGGCACTGCCCGGGAGTGTGAATCCGCCATCCAGCAGTTTTTAAAGGAAGGTCGGGGCAAACTTACGGGGGATTTTGTTGGTGGAATTGTTCCCCATGCCGGATGGTATTTTTCCGGCAGCATTGCTGCCAGGGTTATTGCTTCTCTTTTGCCCCAGAAAACTAATGAAGCTCTTCCGGATCAAATGGGTTTCGATCCATCGCCTGTTGATACCATTCTTTTGTTTGGTGCCCATATGTCGAAGCAGTCTGAGCCCTTTATAATGACCGATGGTTGGATTGAGACGCCCTTTGGTGATATCGAGGTGGACGGGAGGTTGGTGGAAAATATTGCCGGGGGGGTTGGTGTTCGTAAGCTATCCCCTGAAAAGTTTCCCGATGATAATACCCTGGAGCTGCAATATCCCTTTATCAAATATTTTTTCCCGGGGGCTAAAATTGTGGTATGCGGGGTGGCTCCCACAGGTTTCGCTGGTATTTTAGGCGGAATGGCTGTGGAAGAAGCAACCAGGCTTTCCCGTAATATCCGGGTTATAGGGTCCACGGATATGACCCATTACGGGCCTGATTTTGGGTTTACACCTGTTGGTGTTGGGAAAAAAGCCGTTGAATGGGTATCAACGGTAAATGATAAAAATGCCATCGCCGCCATGGGGCAAATGGATGAGGTAGCCATTGTTGCCCAGGGACTGGATCACAAGAATATGTGTTGTCCTGGGGCCGCTGCCGCCGCTGTTGCCGCCTGCAAAAAAAAGGGCGCAATCAAGGCAATTGAGCTTGACTACGCCACAAGTTTTGAGCGTTCCAGATCGGACAGTTTTGTCGGATATGCAGGACTTTTGTTTATGCCAGGGCCTGGATAAAGATTATAGCCTTTCTGAGTCGTTGGATTGTCTTTTTTTGTCCCAGGGCCAGCAGCATTTCAAATATGCCGGGGCTTACTGTGGTGCCGGTGATGGCCACCCTCAGGGGTTGGGCAATTTTTCCGAATCCAAGGCCTGTTTCCTCCATGATCTGTTTGAAAAGATTTTCCAGATTTTCCTGGGTATAGTCACAAAGAGCTTCGATGGCATCGCAAATTTTTGTGAGCATCTGCTCTATTTCGGGTTTGAAAAATTTGTCGGCCGCCTTTTGGTCAAACTCAATTTCATCCTTGTAATAAAAGACAGCTGCCTTTGCCATTTCAACCAGGGTTTTGCTTCTGGGTTGAAGGGTCTCAATTATGGCTTGGGTAAAGGCATCATTTTGGGCTTCAATGCCCAGGGCCGAAAGGTGGAACAATAGATGCTCCCCCAGTTCTTTTGGGGATTTGGCCTGGATATGTTTGGCGTTTAATGCCAGGAGTTTGTCTGCATCAAACATGGAAGCAGACCGGCCCAGGTGTTCCAGGTCAAACTTTTCGATGAGGTCCCGGCGCTCAAAAAATTCCTGATCTCCATGGGACCACCCCAGTCGGACAAGATAATTGATCATGGCATCGGCCAGAAAGCCCATATTCTTGTATTCTCCCACGGACATGGCGCCGTGGCGCTTGCTCAGTCTTGCTTTATCAGCTCCTAGCACCATGGGGACATGGCCGAATACGGGAAGTTCTGCCCCCAGGGCCTGGTAGATCAAGATCTGTTTCGGGGTGTTGACCAGGTGATCGTCCCCCCGGATGATGGTGTTGATATTCATGGTCAAATCATCCACCACCACAGCCAGGTTATACATGGCCACTCCATTGCTTCTCTGGATGATAAAATCATCAATCTCGGCATTCCCGAAAGCAGTATTTCCCTTGACAACATCTTCAACAATTGTGACGCCTGTGGCAGGAGTTTTCAGTCGTACCACCGTGTTGTCTGTTCTGGATAGGTTGCGGTTTCGGCATTTACCGTTGTATTGGGGGTTTTTCCCCTTTGCCTTGGCATCTTCTCGCATGGAATTGACTTCCTCTGCGGTGCAAGAACAATGGTAGGCATGGCCCGAGGCCACTAATTTTTCGATATGATCATTATAGATATCATATCTATGGGTTTGGAAATATGGTCCTTCATCCCAGTCAATTCCAAGCCATTCAAGGGATTCCAGGATGGCATCCACCGATTCCTTTGTGGATCTTGCTTCATCTGTATCTTCTATGCGTAAGATAAATTTGCCTTTGGTTTTTCTGGCATAAAGCCAGTTGAAAAGGGCTGTTCTGGCACCGCCGATGTGAAGGTATCCACTGGGGGAGGGGGGGAACCTTGTGATAATTGTATCCATATCTTCTCCAAAATTAATAAAAAATTTATCTGTAAATTCGAGCCCTTAACTATCATAAAACTTAGCGTTGGGCAATAGGGAGGGTTCTTGGCTTTTATTATCTTGACAGTTTTTTGAAATTGGGGTAAGGTGCTTGTTTTATGTGTTTGGTGGATAATGATGAAAAACCAAATGAAATAGTATAGTTAGGAGAGATCAAATGGCAGTACCAAAGCAAAAGAGCTCCAAGGCAAGAGGCAGAAAAAGGCGCACCCATTATAAACTTACCGCCCCGACAATAAGTGTCTGTCCGGAATGCCAGGAGCCTAAACTTCCCCATGCAGCCTGCCCTGAGTGCAGTACGTACAAAGGAAGAAGTATTAAGGCCCAAGCAGACGAAGAATAAAGACTTAGAAAAGGAGTCTGTGTTATGACTGTTGAAACCAAAGTAAGAAAAGTGATATCAGAAAAGATTCCTGATATCGATATGGAAGATGTGGTTCCGGAGGCATCTTTGATTGAAGATCTCGGAGCAGACTCTTTGACCATCGTTGAACTTGTCATGTCCATGGAAGAGGTTTTTGATATTGAGATTGATGACGATGCCGCAGAGGGTCTTTTGCGCGTGCAGGATGTTATCGATTTTATCAAGGCAAAATCTTAAGAGAAGGAATCAGGGAAGATGGATAGGGAAAATTCTATTATCATTGGGAGTGACCATGCAGCCTTTGAATTAAAGGAAAAGATAAAAGATTTTCTTTTGAGCCGAGGATATGTGGTTGAGGATGCCGGTGCAGATAGTGAGGATTCCGTCAGCTATGTGGATTATGGGAAGAAGGTGGCCGGGGCTGTTTCCCAGGGGCGGTTTGCCCGGGGGATTTTGCTTTGCGGCACGGGTCTTGGTATGTCCATGGTGGCTAATAGATTTCCTAAGGTTCGGGCGGCCCTGTGTTCGGATATTTTTTCCGCCCGGATGAGTCGGGTTCATAATGATGCCAATATCCTTGTGATGGGCGGACGGATTATCGGTGATATTCTGGCCTATGAGCTGGTGCGGACATGGCTTGAAACTGAGTTTGAGGGTGGCAGGCATCTGGATCGAATCCAGTGTATTGATCTTTAAAGCGGTTTTAAATGTTTTGAAAACAGCATTGTCTTAAGGCTTGAAAGTCTGGATTCTGCGAGGAGCTTTAGTATGGAAAAGTTTGAGATAGATGATTTGGAAATAGCAAAGATTGTAGAAAAAGAATCGGATCGCCAGGAGTATGGGTTGAATCTTATTGCCTCTGAGAATACAGTAAGTTCCGACGTTATGGCTACCCAGGGCTCGATATTGACCAATAAATATGCGGAAGGGTATCCCTCCCGGCGGTATTATGGCGGTTGCGAGTTTGTTGATCAGGCAGAGGAATTGGCCATAGAAAGGGTGAAAAAACTCTTTGGTGTTGAGTATGCCAATGTCCAACCCCATTCCGGATCCCAGGCTAATATGGCAGTCTACTTTGCATTTTTAAAACCCGGGGATCGGGTTCTGGCAATGGATCTTTCCCATGGTGGGCATCTTACCCACGGCGCTAAAGTTAGTTTTTCCGGCAAATTATATGATTTTGCCCATTATGGCCTTTCTTCCGATACCCAGACCATTGATCTGAACCAGGTGGAGAGTCTTGCCAAGACCCACAAGCCTAAGATGATAGTGGCAGGAGCTAGTGCCTATCCTCGGATTATTGACTTTAAGGGTTTTGCTGATATCGCAGCATCTGTGGGTGCTGTTCTCATGGTGGATATGGCTCACATTGCAGGCCTTGTGGCCGGTGGTGTTCATCCTTCTCCCGTGGGATTTGCCGATGTGATAACTTCAACCACCCATAAGACCTTGAGAGGGCCCAGGGGAGGACTGATTCTTTCCTCTGAGAAACATGCTAAAAATCTTGGTAGTCAGATTTTTCCCGGTATCCAGGGTGGTCCGCTGATGCATGTGATTGCTGCCAAGGCTGTGGCATTTAAGGAAGCCCTTGATCCTTCTTTTGCACAATATCAGAGACAGGTGGTTAAGAATGCATCCGTTCTGGCATCTGTACTGATGGATCGCGGGTATGATCTTGTTTCCAACGGGACGGACAATCATATGGTATTGGTGGATTTCAGCCAGAAGGATATTTCTGGAAAAGATGCCGAAGAAAGATTGGGTCGGGCCAATATTACTGTGAATAAAAATACTGTTCCCAATGAAACCCGCTCCCCCTTTGTTACCTCTGGTATTCGTATTGGTGTGCCCCTGGTGACTTCCCGGGGTATGGGAGAAGATGCTACCACAAAAATTGCCCAATATATCTGTGATATTCTGGATGATGAGGCCAATGTGATATCGGTTGCTGCCAAAGTAAAAGATCTTTGCAGTCAGTATCCTCTGTATAAAAATACTCCTGCATGAAGAGAACTTTAGGTGTAAAGGCCCCGGTATGAAAAAAAATGATATGACACAAGATGCTTCCACCAGGCCTTCATGGCACGAATATTTCATGGGCATTACCGATCTTGTGGCCAGTCGTGCTACCTGTACCCGGCGAAAAGTCGGGGCAGTCCTTGTCAAGGAAAAACGAATCTTGTGTTCTGGATATAACGGTGCTCCTGCAGGTGTTTCCCATTGCAGTCAAACCGGTTGCCTGAGGGAAAAGCTCAATGTCCCTTCCGGAGAAAAACATGAGTTATGCCGGGGAGTTCATGCAGAGCAAAATGCGATTATTCAGGCCGCTTACCATGGAATTTGTGTGAACGGCTCTGTGTTGTATTGCACCAATCAGCCCTGCTCCATTTGTGCCAAAATGATCATTAATGCCGGGATTAAAGCCGTATATTTTAAGGATGGATATGATGATCCTTTGTCCCTTGAAATGTTTGACCAGGCAAAGGTAGACCTTGTTTCCCTTTAAATTGAAGAAGAGGTGTCCATGAACTGCCCATATTGCACAAATTTAAATACACGGGTAGTTGATTCTCGTCCGGGTAAAATTGAGTTTGAAGTTCGCCGCCGCCGGGAGTGTCAGGCTTGCTCCCGGAGGTTTACCACCTATGAGCGGGTGGAGCAATCCCCTCTTATGATTGTTAAAAAGGACAGCCGCAGGGAAGCTTTTGACCGTGGGAAAGTGCTCCGGGGAATTCAAAAGGCCTGCGAAAAAAGAGCCATCAGCGTCAATATGATTGAAGAGATGGTGGAAGCTATTGAACAGGAGTTGCGGGAAAGCAATGAACGGGAGATATCCTCCAAGGTGGTGGGTGAAAAGATTGTCGGAGCTTTGAAAAAAGTCGATGATGTGGCCTATGTGAGGTTTGCATCTGTTTATCGGGAATTTAAGGATGTGGCAGACTTTATCCAGGAACTCAAAGGGCTTCTTCCCAAAGAGTGTCCGCCCATTGAGTTTGATCAATTGGTGGATAAAGTGGTGGATAAGGCAGATGACCGATCATGATTATATGCGTGAGGCTCTGTCCCTTGCACTGAAGGGTAAAGGCTTTACTTCTCCCAACCCCTGTGTGGGGGCTCTTATTGTAAAAAATGGTGTGATTGTCGGCAAAGGCTGGCATCGGGCAGCCGGTATGGCCCATGCCGAAGTTGCAGCCATTGAGGATGCTCAAAAAACTAACCCGGATAATACAAGGGGAGCTACTATCTATGTTACCCTTGAACCCTGTAATCATTTTGGAAAAACTCCCCCCTGTACCCATAAAATAATTGATGCCGGTATTAGTCGTGTGGTTGTGGGCTGTAAAGATCCCAATCCTTATGTCGGCGGCGGTGGTATCTTGTATCTGAAAGAAAAGGGTCTTGAGGTTGTCCATGGTCTGCTGGAAAAAGAGGCCCAAACTCTCATCGAGGATTTTATCTGGTATACGAGAAAGGATAAAACCCCCTTTGTCATTTTAAAATCTGCCGCTACATTGGATGGATACATCGCGACTTCCACCGGAGATTCCCAATGGATTACCAATGAAAAATCCAGAAACAGGGTTCACCAACTTCGCCATGAAGTGGATGCTATTCTCATAGGCTCCGGAACTTTGCATGCAGATAATCCTTCTTTAACCTCCCGTATTGTTAACACTATCACAAAAGATCCCTTGAGAGTTATTCTTGATTCGAAACTTAGTATTGATGAAGCAGCCCAGGTGATTAATCAGCAGTCCGATGCCGGAACCCTTCTTGTGGTGGGCCCGGATGCTCCCAGTAAAAAAAGAAAGCGTCTGGAAAAAAAGGGGGTGGGGGTGTTGGAACTGCCCTTGAAAAATGGAAGGCTTGATTTGGGTCAACTCATGATTAAATTAGGTCAGATGTCCATTCAAAGTGTTTTGATCGAAGGTGGCGGGAAGGTCGCAGCAGCAGTGCTAAAAGAGGGGATTGTCAATAAAGTGTTATTCTTCCTGGCCCCAAAGTTTTTGGGTGGTAGTGATGGAATCCCCGTGTTTGACGGGAAGGGTCCTGAAAAAATTTGCGATGCCTTCCAGCTCAAACAGATGGAAATTGCGATGTTTGATAATGACCTGTTGATAACAGGATACCTTAAAGACTAGTATATGCCGGAATAAACAACCGGAAATCATAGGGGGAAAACCCCGGGAGACAAAGAGTGTGTTTACAGGTATTATAGAAAGCTTTGGGACCATTAAGCAGATTGAATCCAATGGAGGAGGAAAAACAGTTCACATTGGATGTGACCTGGATTTATCCCAGAGTAAAATCGGGGATTCCATTGCGGTAAACGGTGCCTGTGTGACTGCTGTAAGCCTTGGGAAAAATGATTTTAAGGTGGATATGGCTCCGGAAACTGTTGTCAGAACAACCTTTAAGCAGATGGCACCAGGAAAAAGGGTGAATATCGAACGGGCGTTGAGATTATCCGATCGCATTGATGGGCATCTTGTCTCGGGTCATGTTGATGGTACCGGTATTATAACTTTGGTTAAACGGGAAAGTAATGCGGTGATCATATCTGTTGATGTGAATCCTGATCTTGCCGTCGGCATGATTGAAAAAGGGTCGGTGGCCATTGATGGGATCAGCCTGACCATTAATCAATGTTCGGATACCCGTTTTCAGGTCAGTGTTATTCCCCATACGGCTAAGATTACTACCATCGGCCTTAAACAGGTGGGTGATGAGGTGAATATAGAAACGGATATGCTTGGAAAATATGTCAGAAAACTATTAATGGGAGGTGCCCTTAAAAATGATACTGAAAAACCTGGAACCCAGGATATCAGTATGGCACTTCTCGCAAAGAATGGATTTTTATAATTAAGGGACCTAAATAATGCCGCATTTAACGATTGAACAGGCAATTGCTGATATTAAGAACGGAAAAATGGTTATCCTTGTGGATGATGAAGATCGGGAAAATGAAGGGGATCTCACCATGGCGGCTGAAGCTGTCACGCCGGAGGCCATAAATTTTATGGCAAGATACGGCAGGGGGTTGATCTGTCTTCCTTTGGATGCAAGTATTGCCGATCGGTTGGATCTTCCCATGATGGTTAATAAGAACACCTCTCAGTTTGAAACCGGGTTTACCGTGTCCATCGAAGCAAAAAGAGGGGTGACCACGGGAATTTCGGCTGCAGACCGTGCTACCACTATTTTGACCGCCGTTGCCGATGATACTACTCCTTCGGATATCGCCCGACCTGGTCATATATTTCCATTGAGAGCCAGAGATGGTGGGGTTATGACTCGCATCGGCCAGACGGAAGGGTCTGTGGATCTTGCCAGGCTTGCAGGGCTGAAGCCTGCGGCTGTGATCTGTGAGATCATGGATGAGGATGGCACCATGGCAAGGATGCCTTCCCTTGAAATTTTTGCCAGGGAGCATTCAATCGGTATCTGTACTGTTGCTGATCTTGTAAGGTATCGCCTTAAAACCGAAAGTTTTGTAAAACGTGCTGCCCATACTGTTATTCCCACAAGGACCGGTGGTGAATTCCAAGTTATTGCCTACGAAAATGAGATTGATAGTCTGACCCATCTTGCCCTGGTTAAAGGAGAGATAGATCCGGATAAACCTATTCTGGTCCGGGTGCATTCGGAGTGCATGACCGGAGATGTTTTTGGCTCTTTAAGATGTGACTGCCAGGATCAGCTCCACAGGGCCATGGAGATGATGGAAGAGGAAGGGGCCGGCGTATTGCTCTACCTGCGTCAGGAAGGGCGGGGGATAGGGCTTGTCAATAAACTTAAGGCATATGAATACCAGCGCCAGGGACTTGATACCGTGGAGGCCAATGAGAAATTGGGCTTTAAGGCGGATATGCGAGATTATGGTGTCGGTGCCCAGATGCTGGTGAATCTGGGGGTGAAAAAAATAAGGTTGTTGACCAATAACCCTCGAAAGATGGTTGGCCTGGAAGGTTATGGGCTTAGTCTGGTGGAACAGGTGTCCATTGAGGTTGCACCTAATGACCATAACCAGGGATATCTTAAATGTAAGCAGGCCAAAATGGGCCATTTGCTTCATATATAATCTTTTCCAAAGATATAAATTTTTTAATAAGGATAGGAATATGCCACAGATAATAGAAGCAGGCCTGACGGCCCAGGGAAAAAAGTTTGGGATCATTGTTTCCCGGTTTAATGATTTTATCACCGCCAGATTGGTGGACGGTGCCGTGGATGCTTTGGTACGAAGCGGAGCTGCGGACAAGGATATTGCCCTTGTAAAAGTACCCGGTGCCTATGAAATTCCTCTGGTGGCCCAGAAAATGGCCCATCAGAAAAAATATGATGCCATCATCTGTCTGGGCGCTGTTATCCGGGGGGCTACCACCCATTATGATTATGTGTGTGCTGAAGTTTCCAAGGGAATTGCCGCTGTCAGTCTGGATGCAGATATACCGGTCATGTTTGGTATTTTGACCACTGAAACCATCGAACAGGCCATAGAAAGAGCCGGTACCAAGGCAGGTAACAAGGGTTTTGATGTGGCCATGGGAGCCATTGAAATGGTAAATCTTTGCCATGATCTTGGAAAGGCGGAATAAGAGAATGGGAGATCGCAGGCTTTCAAGAGAGCTGGCTTTGCAGGCTTTGTTTTGTTTTGATGTAAATAAATCGGATACTGCCACGGGGTTGGAAGAATTTTGCGCCCAGAGGGAGGATGAACTCACCGACCTTATAAAACCCTTTTTTCTGGATCTGGTGGAAGGGGTTCTTGGGGCCGGAGAGGATATTGATGATTTGTTAAATAAGTATTCTAAAAACTGGAAAATTTCCCGGATGCCTGCGGTGGATAGAAATATCATGCGTATTGCCACTTTTGAACTGCTTAAACGTTCGGATATTCCCCCCAGTGTTTCCATTAATGAAGCTGTTGAGATCGGTAAAAAATTCGGGTCAAGGGATTCCGGTTCTTTTATTAACGGGGTGTTGGACAGGATCCGGTTGTTGGAAGGGTTGGAATAGGAAATTTTTTGGTATAAAGGAGAAAAATTTTGATTATAAAAAAACTGGCCGTCGGGCCTATAATGGCTAATTGTTTTATTTTGGGGTGTGAAAATACAAAAGAATCTGTAGTGATTGATCCGGGTGATGATATAGATAAAATCCTCATGGAACTTGCCAACTCAGAGTTGAAGGTAAAATATATAATCAATACCCATGGGCATTTTGACCATGTGGGGGCAAATAAAAAACTTAAAGAAGTGACCAATGCCACCCTTTGTATTCATCCAGAGGATGAGCCGATGCTCATGGAATTGTCCAAATCAGCTTCCATGTTCGGTCTGTCTGCAGAAAATTCTCCCCGGGCAGATCTTTTGCTTAATCATGGCGATAAGCTCAGTTTCGGGGATATCACCCTGGAGGTGATCCATACTCCGGGGCATTCCATGGGAGGAATTTGTCTTTATACCAAGGGTCATCTTTTTGCGGGGGATACTTTGTTTCTAAATTCCATCGGCAGAACTGATCTGCCCGGCGGAAACTATGATACCTTGATGGCAAGTATTAAAACCAAACTCTTTAATCTGGAAGATGAAACCATAGTGCATACCGGCCACGGTCCTGGAACCAGTATCGGAAGTGAAAAACGGGAAAATCCATTCTTGAAATGAATACCGGTATTGGACAACTGCCCCGGATAGATTCTCTTTTTATCGAAGAGGTAGACCTGGGGATGGCCTTTGAACTGGCTGCTGCACGATTTGCCCAGGATCCCGGAACGGTCCTTCTTTTGTCAGGTGCCAAGATGGTATCGGACCGGGATCAGGATTGTGGGGATTCAGGTTGTGCAAGGTATAATATTCTTGCCCTTCATCCCTGGCTTGAATTAAAAGGATGTGGGAAAACCCTTTCCCTGGAGTTTGAAAACAGATCTTTAGTCCTTAGTCAGGATCCTTTTACCGTTCTTGGGCAATTGTTGGATCATTTAAGATTTGATCCTTCCGGGCCTTTAGAATCGATCAAAACAGATGACCAGGTAGGGGATTTACCGGTTTATGCTGGGCTTTTCGGGTATTTTTCCTATGACCTGAAGGATCGCATTGAAACTCTTCCCAGAACCTGTCTTTCCACCCATCTGCCAGAAATTTGCCTCTATGCGCCTTCGGTTCTTCTGGTTCAGGACCGCCTGGTCGGGAAAACTTTTTTGTGTATTCCGGTGTTGTCCAATTGCCATTTGGAGAAGAACGAATATATTTCCGCCCGCAAGGAGGTTTTTTTTAACCAGCTTGATCAAATTTATGAAAGCGGATTGTTTTCAATGGATGACCGGGGATTTAAGTCCAGTTTTACAAAACCTGAATATATCCGGTCGGTTGAAAAAATTATCCAATATCTTAATGCTGGAGATATTTACCAGGCCAATCTTTCCCAGCGATTTGAAACCGGATTTACAGGCGATGCCTATGCATTGTTTCTAAAACTATTTTATAGAAATCCTGCCTCATTTTTCAGTTATATCCATTCAGGGGACCATAAAATTGTTTCCACTTCTCCGGAACGCTTTATCAAGCTTGATGGCAGCCGGGTGGAAACCCGTCCCATTAAAGGCACCATTGCCCGGGGGGGGACACCGGATCAGGATAGGGATAATGGGTGGCATCTTATTCATAGCACCAAGGACGATGCTGAATTGACCATGATCGTTGACCTAATGCGAAATGATTTGTCCCGGGTGACTCAATCCGGATCTGTTGTTGTGTCCGAGCATAAACGTCTGGAAACCTATGAAAATGTTTTTCATCTGGTTTCCATTGTAAAAGGTGAGCTTGAAAAGGGCAAAACAGCTGTGGACCTGTTGCGGGCCACCTTTCCAGGGGGGTCTATTACCGGCTGTCCCAAGATAAGGTCCATGGAAATTATTGATGAATTGGAACCGGTAAAGCGCCATATTTATACGGGTTCCATTGGATATCTTAGTTTCCATGGTACCATGGATCTTTCCATTGCCATCCGCACAGCCACCATCGTGGACAAGACCCTGTTTTTTTCCGTGGGTGGGGGGATTGTTTATGATTCCGATCCTGAAAAAGAGTTCCAGGAGACCCTTGATAAAGGACAGACCCTGATGGAAATTTTGTCCAATGTTTCATCGGGAAAAGAGTTTTTCCATTCCCGGGCCTGGGTGGACGGAAAGATGGTGGACCAGGATCAGGCAATGGTATCGGCGCAAAGCCCGGGATTTCAATATGGCGCAGGTCTTTTTGAAACTATCCGGGTGGAAAAGGGAAAACCGATTCGACTGGAGGCGCATTTGCAGAGGATGAATTCCGCCTGGACTTCTCTTTTTAATGGAACACCGCCGGATATCACCTGGGAACATGTTATCGATCTTTTGATACAGGAAAATGGCCTTGGAAATAGAACCAGTGCCGTAAAAATAGTGGTGTCCCGGGATGAACAGATAAACGGAAAACAGGTTTTTTTAGCGGCCTTTGCAAGGCCCTATACCCACAGGCTGGATCTTCTCGGTAAAAAGGGATTGGATTTGGTAACATTTGTCCACCCAAGATCTACCCCCCTGGCCGATCATAAAACCTTGAATTATCTTTATTATGAGCGGGCGGGTGAATACGCCAGGACCCATAAGGCAGATGAGGCTCTGATCTTAAATCCTGATCTTACTGTATCTGAAACAAATACCTGTAATCTTTTTGTGATCGACCAAAAAGAGCTTATTCTTTTATCCTCGGCCCATGTATTGCCGGGAGTTACTCTTAATACCGTTATCGATGGGCTCTCCTTATTAAATTTTACTGTCCTGGTAAAAAAGCTTACCATTGAGCAATTGGCTTCCTATTCTAATATCCTTGTAGTAAATGCCCTGATGGGTGCGGTGCGGATTCTTCACATTGACGGGAAAAAAATTGATCATGACAGGGGAGTCTGTGAGAAGATCAATCAGATTTTAACGGATAGATAAAATATCAGGCTTGTATTTGTATCCAAGACAATATAGGTTTAGTTCAATTGGTTTTTATGAATTTTAAAGATTAAAATTGGATCTAGGATGTTATGAAAAAATTATCTATTATTTTGACGGTTTTTTGGGCGGTGATTCTCTTTGCATTGCCCTGTACTGCCGCTCCCAGGGCAGTATTTGTTGATTCGACTTTCAAGTTTGCCCCCCTGCCGGAAGGTGAAAAAATTATCCATGAATTTGTTGTCCGCAATACAGGTGATACTCCCTTGAGTATCACCAACGTTTTACCTCCCTGAGGGTGCGACAGTCATTCCTATGACAAATTAATTCCTCCGGGCGGGGAAGGCAAAATTAAAATTGGTATTAAAACCAGTGGATATGCAGGAAGAGTTTTAACAAAAAAGATTCTGGTCAAAACAGACGACCCGGATAATAAGAAGTTTAATCTGGTGGTGACCGGGAAAGTTGAAAAGGTGGTGGATATCACTCCCAGGACAGTCAGTTTGACCGGGGCTCCGGGAGATGTGCTTGAGGCTATGGTTACTATCACCCCGGCAGATAAATACAAATTTTCAATTTTGGAGTTGGACCAAAAGTATAAAACCAATATCAAGGCTGATCTGGTAAAACCTGCCAAAGGCAATCTGTCCTGGCAAGTGAAAATTATAGCTAACTCCCAAAAGGCGGATGATCTATATGATATCATCACCCTTAAAACAGATAGTAAATATAAACCAGTTCTGAAAATTCGGGTTTACGCCATCTATCTCAAGGATAAAAAAATTAATTCTTAAGATTCTCAGACTTAAAAAATAAGTGATATGAAAATGGATATTTCAAAAATTAAAGCGGTGATTTTTGACTGCGATGGTGTGCTGTTTGATACTGCCATTGCTAATAGAAAATTTTATGATGAAGTTCTGGTGTCTTTTGATAAACCGGAATTAACCCAAGAGCAGTTTATTAATGTTCATATGATGACGGTGGAGATGGCCATTAAATATCTGTTTCCGGAAAAAGATGATCTTAAAGAGGTTTTTGCCTGTCTGCAACAGATTGGATATGCCAAGTTTATCCCCCATATGAAAATGGAGGATGGGCTGTTGGGGCTTTTAAAAAAATTGAAAGGCAATGGTTTTGTGAGGGGGATTGCCACCAATAGAACCAATACGATGGAACAGGTTCTCAAGGACAATGATCTTGAATCTTACTTTGAGGTAGTGGTAACGGCTTCCGATGTGAAAAACCCCAAACCTGATCCAGAGCAATTGCTTAAAATTATGGACAGTTTTAACTTAAACCCCTGGGAAGTGATTTTTATCGGGGACTCGGAATATGACCAAAAAGCAGCACAAAGGGCTGGGACATGGTTTGTTGCTTTTAAACACCCGGAACTTGCCGCCGACGTTAATGTGGATGCCATGGGCGAGATTCAGGCCCTTTTACAGATAAAAGAATAAAAATCTTGACAAACTTATTAATCACTATTAAATCTTACAAGATTTTTAATTTAAAATTTAGTCAAATGTTGGGTAAACATTTGTCCATTTATAGAAAGTTAATTTAATAAAGGAGCTTGATTTATATGTCTAAATTAGTTGCACCCCATGGTGGAAAAGGGCTTGTATGTTGTAAACTTGAAGGCGCTGAACTGGAAGCTGAACTGAAAAAAGCATCCGGTTTGAAAAAAATTGAGATCTCTTCCCAGGTCAAAGGTGATCTGATCATGCTTGGAATCGGTGGTTTTTCTCCACTGAACGGTTTTATGACAAAAGCGGATTGGAAAGGCGTTTGTGCTGACTTTCTTCTAGCTGATGGTACTTTCTGGCCGGTCCCTGTAATGTTGGATGCTGGTAAAGAAGATGCTGCTGAAGTTAATGTTGGTGATGAAATTGCTCTTGAAAGAAATGGTGAAATTTTTGCTACCATGAAGGTTCAAGAGAAATTTGAAATGTCCGAAGACGAAAAAAAATGGGAATGTGAGAAAGTTTATAAAGGCCATGGTGAAGAATCTGCCGATGATATGTTCTGGAAGATTGCCATGGAAGATCATCCCGGTGTTCAGGCAGTTATGGCCAGAAAAGAGTTTTGTTTTGCAGGGCCTGTAAAAGTTCTTTCCGAAGGCGAATTTCCTGAAAAATTTAAAGGGGTATATTTGACTCCTAAAGAAACCCGTGCGATCTTTGACGAAAAAGGCTGGGCAAATGTTGCTTCCATGCAGTTGAGAAATCCCATGCACAGATCTCATGAGCATCTTTGCAAGATAGCCCTTGATGTATGTGACGGTGTTTTGATCCATTCCCTCATTGGTAATCTTAAACCAGGTGATATCCCAGCCGATGTTCGTATTGAATGTATTGACAGATTGATTAAAGATTATTTTGTTCCAGAGCATGTTGTCAACGGTGGATATCCCCTTGACATGAGATATGCAGGGCCTAGAGAAGGCCTGCTCCATGCTACTTTCCGTCAGAACTATGGTGTGAATAAAATGATCATCGGTCGTGATCATGCCGGTGTTGGTGATTTTTACACATTGTTTGAAGCCCAGGAAATTTTTGACACCATTCCTGCGCCGGAAGAGGCAGGAAAAGCTCTGCTGTGTACGCCTTTGAAAATTGACTGGACTTTTTACTGTAAGAAATGTGATGGGATGGCTTCCATGAGAACCTGCCCCCATGGCAAAGATGACCGGGTTATTCTTTCCGGTACTAAATTGCGCCATGCCCTTTCAAACAATGAGCCGGTGGTAGATCATTTTGGTCGTGAAGAAGTTCTGGTTATTTTGAGAAAATACTATGCATCTCTGACTGAGAAAGTCGAAGTTAAACTCCAGAGCCATGCAGAAGGAAGTAAGATGTAGTTTGTTTGATTTTAATTAGATCAAAACAGCTTATATACTAGTAGAAATGGCCTTTTCCGATATCGGGAAAGGCCATTTCTCAATCAGTTAAATTCCTCAATTTTAATGGTTGTCAGCTTCTTTCATATTCCTGATCCTAGTGGAAAATGCAGTAATATTGTAACGGCTATGTGGGTTGGGATTGGGCAAAAAAGTCGCTTGATATTACCGAACCTCCCACCATAAGTTCTTTTATCATTGCCACAGGCATGGGAAACTGTCCTTCATTTGTTTTCCCGAAATAGGAATCAAGATTAAATGAGTTCTTGTTAACGGGATACTCCTGTCCAATATGTCCGTGTATGAATTTTACCTTGTGTCCCGGCCGCAGTGAATCAGTTTTTGAAGGGTTTCGATTCCACACAAGCTTAATGAGGGGGAAAATTTCAAACGCCTGCATACTGAAAGTAAAATTGAAATTTTTATGCATTTTTATGAACGTATCCAGATCAAATAGATTATTTAATTTATCTATTATTTTAATAATTGATTGAACATCATAAATCATTTTAAATTCGAATTTTATAGCAGAGGTTTTTTCCTTTGATAAAAAATCCAGGCATCTTTCCAGAAAACCGATATTTACCGGGGCATGGGTGAATACCAGTGTTTCAGAACGATATTGTATATAATCCATTCTGTGGTAGTAAGCCAGTTGCAGCCTGGGAATATAGATGCGGTTAACGAGCTGCTGGACCTCTTTTTCATTTATTTCTCCTGAATTGATACTCCTATGCAGATTCATCATTGATCTTGCCATGGAGTCTGGTTCTCCGAGGATAAATGATTTTGGTTTGGCGTTTCTTCTTAGAAGGCCTTTTTTAAAATTAACAACGAACTCGAGATCATGATTGGAAAAAATAATTTTGAAGTTAATTGTAAAATTTTTCATCAGTTCATAGATTTTTAAAGTCATATAATCATTCATCCCCCTGTCTGCCAGTGTATCTCCTATAAACAGGATAAGGGGAGTATTTGATAACGATGAAGGTTTTATGGATTTTTTTAAAAGCATTGCAAAGCGTTTTGCCTGATTTTCGGTATATGCTCCCATCAGCCATGCATAATCCATGGTATTGCATCGTATAAGTCCATACTTTATTAAAAAATATAATAGTTTTATTGCAGATCCGTGCAGATCACCCACAGCAATAACACTGACTCCTGTGGGTATTTTTTTAATTGAAGGAAATACCGTCAGGTCATCCCGCTGTATGGATGATCTTAAAATATTTGCTTTATAAAGATTGTTATCAATGGATAATGTTTTCATGTATTGTCCGGGTTTTAAATAAAATTTAGGGAAGTAATTAATTTGATTAGCCGAAAATAGTAAATGCCCGGCCGTTTTATTGTAAAGTCAATAAAGCGGCCGGGCATAATTTTTATGGTCTATATTATGGGGTTTTGGTTTTAAATGGGATGTTTTTCCATTAGTTTGCTTTTGCTTTTTTCCCAGCAAAAATTGTTTTTTTGCGTGATGGTTGGGTCCAGCCGTTGGTCCGGGAGATCATCACAAAAATCAGCATGATAAAACCGCTGGCTGCAATACTTGGCCATATTCCAAGATTGATGATGATAAAAGGGGCCAGGGCAGTGATAAGACCGCCTCCCATGAAGGGTTCATAGACCATCTGTTTGAAACCGAATGCCGTTGCTGTATCTGTTTTATACATGGGGTCCACCAGTCTGAGAAGTAACAGACCCATGGCTGTAACTCCAGTCTGCATCCCATATTCGGTGATTCCACGCTCGAACCAGTTTGTAGGAAACATTCTCGGGGCAATTACCAGGGTGGCAAATATCATCCAGCTTACGCCGGTGATCATGATGATGACAAAAGGCCAGAGATTTTGAATGAAAAGATCCATGCGGATGCCAGCAATGGCGGAAATGACAAGGACATCCAGGGAAAACCCCAGTATCCTGTCGAAGGTGTCCTTGTCATAATAATGATCAATGTTAAAGGGGGTGGAAATAGCCTGGATTAAAAGTCCTCCAATCATTGCCATGGGAAACAAAGGAAAGCTTGCCAGGATGGGATGGATAGCTTGAATTCCCTGGAGCATTATCCAGCCTATGAAAATAGCTATGCCGATTATGGCAAAGTGGAAGGTAAGAGGTTCGATGGCCTCGGTGGCAACGGTGGCTGTGGCAATGGAATAACGTTTTTGTTCAGGGATCAGTCCGATTCTTTTGTAGGTGGGGATCCCTTTTTCCTCATTGAGACAAACACAATAGCCTTTGCGAATAGCAATATTTATCATGATGATACCAAATACTACTGCAGAGACTATACCCACGGTGGCAGCCATCTGGGCCAGATCTGAGCCAGCTTGAAATCCGATTTTTTCAAAAACAGGACCCATGCCGGCAGCAGTGCCGTGGCCCCCGGAAAAACCAATTTCGACAATACAGGAAAATACATCGGGAGTGCCGAATAAGGGGCCCAGAACTAGGACAGTTATGAGCATTGCAATAAAATATTGACCCATGCCAGCCACCATGCCGTAGCAAAGTTGTGGGCCGCCGATATCCCATAGTTTTTTGGGTTTTGGAAGGGCTACTCCTAAAAAAAGTGAGGCAAATACCACATTAATGAGGACTCCCGGGATCTGTCTCCAATAGGCTATCATCCATTCAGGAAATAGGTTGAGACCGAAGGGGCCGCAGGCCAGGAGCACAAATCCTGCAATAATGGAAGAAGGCAGGAATAATCGCTGGAAGAGTTTGACCCGGACCCGGAGAGATTTACCAATTAGGAGAAAAATGCTAAGTACACAGACACTGAAGAAAAGACCAAATACGCCATCCATTACAACACCTCATATGTGAATCGTCATAAATTGTCGTTTGTCCCAGGTAAAACACCCTGGTAGCGAAAAAGTTTTTATGGCAAAATTTAGAAGTGTTGTCAAGTTTAATTAAATCTTGGATGGATTGGTGGTGGGGCGAGGGGGTTGTGTAAGGTTTTAAGTGTGCTCAGTTTGAATTTAAAAAGTTTTCCATGTCTAGCCCCATGCTCTGGCTCTAAGGCCGGAGTATGGGGCTTTTTTGTGGTTTTAAGTTCGGTCGTTTGTTTTGGGATCATCCAAGGCAAAAGCCTCATTAAAAATTTCCAATAGTTTCATGTTTTGTCTGGCCATCATGACGCAGTTGCCGCCGATGGCATAGAACATTATACTAAGTCTGGTTTTGGAAGTCTCGTTTCGGATTCTTTCAATCTGGTTTGCATTATAATCATCCACCAACTCTTTCAAATAGAGAAATTGTTCCTCAATGTCCCGGCAACCGACAATCTCTTTTTTGCTTAATGCCGTTTCAACTTTTAGAAAAATATGCAGTATCCCTTTTTTTATTTCCTGGAGTTCTTTTATCTGGACATTCAAAAGGCCTTTGTGTCGATTGGCTACATGCATGGTACATCGGATCACCGTGTCCCTGTGTCCGTCGGTAAGTTTTTGAAGTCGCTGGATGATCTGATAGTAGTTATATGAGACCTTGCCATCCTCTTTTTGCAGCAGTCGTAATACTTTAAAAATATTGGCGATAATGATGTTGGTGCTGTTTTGAAAATGTTTGACCCGTTTTCTTTCCTGTTGCAGTTTATCCAGGTCTTCCTCAAAAAGGGCATCAAAGGTGATATCAAAAGATTCTCTGATTCCCTTGAGAAGATGGGCCAGGTGGTCAAAGGTTTCGGTTACTGATTCTGAAAAATTCTCCACTTTTTTTAGATGGAAAATATTGATTTCTTCCTTATTTTTTTCTTTGCTTTCATATTTTTTCTTATTTTTCCAGATTATAAATCCGGCAAAAAGAATAAGTCCTGCAATACCGAAGGCCCCAAAAAAATGGATGATATTGGTAAAGATAAAGGCAACTATAAAAGCCAGCAACGCTGTTATAAACCATCCTCCGATGACAATCAGCACTCCGGTTACCCTGTAAACAGCACTTTCTCTGCCCCATGCCTGGTCGGAAAAAGAAGATCCCATGGCCACCATGAAAGTGACATAGGTGGTGGATAAGGGTAATTTATGGGAGGTACCAAAGGCGACTACGGCAGTGGCTACCACGAGGTTGACTGCGGCACGGATCAGATCAAAGGAGGGTTTTTCCTTGTGGTTTCCATGGGTGGTTACAGGGATGGGAGTTAGCCTTGTCGCAATTGATGTGCGCAGGGGGCCGGGTACCAGGTTTTTGGCGGAGGTAAAAAGATCGTCAAAAAGACTGACTATTCTGCGGGAAAGCCAGACCGACTCAAATCGTTCCATACCTTCATCTTGTTGGCCCAGGCTGTTTTCTGTTTCCGTGACACCTTTGGCTTTTTTGGAAAACAATAAAGTTGTCACCATTATGGCTCCGGCCAGGAGCATAAGGCCTGTCGGGGTTTGAATTTTTTGCGCAAGGGCACCCATGGTGATGGTTAAGGGGGCACTTGAAGCCAGAGCCTTTTGGAATGCATTCAACCCCGCCATGGGGACCCCGATGAAATTGACAAGATCATTGGCGGCAAAGGTCATGGCCAGGGCAAAGGTTCCCAGTAAAATAATGGGCTTGAGGATGTTGATTTTGAAGATGGAAAGCATGATTTGAAAAATAATGGCAGACAGGATAAATATGCCTGCCATTATAAGCATGGAATTGGCTTTGATCCATTCAATGGTCCCGGCATCCATAAATGTGCTGCCGCTGGCCCCTTTGATCAGGATAAAAAAAGTAATGGCAGTAACGGCTATTCCGCCCCAGGCGGCACCATATCTGTTTAAACGTTGCCTGTAATCAAAGGTAAATATCATGCGGGTGATAAATTGAATTACGGCTCCGGAAAAGAAAGCCACCACAATGGATAAAAGAATTCCGCCGACAATGGACAGGGCTTTTGCCGTATTAATATAACTTTCCAGGGTCATTGCCTGGTTGGAAGAGGTCATAATTTTAATTAGGGAAAGGGCTACTGCCGCCCCTAATAGGTCAAACACAATGGAGACGGTGGTGGAGGTTGGCAGACCATGGGTGTTGAACAGATCTAAAAGCAGGATATCTGTAATCATGACGGCCAGAAATATGGTTAATAATTCCGGCATGGTGAAAAATTCTGGATGGAAAATTCCCTTTCGGGCCACCTCCATCATGCCTCCAGAAAAGGTTACACCTACCAGGATACCCAAGCTTGCTATTGCTATTATGACTAAAAAAGGGGCTGCTTTGGAGCCGATGGAAGAATTTAAAAAATTTACTGCATCATTGGTAACTCCTACAATAAGATCAAAGACGGCAAATAAGATCAGCATTCCGATAATGATATAGTAGAACTCAATACCCATTATTTTCTCTCTCTTTTATGGTTATCTTGCAAAAAAAACATCATCCTTTCCAAAGGGAGAGGATATATGATCGTAATATTAGTGCAATGACATAAAGATATACTTTATAATTGTACCAATTGGGGATAATTATTAGACTTTTTATCGTAATTTATCAAGTGTTCAGACCGATTCTAACATAATTCTAACACTTGGGTAACCCCGGGAAAATATTCAAAAAGGATAAAGAATCACATAGGAATCAGGGGGTAGTATTTCGCAGCTTTAGAATGGTGTCATACACCTGTTTTTTAGGTAGATGGCAGTCTTTTGCAATTTGTCGGGCCAGATCGGCGGTGCTGATATTTAGCTTTTGCTTTGAAAGGATGAGTTCTTCCAGGTGTTCCATGGTCATCTTTGAGGGGGGAGGGGCTCCTTCTATAAAAAGGACACATTCTCCTTTTACCTGGGGACGCAGCTCAAGGGTTGAAAGAATTTGCCCAAGGGTTCCCCGGATATATTCTTCATGAAGTTTGGTGATCTCCCGGGCAAGACAAGCTTTCCTGTCACCTAAAATTTTTATGGCGTGTTTGATCAGTGGGCAAATACGTTTGGGTGATTCATAAAAAATCAGGGTGGCTTTTTCCGGTTTAAGCCCTTCAAGGGTCTGGGCTTGTTTTTGCTGTTTTTTGGATAAAAACCCGCAAAAAAGAAAAGAATCCGTGGGAAGACCTGCCACGCTCAGTCCGGCAATGGCGGCATTGCAACCGGGTATGGGAATCACAGAAATATTTTCTTTTGCAACAGCTTTAACAAGGCTGTAACCTGGATCAGATATCAGAGGAGTGCCTGCATCCGAGATAAGTGCAATGTTTTTCCCATCCTTTAACGCTTTTATCAGTTGAAGGGTCTTTTTTTCTTCGTTGTGCTCATGGCAGGAAATCAGCCCTGTCTCTATACCATAATGGTTCAGCAGTCTTTTTGAATATCTTGTATCTTCGGCTGCAATCAGATCGACCTGTTTTAAGATCCGCACCGCCCGGAAGGTGATGTCTTCAAGATTTCCCAGTGGGGTTGCCACAATAAACAGGGTGCCGGGCTGGTTTTTATTGTCCATCTTATACAGTTCCAAAAGCATTTTTTATCAGGGTTATTTCCGGATTTTCATCGGGATGGCCAGGGGTAAAAAATACTTCAATCACATCGAATCGAACTTGTTGGTTAAATAATTTATTTTCTTTTAAATAAAGGCTGGCACCGGATATGAGTTTGAGCTGTTTTGCATGGTGAACCGATTCCCTGGCCAGGCCTTTTTTAAGGCTGGTCCTTGTTTTGACTTCCACAAAGCAGATGCAGTCACGGTCTTTGGCAATTATATCAATTTCAGAGGTGCGGGTTCTATAATTTCTTTCAAGGAGAGTATAGCCTTTCCGACAAAGAAAGGTGACAGCAGCATTTTCACCGTTCCTTCCGATTGTCTGCCTTCTTTTTGTCATGGGAGAATTACCCCATTAAAGCTTGTCCTGTGAACCGGGCAGGGGCCGTGTTCGATAATGGCTTGCTTGTGGGCTTTTGTGGGATATCCCTTGTGAGCAATGAAATTGTATTGGGGATAGGTTTTGTGAAGTTTTACCATGAGCCTGTCCCTGGTAACTTTGGCTATAATGGATGCCGCTGCAATGGAGATGCTTTTGGAATCGCCTTTTACAATTGCAAGTTGGGGTAAATCCATGGCAATTGTAAATTTTCCGTCAATGAGTAAGAAATCAGGTGCAAAGGCAAGGGCGGCAGCCGCCCTTTTCATGGATAAAAGAGAGGCTTGGAGAATATTGATCTGGTCAATTTCTTTGTGGTCTGCCATGCCTATTCCCACAGACACAGCCTGTTCCATGATCATTGGGAAAAGTAGCTCTCTTTTTTTTTCAGACAATTTTTTGGAGTCAGTGACTCCGGGGCAGGTAAACTCTTCCGGTAAAATAACAGCAGCAGAGACAACAGGACCGGCAAGGGGTCCCCTGCCGGCCTCGTCTATCCCTGCAATTGCTTTGTACCCTTTGTCTTGTGTTTCTTGCTCAAATTGCCACATCGGGTACCCGCTATTATTTTTAGGCAAATCGTTTTTCTTTGATTCTGGCTGCTTTTCCACGAAGATTTCTGAGGTAATAGAGTTTGGATCTTCTTACACGACCCTGGGTTATTACTTCGATTTTATCAAGGGCAGGGGAATGCAGGGGAAAGATTCTTTCCACACCAATACCTCCGGAAATTTTTCTGACGGTAAAACGGGCACCGGTGAGTCCTTTGGTCTTTTTAATGACCACGCCCTGGAATACCTGAACACGCTCTTTTTCACCTTCTCTGATTTTTACATGTACTTTTACGGTGTCTCCCGAGGTAAAGTCAGGGACATCAAGGCGCATTTGTTCTCTTTCTAATCTGTCAATCACGTTTGTCATTTCTTCCTCCTGGTTTTCTTCACTGTCGGCATATTTCAGCCATTTGTAATTCGATCTAAATATATGGATGCAGCTGACCGGACAGACAGGTGATTATAATCGCCTGGGCCCGTAATGGGCTCAAGTTTTAAGTCACATGTATCAACCAGTTCGTCTGCCAGTCCCCATGCTGTCCCAAAGACAAGAACATGGGATGCATTGCTCGCTAACTTTTGTTTCAGTGTGGCAATTGTTATGGCACCATCCAGAGCTTTAGCGCTGGTCGCCACCGTTACCACGGGTTGGTTCTCTTTTTTTTCTATCTCCTGGATCGCATCTTCAAAACTGGCAGCCACCTGGATTAATTCAAGGGCTTGTTTTCTGGATGGATTCAATTCACCGCCCACACCTTTTGTCCAGTGGGAGATGACCTGTTCCGCCAGGTTGGCCTGATCGGCAAAGGGAGTTACCACATAAAATCCTTTGATACCGAATGTTTTTGAGGCCCTTGCAATATCATGCATGTCGATGGTGGTCAGGGCTGATCCAATAGGCATCTGCTTCCGGTTCATGACCGGAAAATGAATGAGTGCCACATATAGGTTATGAGTTGACAAGTGTTGTAAGCTCCCGGCACCACTGCCTTAAAATTTGCTTTTCTTCGGTTGTGGGGACTTGTGTTTTAAACAGGTCCGGCCGTTTTATAAATGTCCGTTGTAAAGATGAGGTTTGCCGCCATTGCTTGATTTTCTCATGGTTGCCGGATAACAATACCCCGGGCACCTTCAAATTATTAAAAATTTCCGGTCTGGTATATTGGGCATATTCCAGGCGGTCATCAATAAAAGAATCCGATTGAAAAGAGGCACAGCTTCCCAAAACGCCTGGAATCATGCGGGACACAGAATCAATTATGGCCATGGCGGCCAACTCTCCTCCGGTCATTACATAATCTCCAATGGAGATCTCTTCATCCACGTGTTGGTTGTACACTCTTTCATCTATTCCTTCATATCTGCCGCAGATGAAAATAAGATTCTCTTTCCGGGCTGCAAGGTCACAGGCTTTTTTTTGATCAAACCTTGTCCCCTGGGGGGTCATTAAGATCACCTTTGCCCCGGGTGTCTTCTTTTTCGCAAAAGCGATGGCGGCTTCCAGTGGTTCAGGTTTCATAACCATGCCACTTCCTCCACCATAGGGTCTGTCGTCCACTGTCTTGTGCCTGTCACAGGAAAAATCCCTGATATTAATACAGCCACCTGTTATCAGTTTTGCTTCAATGCCCCTTTGGATCATCCCATGTTCAAAAAAGGAAGAGACCAGTTCTGGAAAGAGGGTTAACACCGTAAAATCCATGATCTGTTTTTCAACGTCCATCATCAAATGTCCATCAGAATTGATACCCTTCCGGCAGGGTGGTAATTATGATTTTTGCATCTAAATCCACGGATTCAATAAAGTGTTCGTGCATGGGAATCAAAATTTCTGATTCTTTAACCGTCTCTTTATTTGTGACAACCAGCATATCATTGGCATTGGTGGGAAAGATTCGTTCAATGGTTCCCAGTTCCCCAAGGACCTTGTCAATAACCTTTAACCCGTAAAGATCCTGCCAATACCAGGTGTTCTCTTCAATTTCGGGTAATTGATCTTTATCAATCAGAATGTTTTTTCCAATTAATTGTTCCGCAAGGTTTATATTGTCCACATGTTCCAAGCTGATCAAAACCCCTTTTTTCCGGGCAGAGGCACAGAGAATAGTAAACCGCTTCCCCTCTTCTTCGCCTTCGGATTTAAGCCAGATTTCTCTGGCTTGTCCGAAGGTGTCAATGGATTCAGCAAAGGACCAGACTTTGAGATTTCCCTTAAGTCCGTGCACTCCAGTTACCTTGCCTATGATCAGCAGGTTATCTTTGTTCATCCTTATTCAATGATCTCCAGAACAGTCCGTTTTTTAAGTTTGGTCGATGCTGCGCTTAATATGGTTCTCATTGCCCGGGCAGATCTGCCTTGCTTGCCAATCACTTTTCCCAGATCATCTTTTGCCACCTTTAATTCAAGTACAGAAGTCTGATCACCAACAACTTCGGATACTAGAACCTCTTCAGGATTGTCTACCAATGCTTTTGCAATGTAATCTACCAGCTCTTTCATAAAAACATTTCCTTTTATGGTGAAATGAGAATAGCTAAAATTCTTATAGGATTGACCGGTTGAATTTTAAGCAGAAGCGCTTGTAAAACCCTGGCTTTTGAATATGCTTTGAACTGTGGTGGATGGCTTTGCGCCTTCACCTAACCAATAGTTTATTCTCTCTTCATTCAGGACAATGGCTGCTGGTTCCATCATGGGGTTATAGGTCCCGAGTGCTTCGAGAAATTTACCATCTCTGGGTGCTTCAATGTCAGCGGCTACGATTCTGTAAAACGGTTTTTTCTTTGTGCCTTTTCTGGTCAATCTGATTCTTACGGACATATCTTTCTTTCTCCTTAGAATGGAAGCATGTTTTTCAATGAACGCATGCCACCTTTATTAAATTTTTTGATCATTTTCATTGACTGGGTATAACTTTTTAGAAGCTTGTTGACATCCTGTACGCTTGTTCCGCTTCCGTTGGCAATTCTTTTTTTTCTGGACCCTTTTATTATTGCATGTTTTGACCGTTCTTCCGGGGTCATGGAACTGATTATGGCCTCTATTTTACTAAATTCCTTGTCATTGATGTTCAACCCTTTAAGTTGATTTTTGTTCACTCCTGGCAACATGCCGATAAGATCCTTGATGGATCCCATCTTTCGTACCGATTTCATCTGGTTTCGAAAATCTTCAAGGGTAAAAGCATTTTTCTTAAGTTTTTGTTCAAGAGCCTTGGCTTCTTTTTGATCAACCGACTCCTGTGCCTTCTCAATAAAAGAAAGGGCATCCCCCATCCCCAGTATTCTTGAAGCCATCCGGTCCGGATGGAAGGGCTCAAGAGCAGTGGATTTTTCACCCACTCCAATAAATTTCAGGGGCTTACCTGTTACTGCTTTTATGGATAAGGCCGCACCACCCCGGGCATCCCCATCCATTTTTGTCAAGATAAAACCATCCAGATCCAACCGCTTATCAAAGGATTCTGCAATATTAACAGCATCCTGGCCTGTCATGGCATCTGCCACCAGAAGGATTTCTGATGGGTTTAAGCCTCTTTTAATATCTTCAAGCTCAGCCATTAACACGTCATCAAGATGTAACCTACCTGCTGTGTCAAGCAACAGGGTGTCGCATCCTTGTTCCCTTGCAGCCAATTGTGCATCCTGGCAAATTTTTAAGGGCTTCATGTCAGTTGTGGATTGGAAAACCGGTATATCCAATTGGTTTCCAAGCTTTTTCAACTGATCAATGGCAGCAGGCCTGTAAACATCCGCGGGCACAAGGAAGGGCTTTTTGCCCTGTTTGCGTAGATAATACGCAAGCTTTCCCGTGGTAGTGGTTTTACCGGAACCTTGCAATCCAACCAGCATAATAGAACCTAATCCCTTGTCGTCAAGATCCAGGTTCTGGTGGGTGGACCCCATCATTTTGGTAAATTCATCATTTACAATTTTAATGACCTGCTGACCAGGGGTCAAGCTTTGCATGACCTCCTGACCCAATGCCCTGGTCTTTATATCTGAAATGACATTTTTTGCAACCTTATAATTGACATCTGCTTCGAGAAGTGCCATCCTGACTTGTTTCAAGCCATCTTCGATGTTCTTTTCGTTCAGGGTGCCGTGGCCTTTTAATTTTTTAAAGACCGAATCAAGTCTATCACTCAAATTTTCAAACATAAAGGTCCTACCTCAAAGATCAAATCAAATCATTGAATTTAATGTAGATTCCGTGATATGTCAAGGAAATAATGAAATTAAACAGGTTGAAACACATGGAAAACATACAAGATTATACACGGGAAGAACTGGCTACATGGCTTGAAAATAAAGGCTCTCGCTCTTTTAGGGCGGGTCAAATTTTCAAATGGATCTATCTTAAGCACGCCCAAAGCTTTGATGAAATGACCGACCTTGGTAAGACGTTGCGCGGATTACTTGGACAAAATTTTTATTTGACCAGGCTTGATCTTGAAGATAAACAGGTCTCCTGTGATACTACTGAAAAATTTTTATTTCGACTCGATGACGGTCACCATATAGAGTCGGTTTTAATACCGGAAAAAGATCATTTTACTCTCTGTGTCTCCACCCAGGTAGGGTGTGCCATGGACTGTAAGTTCTGCTTGACGGCCAGGGGCGGAATTAAGCGTAATCTTACCGTGGCGGAGATAATCTCCCAGATTCGGGATGCCCGATTTTATCTGGTTCAAAAAAATATAGAGCCGCTTAAACTATCCAATATAGTTTTCATGGGTATGGGAGAGCCCCTTGCCAACTATGATAACCTTATCAAGGCGCTTTGTATCATTATGGATACAGATTACGGTATGAAGTTTGCCGCAAGAAGGGTGACTGTCTCCACCTCGGGGATAGTGCCTAAAATTGCGCAATTGGGTCGGGATACCGATGTTAATCTTGCCGTTTCTCTGAATGCTACAGATGACAAGACAAGGTCTAAGCTTATGCCTATAAACAATAAATATCCCATTTGCGTCCTGCTGGAAGCCTGTCGTAAATTTACCATGAAACCCAGGAACAAGATTACCTTTGAGTATATTTTGATACAAGGAGTTAATGATTCAAAGGAAGATGCCCATAAGCTTGTGAAGCTTTTGGCCCCCATAAGGGCTAAGGTTAATCTGATTCCTTTTAATGAGCATGAAAACTCCCCATTTAAACGTCCCGGGCCCAAACAGATCTCAGCATTTCTCCAGATTCTGCTGGATAAAGATATGACCGCCATGACAAGGAAGAGCAAAGGGGCTGATATTTCAGCTGCCTGTGGTCAGCTTAAGGCAAAATTAATCGATACAAAATAAGTTGTTCTCAATTTGTTTTGTATCGATCTTTGTTTAGTGGCTGACCGAAAACCTGTGCTTGGGTGATTTTTCGGTCAAGCACGGGTTGGGGGTTAGATCATCAGATCTTTAAAGTTAGCGGAAGGTTGAGTGGTTATCTGGATAATGGTTTCTTCTTTGGTTTTGATGACTTTTATCTTTGCCGTTTCACCGGGTTTTGATTTGGTATATCCTGCAAGGATTTGGGCGGCTGTTTTTATGTGTGCATCCGAGCAATTTCCAATGAGAAGTCCATCCGGTCCCGCCATTTCACTATGCTGCAGTCGGATATCTTGTGATTTGTCGTACCAGGATCTGATGTTTTGATTATCATTTGCCGAACGGCCCACAATGAACTTGCAGCCATCGTCCAGTCTGAAATGCCGTCCGAATTTTAAAAGGTGGAGCTGGCGGGTTTCATCGGTTTTTTGTGTCCATAAAAGATCCCTGAGCCGGTTGGAAAAAATTATGTCGGTTAAAAGGCATCCTCCGGCAGGTGATGGGTAGTTTTCAATCCCGAACTCTTTTGCCATCTGCATCTGTATTTTTCTGGAGCGTCCGTTGATATTTAAAAGTTGTTCCCTGTCTACCAGGCCCTGTTGTTCCATTGTGGTTTCGGGTAGGCATTTTGCGCTCAAGGGTCGCAGGATATTTCCATCAAATCCGGAATTTTTTTCAACATATCTCAGGGCATTTTTATTTTGTGACTTGGGTCGCTGGCCCAGCACCTCTCCGCTGAACAGGAAATCAAATCCCTCTTCTTCCATTATGGCACCTGCGGTCGTAAACATCAGGGTGTGGCAGTCCATGCAGGGGTTCATATTTTTTCCAAATCCTGCTTTGGGAGCTTTGATCATCTCCATATAGATTTTTGTAATATCCCGGGTGAGCAAGGGGATGCCGGTTTGTTGTGATGCCTTTCTGGCATCCCGGGCGGAAAAAAAGGGGGTTTCAAAGCTGATCCAGGTGACATCAATTCCCTGTTTTTTTAATACCAGGGCGGACAGGATACTGTCCAGGCCACCTGAACATAAACCTAATGCCTTAACCTGTCTTGTGATTTTTTTTTGATTCATATATAAACACTTTATGATTTTAGATTCGTTAAAAATTAATACATTGCTTAAAAGATTAAGGGAGCGGTATCCGGTTGTCAAGACCCAGCTGGATCATGAAACTGCTTTTCAATTGCTTGTTGCAACCATTATGTCTGCCCAGTGTACGGATAATCAGGTTAACAAGGTGACAAAAAAACTTTTTGCAAAGTTTGCTGATCCCGCAACTCTTGCCCAGGCACCCTTAAATGAGATCAAGCGTATTATTTATTCAACCGGGTTTTATAATAATAAGGCTAAAAATATCAAGGCTTGCGCCAAAGCCGTTCTGGAAAATTACCAGGGTGTTGTTCCCAGGGATCTTGAATCTTTGATAACATTGCCCGGAGTGGGACGTAAAACGGCTAACGTGGTCAGATCTGCGGCCTTCGGGTATGAAGCTATTGTGGTGGATACCCATGTCTTAAGGCTTTCTTTGCGCCTGGGTCTTACAGACAAGAAAGATCCGGTCAAGGTGGAGTTTGAGCTTATGGAGAGGATTCCAAAAGGCTCCTGGAGTGATCTGTCCCTGCAGTTTATTTATTTTGGCAGGGAGATCTGTGACGCCAAAAAACCTTCCTGTGATATCTGTCCTCTGTATGATATCTGCCCCACCCGGGGAAAGAAATAAAAATCTTGACCACAGGCCTTTTGTAATAATTTTGCCGGTGTGACAATGGTCGTGTACCAAGACCCTTTTGGTTATAATATCGAGTTCCTTTTTTTTAAAAGCCCTGGGCTAAAGAATAAGTAAAAAATATAAATAGTAATACCAAAAGGATTTTGCCCCCAAAAACCTGGTAGGTTCTTTTGTCATTTGTTTTATTGGAATAGCGTCCTGACCAGACCATTAATATGGGAAGAATCCCTAAAAGAAGGGAGACAAAAACTCCGGCAAAACTCAGGATTTTATCAAAACTTGTCACATAAAAGAGAAGCAAGATGATGGGTGGCAGGTATGTTAATATAAAAATAAAGGGTCTTTTTAAAATATTGTCCGGCAGTTTGAGGCCATCGGACAGAAAATCGAATAACCCCAGGGAAACACCTAAAAAAGATGTTAAAATAGAAAAAATGGCAAAGAATCTGGCCGATAATTTGATGTAGGGGTTTTGGGTTATGGCTTCCAATCCCATGATAATTGAGGTTCCATTGTCCTTTTGGTGCATAAGAGATAACATTCCGTGGGTCCCGTTCATTGGAATATTTCCTAGGACAATAAATTCCCATATAAGGTATCCTGTCAATGGGAGAAGGCTTCCGAGAATAATGACTTTTTTTAAAGTCTTGTAATCTTTGTCAAAATAATGGGTTAAGCTTGGAATTACTGTGCTGAAACCAAAAGAAGTGAGTAAAAGAGGTAAGATTTTGATAAGGGATGAGCCGTTTCCCAATTGAATATAACTTAATTTTACCGTGGGTAAAGAAAGGGCAATAAGGGTTAAATAAAATCCCAAGAGGCCTATTGCTAAAACTCGATTGAGCTTATCAACAAGTTTGGTTCCCCAGAAAATAGGAACTCCAAAGGCAAGCAGGAAAATAAAAAAACTGGTTTGTCGATCCATGCCTTTGTGAAAGGTTTCCAGGGCAATTTGTCTGAACCAGGAGCTTCCTGCCTGAATATAAGTACTGATTAAAGCGTAGAGCAAAATTAAATAAAGAAACCAGGTGATGATCTGTCCATATTTTCCTATGGTTTTCTTGGACATTGAAATGAAATTGGTTTCTCCCGGCATGGTAAGGCTTACCTCCAACATGAGAAGCGCTGCCAGGGTCATGCAAAGCCATGTTAAAATAAGAGCCGAGGAAGCACCTAAAAAACCTCCAGAGGCCGTATTGATTGGCAGGGCCAACATGCCGGCTCCTATTGCTGTTCCACCGACAAGCAAGGTGCCGCCGAAAAATTTTCCTGTACTATTCATGTAAGAATCTCATTTTGTTTTCAGTCGCTTTTTATATTCGGACCATGGTTTTAAAAGTTTATAATGATAAAAATTTATCAGAATAAAAAAAAATCCAATTAAAAGCAAGATTAATTTTTTTTACTTGACTTGTTTTTAAATAAGGTCGAAATTATGATCATGAAGTCATTTAAATCTGTGAGTCCTGATGAAATTGAGCGAATAAACAAACTTCAGGCGGATTATTTTGATCAGGCCCGGCACTTTTTTGATCCTCCCTATCCGGAAGGTGTGCCCGAACGGCTCGAACAAATCGTTGCCGCTGCCGCAATTAATCCCAGGGAAATAGTTGCTGATATTGGAACCGGAACAGGCGTTCTGGTTCCTCTGATTCAGGCATGTCTGCCTGGAACCATCTATGCAAATGATTTGTCCGAAAGTATGCTTGCATCGGTGCGGAAACGATATCCCGGGGTAAAAACAATAAAGGGTGGTATTCGCAAGGTTGGTCTTCCCGATTCCAGTGTTGATGTTTTTCTTGTAAATGCTTGTTATCCCAATCTTGTGGACAAACATACAACATTTTTGAATTTACAGCGAATGATCCGCAGAGGGGGGAGAGTTGTCATAAGTCATCCCATGGGCAAAGCCTTTATTAAATTTCTTAAAAAAGAGATGCCTTTTCCCATTGATGATTTTCCTGATTCGAAATTGGTCGCGCAAAAGCTGTTTTATTCATACGGCTTTGGTGTTAAGGCTTTTGTAGATGAAACCTTATTGTATATACTGGTCCTTGAATCCATAGAATGATGGATGAATTTGGTTGTTGTAATTGGATTCAAGGCCAAACTTTTGTTGCGCCTTGTTAAGGGGTGAAGCTTTTGATAAAATCTATTAATTTACGGCATTCATCTTCAAGGGCTAAAAATTTTTTATCCAGATCCTGAAAATCATGGTCACTGCCGGCGGATTCAACGGCTATGGCGGCATTGGCAGCAGATTCTGCTGCCAGGTATTTCAAGGTCCCTTTAAGTTTGTGGGCATTTTGGTTGATCTGGTCAGGATCTTTTTTGGTAATGGCATCTTGTATCTCATTTAATAATTGGGGGCAGTCCGAGAGGAAGTCTGTAAAGCACTCTTGAATGAGTTCCATGTCATCGTCCATGATTTCTTTGAGTTCTTTTATATCTACAATCATATCGCCCTGGTTTGAATCAGGCATGATATTATCTCCTTTCCTATGACTGTTTTTTTTGCTCCCAGAATTCTCGGCTTTCTTTGAGGATATCATTGATATCATCGTCAAGCATCTCTTCTTGAAGCGGGTTTTCATCATCCATATCTTTACCTTTCGGGTCATTGATGTCAAGGTTATTTGATTCGGTCATGTCTGTAGGATCTTTGGTGGTAGGGTCTGTTTCCTGTTCATCTTCAAGATCATATTCCGGAAGATCGATGGACATCTCTTCATCCGGATACTGTTCATCGGAATCTATTTCATCGGAATCTGTTTCATCGGAATCTGTTTCATCGGAATCTGTTTCATCGGAATCTGGTTCTTTTGATGGTTCATCGGTATTCAAGACGTCCAATTCCATTGCAGGCTTCAAGGTGGTATCATCAACGGATTCGTCAATATGATTTCCCTGTCTATCAAAGAGCAAACTGCCGCTTAAATTGATATCAAAATCCATCCTGAAAGCAATTGTATTGTTATGAACTACGATTTGCCCACCCTTCGAGGAAAGGGTGGAAATTTTTATCCGGTCCTTGAGAATCTGCCTGACCGCATCCAGGTCCAGATCTTCTTGTACCGCTTTAATCAGGTCTTTTTCTCCGTCTTCAATGATTTGTGGATCTGTTATCTGCATCTATTATACCTTTCTTATATATTGTATGCCTTATTGGCAAATCGGTTTTCTATAAATTTTTCAAGATCAATAATTTTACCGATTTCCATGACGTCGTGCATATATTTTTGAATTTTATCTAGGTCCTGGGCTTCGGGGTAAAGACCATCCCAACGGATGGCCTGGGGTTGTGAAAAAACATTTTTTAATACATCAGGATTTAGACCAAGTTTTCCTGTCGGGTCGAGGAAGTTTACAGCGATATTGGCAGCTCTGGCTTTATCATTTTCAAGATATTCTCCGGTTTCAATGATCAGGGAGACAAATTCCTGGGCGGCGTCCGGGTGTTTTTGAATAAAATCTTCTTGCATGGCTATGATGCAGCATGGGTGGTTATCCCAGCGTTTGGCTGAATAAAATTCCAGTTTTCCGATCTCATTTACAATGGCCTTTGTGGCTATTGGTTCTGCGACCATGAAGCCTGCAACATCCTCATTTTCTTTCATTATATCCGGCATCTTAATGGGGGGCACCACCTCAAATCTTACGTTTATGGCTTTTTTACCAGGGACGCCTGGTTTTAATCCCAATTCTTTTAAAAATTGGTGGGACAGCATATGGTGGACGGACATTTTATGGGGTATATCAACCACCTTATATTTGTAAAAGCTCTGGAGGGAATCAAATCTGGGGTCATAGTGTTTGGATCTGACAAAGGTGGAACCGTTTTTATGGGCAAATAGTACCAGCTTTATGGGAGAATCATAGGCAAACAGGTCCATGGCAATGGGCGCCAGTACAAAGGCACAGTCGAGTTCTCCTGTTTCAAGGCCTTCTTGTATGGGGTTCCATCCACCCTTAAGGCTGGTGCTCAGATCAAAATGTTTGGGTTCTACATCTCCATTGTCAATTCTGTGTTTAAGGACACCCAGGGCAAGGTGGTCGGTTATCTGGATGTGGGCTACATTTAGTTCGACTCTTCCGCCGATTACGCTTCTTTGTTTTTTGGTGGATTGAGTATTGTCCATGCCTTCACCAAATGCTTTGTTAATACCTTGGGTGATTTGTTCTGCATCGAAGGGTTTGGGGACATGGCCGTTTCCTCCGGCCTCCATGATGTTGATTTGTTGACCTTTGTCAGATTGGGCAGTGGCCATGATAAATGGCAGATCCTTGAATTCATCGGTGTCACGGAGTGCTTTTAAAAAATCCAGTCCATCCATTTGGGGCATATTCCAGTCACTTATTATCAGATCCGGTTTTTCAGCTTTTACTTTTTTTAATCCGTCTATGCCGTTGACGGCCATGACAAGGTTTGTATATCCGGCTTTTGCCAGGATCTGTTTAAACATCATGCGCATGGTTCCTGAGTCATCTGCTACCAAAATTTTTATATTCGGATCTATCGCCATAAAAAACTCCTTAGATAATTAGATGATCGTTTTATTTGATTTTGTCTATTCATTCCAGGACCAGTTAACTTTGTGTTGTAGTTTCTGGAAGAAGCGATCCAAAATAAATCCTAAAATTCCAATGGCAATTATCATGGCCATGAGTTTATCGTACTCCATGGTATCCCTTGCATCGTTGATGAGATATCCTAGCCCGCTGGAAACCCCTAAAAATTCTGCCGGGACCAGAACAATCCATGCTACTCCCACAGCAAGTCTCAGGCTGATCAACATATTAGGGGCAGCAGATGGAATTACAATGGTCCGTATAAGTTGGTAATCGTTCGCCCCCTGGTTCAACGCCATTTTGATCCATTGGGGATTAATGTTTGAAACGCCAATGACTGTATTTAATATTATAGGACAAATGGTAGCCATTACAATCAAAAAATATATTGCTGATTCAAAGCTTGTAAATAAAAGCAGTGTCAGGGGCATCCAGGATAGGGGGCTGATCATTCGAACAAACTGGAGTGGGGAATATGAAAGGCCTCTGAATTTTGGATAAAATCCAATGAGGATACCCAGGGGAAATCCTATAATAGAGGCTATAAATATTCCTACAAGTATCCGTCGAAGACTTGCAAAGACAGAAAGCCAGAAGTGGCTGTCTTGGGATGCATTTATGAGGGCCTCCAGGGTTGGGCCGGGCAAAAAACCTTTAAATTGAGAAAATTGGGGCCTGGTAAAAATAAAAAAGGAGACCAGTATCCAGAGTCCTGTGAATAGGGCAAGGCCGATAATTTCATATTTCCAGCCAAATTCCATGGGTCCGAAAACTGCATTTAATCCCATTTGTTTGGAATTTCGATATATGAATTGATTAGTTGATTTCAACAATTTCTTCCCTTGAAAATGGTGTTTCTATATTACAATCACAAAATTTATGGATTCCTCCCATTTCATCTATGGCCTTTCTAACAAAGCTGTTATCCACAAGTTTTTTTGTGGCAACACCTGCATCCAGAGATGCAAGAAAGTTTGTGTTCCCTTCCACTTTGGTTTGTTTCATCTGTTCTATAATAAATCGGGTGGCAGAAGGGAAGGGAAAGGGTTGGAAGCCGATTCTTGTAACATCCCACTGGGGATGAATCAGTTGAGTTTTGTCTGGATTTTTAAAAACCCTTGCCAGGACCTGTTCAGGAACCGGAAGATATCCTTCGCCATCCCGGCTGATCAGGTGGGCCGTTTCTTTTGGATTATTCTGACACCATGCCTGGGCCCGGACAATAGCATTTATAGCTTTTTGCACCATGACGGGGTTTTGCTTGATAAAAGGCTGATTGGCTACGATAACGCAACAGGGATGATTTTTCCAAATATCCCCGGAAAATCTCATAATTCGGGCATTAAATTTTATCTGGGCCAGAGCATTAAACGGTTCTGCCACAATAAAGGCATCGATTTTTTTACTAAGAAGGGCTGTGGGCATGTCCGGAGGAGAGAAAATAAATAGATTGACTTCATTTGCGCCAAGCTTTGCGGACCGGGGTTTAATAACAGGTACAAGCCCCTGGGTCCGGATGCCCAATTGCAGGATCAGGTTGTGCATGGAGTACCAGGAGGGTACAGCTACGTGTTTTCCTCCAAGGTCGGCAAATTTATAAATTCCGGAATCTTGCTTTACGGTGATGGCACTACCGTTGGTATGATTCCAGGCAAGAACCTTTACGGGAAAATTTTGTTTAAACCGCATCCATACCGGAATGGGAAAGAGCATATGTGTGAAATTAAATTTTCCGGCCAAAAATGATTCGATTAAAATTTTCCAGCTTCTCACCATGACAGGTCTTTCCACCTTAAGCCCTTCCAGAGCAAAATAGCCAAGTCCGTGGGCGACAAGAAGCGGGGTTGCGTCGGTTATGGGTAAATACCCTATTTTTAAGGCAGATTGTCCGGCAAGAGCTGGGGTAGTTCCTGGTAAAATCAGGCTGGAGCAGGCAGCGGCAGCGGTTTTTAAAAATTTTCGTCGTGACCAGGTATCCATTTGTTTTCCTTAAGTTGTCATCTTATAACAGGCTTCTTTTGGCCATGTAGGCATTCTTGAATCGTTCCAGAATTTTAACCCTGATCTCCTTGAATCTTGGATGGTTCTGGTCCCTTGGATATTTCTCATTTATTTCAAAACTATCTGTGATGTTTGCAGGATTGCCTCCTAAAAGGATGATTTTATTGCCCAGCCGTATGGCTTCATCGATATCATGGGTGACAAATACAGCGGTAAATTGTTCCGATAGCCATAAATTGACCAGTTCCTCCTGGATATGGGCCTGGGTAAAGGTGTCCAGGGATGCAAAGGGTTCATCTAAAAGAAGGGCTTTGGGGTGTCCTACCAGGGCCCGGGCAAGGCAGACCCGTTGGGCCATGCCTAGGGACAGCTGGTCGGGCTTTGATTCGGTAAAAGCGGCAAGTCCCATGATCTCAAGAAATTGGTTTGCCCGGTAATCCAGCTTTTTTGTATCTCCTCTTATTTTACAACCATAGGCGACATTTTCCATTACATTGAGCCATGGGATCAGGGCTGGTTGCTGAAAGAGTATGGAGCGTGAGGGATGTATGCCTTTGATCTTTTGACCATTTACACTAATGGTGCCGGAGCTTGGTTCTTCGAGTCCGGCCAAAAGATTTAAAAGGGTGGTTTTCCCGCAGCCAGATTCTCCTAAGATGACAACAAAATCGCCATTTTCAATGGAAAAAGAAATATCTTTGAGCACAATGTGGTCTGTTTTGTCAGGGCGGCTGTAAGTTTTGGTTATTTTTTCAAGATCAATTTTCACGGTTGAATTTCCGATATAGCCTTTGCCCCATAGGCAAAATTGAGAAAGGCATCCAGATCAATGGTCTGGGACATCACTCCCATGGTATCTGTCATATAAGTTTGAATTATATCCAGTTCTTCTTTGTCAATTAATAGTTTTTGAGGGTTAAAGCTTACCCCACTATCAAAAAGGGCCTGTTTGACAATCTCTTGATCCTGATTGAGAAAATTTTGAGCAAAACCAAGTATTTTCTCATCTATCTGGGTATTAAGGTGCTGGGCAGATGTTAAAAAATGGAGAACCAGTTCTTCTATGGCCTCTTTGTGGGATGATTCAAGGTCGGCTTGAATCACAAATCCGCAGCAGGGGTGATCCTTCCAGAGGCTGTTTGAGGTGCAGAGTTTGTCGGCGACTCCCTTGGCAATGGCCTGGCTGCCATAGGGTTCCGCAACCATATAGGCCCCGATATTTTGCTCTTCATCATTTTCAAGCATTTGGGGCATGAGAAATGGGTTGGTGGGCTCTGTTACAATTTGGTTGGCGTTTGTTTCCGGGGTGCCTGCGGGGCCTATGTTTAAATTTATTGTGGATAGAAGTTTATGGAGCAGCAGGTGTTGAACGGATAACTCATGGGGGATCAAAATGGTTTTTCCTTTCAGGTCCCCAAGTTTTTTTATATGGGCTTTTTTGTTTTTTACCATCAGGCTACCGGATCTGTGGACAAACATTAAAAAAGAGATATCGAGACCCGCGGCAAATAGATCCATTGCCAGAGGAGCCGTTATAAAGGCACCGTGAATCTCTTTTTGTCTTAAACCGTCACTGATTTGTTCCCAGGAATTCATGGGTATGTTTTCAAGGGTTGAGTGATGTAATTGATCGTCATTGGATTTAAGTCGAAAGACAGAATACCCCAAAATCAGATGGTCGACAATTTTTAAATGTCCAATGCGAAGATTTAGATTTTTTTCCATTAATACCTCCTTGTTCGATCGTTTGGTATTAATACTGCATCATAAAAATAAGTTTTCGAATGATGCTATTATTATCATAGACAGCAAATATTGGCAAGGTTATTAACGCTTGATATGGAAAGCCAAATGATATAAAACAAGGCATCACAAAAACAAATTAAATATGATGATATGAATAAGTATTCTAAAAAACTTGTCGGCAGAGATTATTTCTTAAAACCCGGATATATATATCTGCCTGAAAAACCTACAGTGATATCAACTGTGTTGGGATCATCTGTTTCTGTCAGTCTTTATGATAAGACTCTGGAGACAGGTGGCATGAATCATTTTCTTTTTCCAGTTGTTGGTACTGGAAAGCAAACAACCTCCCTTTACGGTAATATTGCTGTTTTGACCCTGATTCGCATGATGTTGGAAAACGGGTCGGTTCTATCAAATCTGGAGGCTCAGATTTTTGGAGGTGCTCATAATACTGACGATTCCTTCCGGGATATCGGCCGGGACAATCTTAAGACTGCCAGATCTGTTTTAAATAAAAAACAGATAAAAATTATTTCAGAAGATGTGGGCGGAAGGTTGGGTCGGAAAATTGTTTTCAACACCCTGAATAATGAAATTTTGACCATGAAAGTGGATAGGCTCAGGGATTCGGACTGGTACCCCTATGGGAGGGAACGCTAATTTTATGGATCTTTTAAAGGCGCCCCTTGCGGATGATTGCCACTAACAACCATATTCCCATTATGGCTGCGGCGGTGAACCCGGCAATTCCAATTACCGATACCCCGAACATGAGGGGGGGGATGTTTGAATTGAGTATAATGGCAGAGCCTAAAATCAGGGCGGCAATGATAATGGAAAAAGAGATTCGGTTGCTGGTCTGGTCCTGGGTGACCATTAATTTATCAAGCCCTTCAATTTTTACTATGGTTTTGAGTTTTCCCTGTTTTGCCATGCGAACCAGATCTATTGTATCCCCCGGCAATGTCTGAAACAGTTTGAAAGATTCTCTGGCGATTCCCATGATGTCCTGGGCAATGCGGGAAGGGGAAAATTTTAAATATTTGGCAGCCGTTATGTAGGGAACTGCATAACCGATCATATCAAAATCCGGATCCAATTTTCTGGCAACCCCTTCAATGGAAATAAAGGCTTTCATCATCAAAAAGAGATCCGGCGGAATACGAAGACCGTGGGATGCGCAAAGTTCTAAAAATTGGTTGACCATCCGGGCGGTTTTAATATCTTTTAATGCATGGACTAGGTGGATGGAGATAAACAGTGCAATCGCCTTTTCAAGGCTTGCCATGTCCGGCAGGTCCTCATAATCAGCCAGTTCACATAGTAAGCGTGTCACAAGCTTTGTATTGTTTGATGCAAGGGCGTGGATCATATCCACAAATATCTCCCGGGTGTTCTGGTCCACAAATCCTGTCATGCCGAAATCCACCGGGCAAATCCGGTTGTCTTCAAGGATGAAGATATTGCCTGGGTGGGGGTCGGCGTGGAAGAATCCATGTGTAAAAACCTGCTTCATGATGAAGTCTGCCCCGTATCGGGTGATTTTTTTTCGATCAAGGCCGGCCCGGTCAATGGCCGCAATATTATCGGCTTTGATTCCCTGGATGAACTCCATGGTCAGGACTCGTTCACTGGATTCTTCTCTGTAGGTCATGGGGATATGGATGGTATTGTCATTGGCAAATTGTTGGGCCATCTGTTCCATGTTGGTGGCTTCGATGGTGTAATCGAGCTCCTTTTCAAGGGTTTTGGCAAATTCTTCCACAATTTTGACCGGGTTGAACAGGGCCGCTTCCTCGATATTTTTTTCCATGATGGATGCCAGGTGATGGATGATTTCAAGATCAACTTCAATGGATTTACGAATGCCGGGTCTTTGAATTTTAACTGCGATCTGGTCATTGTCTGCAAGCCTGGCCCTGTGAACCTGGCCTATGGAGGCAGAGGCTAAAGGGGTTTCATCGATGGAGTCAAATATTTGGGTATGGGGTTTGCCGAATTCTGCGGCAATGATCTGTTTGACATGTTCAAAATTAAAGGGTGGAACGCTGTCCTGGAGTTTTTCAAGTTCGGAGGTTAGATCCAGGGGGATCAAGTCAGGACGTGTGGAGAGAACTTGGCCCATCTTTATGAATGTGGGGCCAAGTTCTTCCAGAACCATTCTTATCCGCTGATTTTTAGACAGCTTTTCAACTTTCTCATGGGGCTTGGTAAAGGGGATCAGTTTCAGGCCTGATTCAATATAGCGGTCAATTTTCATGGCCTCTATAATATTTTCAAATCCGTATTTGAAAATAATACCAAGGATCTGCTGATATCTGATCAGGTGCCGATACCGTTTGCCGATTCTACCTATGGTTTTAATGCTGAGCATAAAGGGTGCCGGTTTTATTTTTTTGGGGCTTTTTCTATTTTTTTGGTCAACTCATCAATTCTCTGGTTCAAGGTTGTGATGTCCGATCTTGTGGGTAAATCCAGCTTTACCAATATTTTTTCGATGGTCCCCTCTATTTTTTTATCCAACCCCGATTTTGCGTCCTCGTATTTTTGCTGACATTCATTGAGAAACTGCTTTGCCTCTGCCTGGCTCATCTTGGACTGTTCGGCAAATCCTTTTGCTAATTCTTCAATTTCGCTTTTGGATCTCAGGGCCAGGCCCACACCTGTTAATAAACTTTTTTTAATGTAATTGAGCATCTGTTTTCTCCCATTTTTTTATTTTGATCCAAAGGAGACATCTAAAATATCCTCTACACAGGAATCCGCCTCCCAAATAGCATCCATCTTACCATAAGCCTGGGGAAGAAGGGTAGAAATAAAAAATCTGGCACTTGCCATCTGTCCTGCATAAAAAGCAGCATCTTTGTTTTTGACGGCTTTTGCTGCAATTGCCTCCTTGTCAAGGCTGCCCACTTTTTTGGCAAGTTTCGGGGCGGCAATGCTTGCCCGCCACAGGTGCATCCAGGCAAAGGTAACATCTCCTGTGATTTCCAGAAAGGGATGGGCAAAAGCATAGGCATTTAATGCCTGGTCTGATCTGGATCGTTTTGCCATGACCTTTGCAAGTTCTTCCAGCCTTGATACGGCATGGGCAACTTTGGCACTCAGCTCTTCAACCCCTTCAATTTTCTGGGCTTCTTGGATGGTTTTTTTAATCTGGGTTAAAAAATAATTAAAGGATTCCCCCTGGTTCATGGAAAGTTTCCGACCCAGAAGATCCATGGCCTGGATGCCGTTGGTGCCTTCATAGATCATGAAAATCCTGGAATCTCTCATGAGCTGTTCCACGGGAAATTCCTGAATATATCCGTAGCCGCCGTAGACCTGAACTCCATGGGAGCAAACCTCAAGGGACTTATCTGTAATATAGCCTTTGACAATGGGGGTTAATACCTCGATTAAAGCTGCGGTCTCTTTTTTCAGGGTTTGGTCTTCGGTGGTATGGACAATATCGGAGCATTTACCGTAATAGTAGAGCAGGGATCGCATACCCTCGGTATAGGTTTTCATATTGAGCAGCTGGCGTTTAACATCCGGGTGTTGGATAATGGCAACGTCTTTGGCTGATGCATCTTTCCCCGCGGTCAGATGTCTTCCCTGGATCCTTGTCCTGGCATATTCAAGAGCGTACATATATGAGGCTGAGGCCACGGCAAATCCTTGCATACCCACAAAGGCCCGGGCTTCATTCATCATTTTGAACATTGCAGGCATTCCTTTGTTTTCTTCTCCGAGAAGGGTGCCGATGCATTCACCTTTTTCCCCCAGGGAAAGGGAGGCCGTTGCATTGCCGTGGATACCCATTTTTTCTTCAAGCCCTGTGCAAACCACGTTATTGAAGGCACCGAGGCTACCATCTTCATTTACCAGAAGTTTGGGGACCAGGAATAAAGAAATACCCCTGGTTCCTGCAGGAGCCCCCTCTATTCTGGCAAGAACCGGGTGGATAATGTTGTCACACAGATCATGTTCTCCGGCAGAAATAAAAATTTTGGTTCCTTGAATGGCATAGGTCCCATCCCCTTTTTTAACGGCTGTGGTGGTCAGTGCCCCCACATCGGATCCTGCCTCCGATTCGGTTAGCAGCATGGTACCGCCCCACTTACCTGCAAACATTTTTTTCATATATGTTTTTTTCTGGTTCTCATCTCCAAAAGCTTCAACCAGCTTGGCAGCCCCATGGGTCATGCCGTAATAGAGCATAAAAGCAGAATTTGCCCCCACCATGTATTCAAGGGCTGCGCAACCAATAGTTTTGGGCATGCCCTGACCTCCCACTTCCGGGTCATCACACATGGCAAGCCACTCTCCTTCACAATATAGTTTCCATGCCCGCTTAAATGAATCCGGTACCGTGACCTTACCGTTTTCAAGCTTGCATCCGATTGTATCCCCATCTTTGAAAGTGGGTAAAATTTCTTTAATGGCCAGATTTCTTGCTTCGGAAACAATCAAGTCTATGGTTTTTTTATTAAATTCTTCGAAGAGTTCATGGTCAACCATTCCAATTTGTTCATGTAACACAAAATCCACATCTCTTCTGTCTGCTATAAGCTGTGCCATATATAAAGTTCCTTTTTTGATAAATATTTTTATTTATACCAATATTCTCCTAAGCAAAATAAATTCACTTGTCAATATATTCCCGTAAAAAGTTTGGTGATTTTAAACCATTTTTAAAATGAATAACAAAAAAAACGGCGACGGTTTTTTGATTAATCCTATATAAATCATATCCTGATATTTTATCTTTTAATTTTGATGGTTTTTTTGAGGCTTACTACTATCCTAATAAATTTTTTGAAATGGGGCTGTAGTCGTATTAAAGCATTGACATACATTCTGATTAGTGTAAACGGTTCTATCGTTTTATTATCTTTAAACTAGTAAATGGATTGATTCAAATGATTAAACAATTAGTTCCAAGTTTTATTAGAGTTAAGAAGTACATGTTAAACATATGGTTATTTTATCTGACATTGGGATTGTTTTTTGCCTTGTCGGTGTCCAATGTATCAGCCCTGGAAGATCTGGCAGATTTTCCAAATCCGCTTATGGGTACCAATAATGAGGGTGCTTCTTATTCCCGGGGAAATCAGTATCCTGCTGCTACCCTGCCATTTGGTATGACAGCCTGGGCACCCGTGACCAATAACGCCGGCAGTGGCTGGTTTTTTGACTATAAAGATAAATATATCAGTGGGATCAAGGCCGTTCATCAGCCAAGTCCCTGGGTGGGAGATTATGGTGGCTTTGAAATTATGCCCATGACCGGTGTTTTGGATGCAAATTTTAATACCCACAAATCATTGCGCAGTGAAGAAGTTGCCAAAGCGTACTATTACAAGACCAAGCTGGATACCTATAATATTACCCTGGAAGTTGCTCCAACCTCCCGTGCTGCTTCTTTTAATATTACCTACAACGATGCAACCCAGGATGCCTATCTGCTAATTGCTGGCTGGGGAAGCGGAGATGCACAGATAACAGCCGATTCCAGACAGATTACCGGCTGGTCAAAAAATGGCGGAAACGGCGTTGGAGCCGGCAAGATCTATTTTTGTGCCCGTTTTGATAAACAGTTTACCCAATCTGGAACCGATCAGGGGTTGGCCTATGTGCGGTTTGCGACAACTGCCGGTGAAACTATCAATATGAAAATTGGTACTTCCTGGATCAGCCAAGCCCAGGCCACGGCTAATTTAGATCAGGAAATTGGTAGTGACTCCTTTGAAATGGTCAAGGAAAAGGCGCGTGATCAATGGAATGAAGAGCTGAATAAAATTAATATTGAAGGTGCCACAGATGAGCAGAAAGTTATTTTTTATTCCTGTTTTTATCGAACCTTAAATTTCCCCAAGGCGATGTGGGAATGGGTTGATGGTGTTCCGACTTATTATAGCCCCTATGACGGTAATATTCACACCGGTAAACTTTGGGCTGGAAATGGTTTCTGGGACACTTTTCGAGGAGTATGGCCTTTTTTCACCATGATGTATCCGACCCTGACAGGAGAGATGCTGGATGGATGGGTTCACTCCTATGAGGAGGGGGGGTGGACTGTAAAATGGTCTTGTCCTGGCTATCTGGATGTGATGATCGGTACCCATACAGACTCCTTGTTTGCAGATGCCTATATTAAAGGAATTCGCAATTTCGATTATGAAACGGCCTATGAAGCTTCCTGGAAAAATGCCATGGTCCAGGGCCAGGGTGGAACCGGCCGTGTCGGTCTCAACTCCTATTTAAAGAACGGCTATGTGGCTTTGGAAGATGCCTCTTATTCTGCAGCTCGCACCCTGGAATTTTCCTATGACGATTTTTGTGTTGCCCGGTTTGCCAAGAGTCTTGGTAAAACTGTAGATTATGCACGCTTTATTAATCGTGCTATGAATTATAAGAATATCTGGTCCCCCACCGCGGTTGATTATACCGCAGACGGCCAGTCTTCCCCGGGGTTTTTTCGTGGGCGGTCTGCCAACGGTAACTGGCGTACCAGCGATGCCAACTTTTATGCCAATGAATGGGGTTATGAATGGATAGAGGGTAATGCCTGGCATTATCTTGCAACCCCCATGCAAGATGGTCAGGGGTTGGATGACCTTTACCGCAGTGTCGGCTTGAGCTTGTCGGAAAAACTGGATCACATGTTTGCAGCTTCTCCTGATTTCCGGGTTGGTAGCTACTATTCAACCATCCATGAAATGCAGGAAGCATATGATTTGGGACAGACCTATGGTCTTGGTCAGTATGCCCACGGCAATCAGCCAGCCCAGCATATGATTTATATGTATAACCACGGCGGTACCCCCTATAAAACCCAGTACTGGGCACGCAAAGTGATGACCGATGCCTATGAATCCGGCCTTGCCGACGGTCATGGATATTGTGGTGATGAGGATAATGGTCAGACATCGGCCTGGTATCTGTTCAGCGCCCTTGGTTTTTATCCGGCAACACCTGGATATCCGGAATACCTGATGGGTTCTCCATTGTTTACAAAGGCCACCTTGCATCTGGAAAACGGTAACACCTTTGTTATTAATGCCCCCGAAAATAGTGATGAAAATATTTATATCCAGGGGGCACAACTTAATGGTGATGAGTATACAAAAAATATCATCGACCATGGGGCTATTATGAATGGTGGCAGCCTTACCCTCGATATGGGCGAAAATCCTTCGGACTGGGGAGCTGATATCAATGATCGTCCGTCGTCATTGTCCACAGGCCCCCAACTGCCGGCCCCGGATCGGGCCATTAACGGCCAGGTTACTGCCAGTGGGCAGGATTCACAAAGCAAAAGTGTCAATGCCTTTGATAAGATAGTGACCAGCAAATGGCTGACCTTGGATGATAAGGGATGGATAGCTTATCAGTTTCCGGATAACAAGAGCTATGTTATCAATTGCTATACTGTGACTTCAGCAAACGATTTTAAAGAACGTGACCCCAGGCAATGGCAGTTGGAAGGATCTAATGATGGAATCAATTATACCGTGTTGGATCATCAAGCAGATGTGGATTTTTCCAAACGTCTCCAGATGAAAGCCTTCACATTTACTAATGAATCCGCCTACCGGTATTATCGCTTGAATGTGCTGGAAAATGGAGGAGATTCTTTCCTTCAGATTGGCGAAATTGAGTTGTGGGAAGCCGGATTATAACCTGAAATTGGACCGTGCAGCTTAACTTTGTACAAAAGAAGCATAAAAAGTCCTTCTTTTAGGGGTTTTTATGCTTCTTAATATTCTTTTCTTGTGTCATATTTTCAAAGCCAATACCAATAATATTGGGTTAGTCAAAAAAAATATTGATTTCTGTAGCGATTCATATGATGCTGTAACAAATTTTAAAGAGTGAGTAGATTCTAAATTTTGGGTATGATACAGGAGAGTCATGTTTATTAAATGTTGGGGTTCCAGGGGATCAATATCTGTAGCTGGCAAGCAATATGTCAAGTATGGCGGTGATACTACCTGTATCGAAGTTCAAGCTAAAACGGGGCAAATCGTTATTATTGATGCCGGTACCGGAATCCGGCGGCTGGGAAAATCTCTTATCAGGCGAAAGGAAAATACCTATTATCTGCTTTTAACCCATACCCACTGGGATCATATTCTGGGAATTCCATTCTTTAAGCCTTTTCTTTACAGTAAAACCCGGGTGTTTGTCCAGGATCGTAAATTTGCCGATATCGATACAAAAAAAGTGTTTGACAGCGTAATGAAACCCCCTTTTTTTCCGGTTCGGCTTGGTGATTTAAAAGCTGATATTAAGTTTGATGCCTCCCTAAACGGCAGTTTTAAAATCGGCTCCTTGAGTATTGATACTATTCCCACAAGTCATTCCCAAGGAAGTCTGGGATACAAATTTACAGAAGATGGTAAAAGTTTTGTTTTTTTAACCGATAATGAACTTGGATTTTCCCATCCCCAGAGTCGCAAATTGGAAGATTATATCGAGTTTTCCCGTAATGCTTGTCTTTTGTTACATGATGCAGAGTATACAAAAGAAGAATATGTTCACAGGACCGGGTGGGGTCACTCGTCTATTCCCGATGTTCTGGATTTTGCTTCCAGGGCCTGCGTTAAAAAGCTGGGCTTGATTCATCTGAATCAGGATCGGACCGATGATGAGATGGATCTTCTTGTAAGTGAATGTACCAAGTTTTTTAAAAATGACCACCAAACAATTGACTGCTTTGCCGTCCCCTATAATTTTGAAATCACTCTCTGATATTTAGTTCTTTTTTGAAAATGGAAAACATAAATGATGCATAATTGGCAAGAATCTGTCCGATCCTTTTTCCACCCAAGGGTTGTCACCATGATTTTTTTCGGGTTTTCTGCAGGTCTGCCCATATTATTAATTTTTTCATCCCTGTCTTTGTGGCTGAGGGAAGCTGGAGTCGGGCGATCCACAGTTACTTTTTTCAGTTGGGCCGCCCTTGGATATTCATTCAAATTTGTGTGGGCCCCCCTGGTGGATCGAATGCCCATCCCTTTTCTTACAAAGGTTTTGGGAAGAAGGCGAAGCTGGATATTAGCGGCTCAGATAGGTGTTATCACAGCTATTTTGTGGATGGCATTCACCGATCCGGCCTCGGGGCAACACCCTTTAACAACCATGGCCATGGCCGCAGTCATGCTCGGCTTTTCTTCTGCAACCCAAGACATAGTTATCGATGCCTACAGGATAGAATCCGCCCATATTGATCTCCAGGCCATGATGGCATCTACTTATGTCGGAGGGTATAGAATAGGTATGCTGGTTGCGGGAGCTGGAACTTTGTTTCTGGCACAATTGTTTGGATCCGGGAAGGGACATTATTTATTTGAAGCTTGGCGGGCCGCCTATTGCATCATGGCTGCATTCATGCTGGTAGGTGTTGTTACGGTAATTTTTGTACCAGAGCCTGTGGTGAACAAAATTGAAGAGAATAAATATTTGTCGAAGGATTATCTGGGCGCTTTACTATTGTTTGTGCTTGCTACAGGAGGATTTATCCTGACATTTTATTTCACTGCTGATCTGTCTTTAAGTTTGACAAAAGGTCTTGGCAGCTTTTTTAATAACATGCATCTTGCAGGTTTTATCATTGAATTGTTCAGGCTTGCCCTAGGAATCGGTGTTGCTGTTGTCATTGGAAAACTTGTAATGGCCGCGGGGTGGGTGAATCGTAAGATGGTCAAAGATAGCTATGTTGCCCCCGTTGCAGATTTTTTTAATCGGTATGGAGTGGGTCTTGCCTGGCTGATACTTGCCTTAGTAGGACTCTACAGAATTTCAGATATTGTATTGGGGGTGATCTCCAATGTGTTTTATCAGGATATGGGATTTTCAAAGATGGAGATAGCAAGCGTGGTGAAGACCTTTGGGCTTTTCATGACCATTGCGGGAGGTTTTTGCGGGGGCCTTTTATCCATGAGATATGGTGTGATAAAAATTTTATTTGTCGGAGCCCTGCTTTCCTCTTTGACAAATTTGTTGTTTATGGTCCTGGCCGGGATGGGTCATAATCTAACTATGTTATACCTTGTTATCTCGGCGGATAATCTGGCCGGAGGGCTTGCAAGTGCTGCCTTTGTGGCCTTTTTAGCAAGCCTTACAAACGTTAGATTCACGGCCATCCAATATGCAATTTTCAGTTCTTTAATGACCTTGATTCCCAAAGTTTTCGGTGGTTATTCCGGCACTCTGGTAGACAGTATGGGTTATTCCACTTTTTTTCTATTTACAGCATTGATAGGTATCCCGGTGTTGATTCTTGTGTGGCTGAGCGGGAAATATCTTGGTATGAAGGAGAATTCACTTTGATCTTTTTCTTTTTTATACGAACTGATTTTTTTGCCCTGATCCGCTCCTTTTTTAAAAATTATCAGGGAGGCCAGGATCAGGGTTTTAGTTATTAGAAAAATGGTTTGCCTTCTGCCGCAGGCAGGGTAAGATCCATAGTTTTTGCAAGTGTCGGTGCAATATCGATTAGATTAATAGTGCCTATGTTGCGGCCTTGGGGGATACCTTTTCCAATCAAAAAGGCCGACGCATGGGTGTCTGGGTTTGATGGAGCAAAACCATGGGTTGCAAGGTAGCCTTCAGGAGATGTCTTGGGTTTTGAATGTAAATTACCGGTAAGGTCTGTTGAGAAACGATAGCCTGAACTGGCACTGCACACAAGATCTGCGCCTTTGTATCCGGGGATATTTTTCAATTGTGTGCGATCATATACTTTGTCAATGCCATTTTTCTTGTTGGCCGCAAGATTTAGAAGAATCTTTTTTGCTTTTTCATAGCTTTTAAGATCTCCTGCGTCTTTTACTTTGATATAAATGCTGCCGTGACCGTCAAGGCCGTATACTTTCCAGTCTTTCATATTACCTTCTTTATCAAGGCAAATAAGTCCGGCTTTTACAAATTGAGTATTAAGATTGATGATGGTATCGATGGAGATAAAACCATGGTCTGAAACCACAGCTATAACATAATTTCCGTCGGTAATTCTGTCCATCTGGCGTATCATTTTACCGAGCATCCCATCAATTTCTTCTAAGATATTAAAAGCATTTTTGCTCATCCAGTCATAGTGGTGGGCGTATTCGTCATATGCGGCAAAATATTGCGTCATAAAAAAAGGCTTGCCTTCTTTTTGAAGAATCGGGGCCAGTTTGTTGTTCATGATGTACATACCTGCTGCAAAGCGGGCACGATCACTCTTGATGTCCCAGTCAGCTGAAGGATAACGGTCAATACCGGTTTTAGCCACGACTTCTTTAACAAGTCCTTTTGTACCCAGAGCATCCACGATGCTCTGATCAAGCTTGGTATTAGTTCTCCAATATTCAACAATGTTAAAATCGATATCGGCACCAACGGTGCTTGGCCAGCCGACATTGGCAGTAGTATAACCGCTGTTGCCTGCAATTTTCCAAAGATCGGCAACCTTGTGGTCTGCAAACCACATCCAGGCATCTTTGTTTATCCCCGTTGGGTCAAAATATTTATTATTTATGATTCCATGGGTATTGGGGTTAGTTCCAGTTATGAGACTGGCGTGGCTGGGGTAGGTCAAGGTAGGGAACACTCCTATAACTTGTTTTGCATATGTTCCTTTTTTCATCAGGCTTCTAAGTACAGGGATCTTTATCTTGTTGTATCTCTTGGAATTTTGAATAATGTCCGGACGCATTCCGTCGATGGAAATATAGAGTACGCTCGGTCGAGAATCGGTCATGGCAATAGCAGAAGAAAATAACAGGGTTGAGGTGGCAATGATTATAAAAATGTGTTTCATGATCTGTCCTTTTGGCTTTTAGTTTTTTATAAAAAATAGTCTCAAAAACAGTGAAAATATGTCCATGGGAAATATCAGAGGACAAATGATAAGGCAATAAATAAATAAATTATATTATTTGTATGGGAATAAATGAGTAATAAAATTTAAGAAATATTTTATGAAATAAACAGTGGATGGGGTTGTGTATGATACTGGAATCACACTATTTCAATTTGGTAAAATCTGGTGGAGGATTTTGAGGAATAAATAATTCTTGACAAAAAAATACCATTTTTCTACTTAAAGGTGGGGAATAATAATGGTAGGGAATCTACCCTTTATTTAATAAGGCAGTTTGTTTGATCAAACTGGTTTTTGAAATTAAGAAGAGGTGCCAAATAGATTATAGTAATATTGTGGACAAAAAATGTTCCTATATAATACAGATGCTCGGTACTAACTGCCGGTCCGGCAAAGCCTGTAAATTAAAAACGGCTTTGGGTCCGGAAAAGTATTGGCTAATTACTCTTTTTCGGGGGGGTGCTGAATCTTGGGCACGGCCTTTCTTATCCTGGTAAATTATCAATCCGATCAATTGAATATCTTTCATTTGGTCGGTTTTTTTTTGGGGTTACCCAGACATAGCTTAAAATGAATGAGGCTATAATAAATGGTTAGGAGATTTAAAGAATGACACAAAATTTGACACCAAACAAAAACCTTGCAGGTTCGGTTATGGTGCTTGGCGGTGGAATTGCAGGAATGCAGTCTGCTATTGATCTGGCCAATTCAGGGTATTATGTTTATTTGGTTGAAAAATCTTATGCCATTGGTGGGATGATGGCTCGGTTGGATAAGACATTTCCAACCAATGATTGTACCATGTGAGTTATCTCACCCAAACTGGTCGAGGTCGGCCGGCATTTAAATATAGAGTTGTTAACAAATACTGAAGTTTTACAGCTTGATGGCGAACAGGGAAATTTTACTGCCAAGGTTAAAGAGAGTCCGCGGTTTGTTGATATATCAAAATGTACTTCATGTGGGGAATGTACTAAAGTTTGTCCCGTTGATACCCCCAGCGAACACAACCAGGGCCTTTCTCCCCGAAAGGCCATATTTAAACAATATGAACAGGCCATACCAGGGGCTTACGGAATCTCGAAAAGGTCCATTGCTCCTTGTAAGGCAACCTGTCCTGCCCATGTGTCCATCCAGGGGTTTATCGCCTTGATGAGCCAAGGCAAATATCATGAAGCTTTAAAATTGTTTAAACAGGAACATCCCTTTCCCGGTTCCTGCGGAAGGGTGTGTCACCACCCTTGTGAAGCAGTTTGTACAAGGGGGGATGCGGACCAGCCCCTGGCCATCCAATACCTTCACAGGTATCTGGCGGAACTGGACCTTGGGGAAGAAACCCCCTTCCTTCCGGAAATTGATGAAAAAAGGGATGAAAAAATTGCTATTGTGGGATCCGGGCCTGCTGGTTTGACCGCAGCCTATTATCTGGCTCAAAAAGGATATGGGGTGACCATATTTGAAAAATTGCCGGTAAAAGGCGGGATGATGGCCGTGGGTATTCCTGAATACAGGCTGCCTAAAAAAGAGCTTGAAAAAGAGATTGATCTTATCGAAAAATTGGGGGTTAAGATTAAAACTTCCATGGAATTTGGAAGGGATATTACCCTTAAAAGCCTGAAAAAAGAAGGGTTTGTTTCCGTATTTATGGCGACGGGCCTCCACGGTTCCAGAGAACTTGGGGTAAAAGGTGAAGACCTTGACGGGGTACTCAAGGGGACCAATTTCTTAAGGGATGCCGCCATGGGAAAAGCCGCCAAACTTTCCGGCAGGGTGGTGGTAATTGGCGGTGGTAATGTGGCCGTGGATGTGGCCTTGACTGCCAGGCGTCTGGGGTCCAAAGATGTCACCATGGTTTGTCTTGAAAAACGTGATGAAATGCCAGCCTGGGATTATGAAATTGAAGAGGCCTTGGAAGAAAATATAAAAATTGTCAATAGTCTTGGTCCCATAGGTTTCCATGGAACCAAAGGAAAGGTTAATGAGGTAGCCTTTCAGGAATGCACAGCTGTATTTGATGAAAAGGGCCGGTTTAATCCCCAATATGATGATTGCAAGTTGACCTCCCATGATGCTGATATTGTGATCGTGGCCATTGGCCAGGCAGGGGAACTTGCCTTTGCAGATAAGGAAGGGATAGCTCTGACCCCGCCCGGTGGATATGTGGCAGATTCCGTTACCTTGCAGACACCTGTAGATTGGGTATTTGCCGGAGGTGATGCCTTTTATGGACCCAAATCCGTTGTGGATGCTGTAGCTTCTGGTAAGACAGCCGCCGAAAGTATACATCGTTTTATTAATGGTTTGGATCTGGGTGAGGGCAGGGAAAAAAATTATGATTTTGAAAAGCCCGATATTATTAATGTCCCCAAATTGCCCCGGGTAAACCCTGAAAAGATTTCCCTGGCCCAGAGGGAAGGCAATTTTGCTGAAGTAACCTTAAGTCTTGCCAAGGAAGCCATTGACAGGGAAGCTGCCCGATGTCTTTCCTGTGGTATTTGTTCAGAATGTTACCAATGTGTGGAAGTTTGTCTGGCAGGAGCTGTGGACCATGACCAGCAGCCTAAAGTCCGGGATTTAAATGTAGGTTCCGTGATAATGACCACAGGTGCCGATACCTTTGACCCGTCGGGGTTGGATGATATCTATATGTATAATCGGTCCCGGAATGTAATGACCTCCCTTGAGTTTGAACGGATTCTTTCGGCAGGAGGGCCCACCATGGGGCATCTGGTCCGGCCTTCCGATGAAAAAGAACCGGAAAAGATTGCCTGGCTTCAGTGTATCGGCTCCAGGGATACCAATCGATGTGGAAATGGATATTGTTCTTCTGTCTGTTGTATGTATGCCATCAAGGATGCCATGATTGCCAAGGAGCATTCGGAAAAGCCTCTGGATGCAGCCATATTTAATATGGATATGCGGACCTTTGGCAAGGACTATGAAAAATATTACAACAGGGCTGCTGATCAGGAGGGGGTGAGATTTGTCAAGTCCAGAGTCCATTCAGTGGTGGAAGAACCTGGTACAGATAATTTGATCTTAAATTATGCCGACCAGGACGGGGTGATGCACAGGGAAATCTTTGATATGGTGGTTCTTTCCGTTGGGCTGACCATCTCCAAAGACAGCGTTGATCTTGCCGGTAAAATCGGGGTTGACCTAGACAAATATAATTTTGTAAAGACCAGCACCTTTAATCCTCTGACAACTTCCAGGCCCGGTGTCTTTGTGTCCGGGACTTTCCAGGGACCCAAGGATATCCCTTCTTCTGTCACCGAAGCTTCTGGAGCTGCTGCTGCTGCCGGGATTCATCTGGCGAAGGCCAGGCATACCCAGACAAGGACCGTGGCCAAGATACAAGAAAGGGATGTTCTGGGAGAAGAACCAAGGATTGGTGTCTTTGTGTGTAAATGCGGTATTAATATTGCCGGGGTCATTGATGTACAAGAGGTGGAAAAATACACTAAAAATCTTCCCAATGTGGTTTATACAGGAGAAAATTTATTCACCTGTTCCCAGGATACCCAGGTATCTATCAAGGAGCTTATTGATGAACATAAGTTAAACAGGGTGGTGGTGGCTTCGTGTACTCCCAAGACCCATGAAGGTATTTTCATGGATACTCTGGAGGAAGCAGGTTTAAATAAGTATCTGTTTGAAATGGCCAATATCCGTAATCAGGATGCCTGGATGCATTTTCATGAACCGGCACAAGCTACTGAAAAGGCCAAGGATCTTATTCGCATGGCCGTGGCAAGGGTATCCACTCTAGGGCCTCTCCATGACAAGAAAATTACTATAATTGATAAAGCTTTGGTCGTGGGTGGTGGTATTGCCGGTATGACTGCTGCCAAAGGACTTGCTGACCAGGGCTTCCATGTTACCCTGGTGGAAAAGCAGGACAGTTTGGGCGGCCTTGGTGAAACTCTCCACCACACTATTGAAGGAGATGATATCAAGGCCTATGTACGTGAACTCATGGATGATGTGGTAAACCATGATCATATTGATGTATTAAAGCAGGCATTGATTGTCGGTTTTACAGGTTATAAGGGTAATTTTAATACCGAAGTTCTCATCGCTCCTTCCATGAAGCAAAAGAAAATTGACCATGGGGTCATGGTCGTTGCCACAGGTGCCGTTGAATACAAGCCCACTGAATTTAATTACGACCAAAGCGAGACTGTGGTTACTCAGTTGGAATTGGCGGAGATGATTGAAACGGGGGGGGCAGATGATCTGGGCCGGGTGATCATGATCCAGTGTGTGGGTTCCAGAAATGAGAACAATCCTAATTGTTCCAGAATTTGCTGTCAGAATGCCGTGAAAAACGCCATTGCCATCAAGGAAAAGAATCCGGCCACCGATGTGTTTATTCTCTATCGTGACATGAGAATGTACGCAATGCTGGAAGGATTTTATACAAAAGCCAGGAATATGGGCGTAATTTTTTCCAGGTATGACAAGGAAAATCCACCGGTGGTTGAAAAAGGGGACGGGGGGCAGATGACTGTAACCTTCAGGGATCATGTCCTGGGCCAAAAGCTTGAAGTCACGGCGGATCTTGTGGCCTTAAGTGCCGGGGTTGTGGCCGCCGATACCCAAGAGCTTTCCAGTATTATCAAAACCCAGAGGAATCCCGAAGGCTTTTTCATGGAGGCCCATGTCAAGCTTCGTCCCGTGGATGCAGGTACCGAAGGAATTTTTATCTGTGGTACGGCCCATGGTCCTAAATTAATAACCGAAACCATCGCCCAGGCGATGGCAGCGGCTTCCAGGGCTACTACATATCTGTCCCAGCAATATCTGACCCTGTCAGCTGTGGTAGCTCAAGTGAACCAGGTAAATTGCGCATCCTGTCTGGTCTGTGTAAGGTCTTGTCCCTACGATGTGCCGGTGATCAACGAGATGGGGGTTTCCTATATAGATCCGGCTTTGTGCCAGGGATGCGGGGTGTGTGCTTCGGAATGTCCGGCAAAAACCATAAAATTGAATTGGTATGAAGATGATTCATTACTCAGCAAGGTGGATGCTTTGCTGGAAGGGATATTATAATATGAAAGATGATTTTCAGCCGGTCATACTGGCATTTTGCTGTAATTTTTGAGGGTATTCAGCTGCGGACCTGGCAGGTTCCATGAGATTGAAAATCCCGACAAATTTTAGAATTGTTCGCCTTCCCTGTACGGGCAAAATTGATATTATTCATATATTGAGAGCCTTTGAAAAAGGGGCTGATGGGCTTTATGTGGTGGGTTGTATGGAAGGTGATTGTCATTTTAATCAGGGTAATTTTCGGGCAAGAAAGCGTGTTGAACAGGCGGCAAAAATTTTGGATCAGGTGGGAGTTGGGGGGCAGCGTGTGAAAATGTTCAACCTGTCTTCCGGAGAAGGTCCCTTGTTTGCGCAATATTCCATCGAAATGGTGAATAAGATAAAAGAACTTGGCCCCAGCCCGATCAGGATGGCAAAATTAAAAAAGATAAATGCCGCTTGAGATTATTTAATATATTAAACAGCTGGATATGAGGTAGGCTTATGATAATAGCAGAAAGAAAACCCATTGAAGAGATCATTGAGGAAGTACGCAACTTTGATCGTATTTTGATACTTGGATGTAATGAGTGTGTGACCGTGTGTGAGGCGGGTGGTAAAAAGGAAGTTGAGGTACTTGCCTCGGCCTTGAGAATGTATTTTATCACCCAGGGCCTTGAAAAGACAATCAGTGAAAAAACCCTGGAGCGCCAGTGCGACCATGAGTATCTGGAAGAGATCCGTAAAAATATTGATGATTATGACGCCGTTGTTTCCCTGGCCTGTGGGGTGGGGGTCCAGTTTGCGGCGGAAAAATATCTGGATATGCCTCTGTTGCCTGGGGTGAATACGATTTGTTTGGGTGCCAATGAAGACAGAGGGCTTTGGACGGAACGCTGTCAGGCTTGTGGAACCTGTGTTTTGGCAAGAACAGGAGGCATCTGTCCTGTCTCCAGGTGTGCCAAACGTGTGTTGAATGGGCCCTGTGGCGGATCTACCAATGGCAAATGCGAACTGGGTCAGGATACAGATTGTGCATGGCAACTTATTATTGATCGGCTTAAATCCCTCGATAAAATGGATGATTATGAAAAAATAGCCCCCTTAAAAGACTGGTCCACAGACCGGGCAGGCGGCCCCAGAACCGTGACCAGGGAGGATGTAAAAATATGAGTGAGTTCGTAAGTGCCGGCAGGCTGGAAAGAGTATTAAAAGCGGGGCATTTAGGTGTAACCTCCGAGTGTGGCCCACCCCGGGGAAGTGATCCTGAAGAGGTCCGGAAAAAAGGAATGCTGATCAAAGATTGTGTGGATGCTGTCAATGTTACGGATAACCAGACCGCCATGACACGGATGTCTTCTCTGGCAGCTTGCATTCATTTGAAACTTATCGGTATCGAGCCGGTACTCCAGATGGTGACAAGGGATAGAAACAGGTTGGCTCTTCAGAGTGATATTCTGGGAGCGGCTTCCTTTGATATTCCCAATATGCTTTGCCTTTCCGGTGATCACCAGAGTTTTGGCGATTGCTCCCAGGGTCAGAACGTCCATGATCTTGATTCCATGCAATTGGTCCAGACCCTTCGCCACATGCGGGATGAAGGGAAATTTATAGGTGGAGATGATATTAAACGTCCTCCTAAAATATTTGTGGGCGCTGCTGCCAATCCCTTTGCCGACCCTTTTGAAATCCGGGTGCCAAGACTTGCCAAAAAAATTGCCTGTGGTGCGGAGTTTATCCAGACCCAGTGTATCTATAATCTGGACAAATTTAAGGAATGGATGAAACGGGCACAGGACAGGGGACTTTGTGAAAAAACCTTTATCATGGCCGGTATGACCCCCATGAAATCTGTGGGTATGGCTAAATATATGAAAAATAAGGTTCCGGGAATGGATGTCCCCGACGAGATCATAGCACGTCTTGCAGGAGTTGAAAAAGGTAAACAGGCCCAGGAAGGTATAGATATTTGTGTGGAGCATATCCAGCAGCTCAAGGAAGTTCCGGGGGTTGCAGGTTTTCATATCATGGCCATTGAATGGGAGGAAAAAGTACCGGAGATCGTAGAAAGAAGCGGTCTTTACCCACGACCGAAAGTATAATAATTTTAAATATAGCTGTTTAAAAGGGCCTTGGTAAGAAAAACTTCTTTACCAGGGCCTTGTTTTATATTAATAGATAGAAATCGTTGATTTCGATTTTCGCTCACTTTTGGATGGATACAAAGATTTTCACTGGAAAGGTAACAAAGAATACGAAAAATTATTATTTTTGCCGGTGTTTAAGGAGAAAAAATGGCTGTAATTGTAAAGTACATTGTTGTCAGGAATGGAGAGGAAAAAATGACATTTGCGACAAAAAAAGAAGCAGACGCCCATGATAAAATGCTTGATATTGCCGACAATTTGTTTGATTTTCTGGAAAGTGCCAAAATAAAACTTGCCGAGGCCCAATTGGAAGAGATCTCCTTGATAATGGCCCAAAAACGTGAGGAACTTGTGCCGATTTTACGGGGCGGCAATCCCGGGAAAAAAGTTTCTTCTAAACCGGCAACCAAACCAGCTTCTAAACCGGTTTTCAAAGAAGGGGTTTTACCCAAAAAAATAAAAACAAAAGGCAAAACAAAAATAAAGGCAAAACAATAATCTTGTTTTTTCCTTGATGGAAAGTGGTTATTTGCCTTGTCATTAGTTATACCGGCCTTAATGAATAGATCGGCTGGAACTTAAGGCATCGATTCGTTCCGGATCGAAAATGGGGTTTTCGCTTTGGCAGTAGTTATGCTATTTTCAATCATGATTGAAAATTATGGGATGTTCGGAGTTGTGTCATGAACTGGCTTTTACCCGCTGTTATCTCAGCTTTATGTTTTTCATTTATGCTTACAGGACTTTATTGTTCCATGTATTTACAGTATCGGGAGCGATATTTTGGAGTATGGGCCCTGGGCTGGGCTTTATATTTTTTTCGTTTTGCGGTATTGATAGCTACGATCAAAGGCATCGGAAATCTTTTATTCCTTGATTTTATTGTAAAAGTATCGGCTTTCATTGTAGGTTATATCATCCTGCGGGGAATATATATTTTCATCTCCAAACCAATGCCTGGCTGGATGCATATCGGCTATGCCGCTGGAATTATTTGGCTTGCCTACGGAGTTTTTGCTCATATTCCTTTCATCTATCTAACTTTACCTCTCTATGTCTTTTTTGGTGTCAGTTTAATCTGGGGAGGATGGATTGTCTTACAGATGCAGGTTTCTTATGTTGCTGGGCGTAATGTGCTGGGGTGTTTTTTGATGTTATGGGGTTTGCATAAAATAGATTATCCTTTCCTTCGCTCTTCACAGTGGTTTGCCCCGTGGGGTTTCATGATAGCTTCATTGCTTGCCATGGGGGTGGCTCTTGGGATGCTCCTGGTCTATTTTCAATCACTGATAAGTGAACTTGAAACGGCCCATAAAGATATAAAAAAAATAGGTGGTCTGATCCCGATTTGCTCCCATTGTAAAAAAATCAGAGATGATAAGGGGTATTGGAATATTTTGGAATCATACATTCAAGAACATTCAGAAGCATCTTTTAGTCATAGTATGTGTCCTGAATGTTCAGATGAATTCTATGGTGAGGAAGATTGGTATATCAAAATGAAGGATAAAAAAGAGATTAAGTAGTGCTTGAACGAAAACTCACCCATCTGCTGCGTTGCTGCAAAAGTTTGAAATCCTCATGTACTGAAGTACACTCCGGTTTCAAACTTTCTTGCGCCTTGCGTATGGGCAAGTTTGCATTCAAGCACGGGTTTTCGGTCAGCCACTAAGTGAATCTTGTATCTACTTTTCAAAAGATTTCTTTGATTCTCAATCTTGATATTCAACTCGAATAATATTTAAGGTGGCTGCACATGTATTTACTTTGTACAATAAAAGAATACCAGGGGAGATTTTTGATATGGCAACGGTCAAAGAACATTATGGAAAAGTGCTTTCGGATGTTTATTCATGGATATATGGAGGGTTGGAAAGTGGGGTCCGGCGTAATGTTGAGTTTATTAATAAATATCAATTAATACCCAAGGGATCCGGAGTTGCTGTTGACCTTGGTGCAGGTTGTGGATTTTATTCAATTCCCTTAGCCCAAGCTGGATATTTTGTTACAGCGGTTGATCTTGATTCCGGACTCTTAAAGGAGTTAAAAAATAATTCTGGGAATCTGGAAATAGATCTTATCCAAGGCGACTTAATTAATTTTGACAAATTTATAAAAAGTGAAGTTGAGTTAATTGTCTGCATGACTGATACGATCATTCTCTTGGAATCAAAAGAAAAAATCACTTCACTTTTTGCTAAAGCCTTTGCCGTATTGGAAACGAAGGGGAAATTTATTATCAGCTTTCGGGATTTAACCCATGAATTAACCGATGTTGATAGATTTTTACCAGTCAAGAGTGATGAAAATATTATTTTCACATGTTTTCTTGAATATGAGTTTGAAACTGTGAAGGTTCACGATATTGTTTACAAAAGATATGGTGGGCAATGGAATCTTTCTAAGAGTTTTTATCGAAAATTGCGGTTGTCAAAAGAGTGGGTGATAGAGCAACTATCACAATCTGGCTTTAAAGAAATAAACTCAACTGTTGAAAATGGTTTTACTACTATTATTGGGTCCAGGTAAAATGGGATAAAACTTGTAGAAACCAAGTTTATATACCTGGAAGTTGCAGTGTTGACGAATTAAAAATCGAGATGGGGAGGAGGGCCCGATTATGAGATGCCCCATTGGTTTTTATAAAAGGAGCCGTGTAAATGACGGATAATAGTTTTAAATACGGTGTTTTTTTAGTGATGGTTGCTGTGTTTGTGATCTGGGCTGTGGGTCAAGTACCAGCGCAAACAAATACAGGTCAGTCTCTTGGGCAAAATAAGTTCCGGCAAATTGATACCAATGGAGATGGCGCAATCTCTCCACGGGAAATGGAAGAACATGAAGCCTGGAGGGGGGAAAAGGGTGGTAACCGTTTCGTGGTAACTGATACCAATGGAGATGGAATTATTTTGATGGATGAATTTATTCAGCATGAAAGGGAAAAAGAAGAACTGGGTCAGCCGGGACCGGATAATCCCAACGGTGAAGACAGGCCTTCCCCATCCCAGGAAAATCCATTAACCACCAGGGATAACCAGCAATTTAATCGGTCCAAATCCGGCCGGGGACAAAGTCAATATTCTCTTTTCCAGGCAATTTCAGATCGGGCCCAGCTCAACACCATTGCATTTAGCGGACTTGCTTTTTTGACCGGCGATTTTGGTGCTTCAACATTCATTCCGCCGGGTAAGGTGTGTGATTTTTTTGGATTCCAATACATGCGGGATATTGATGCCGCTGGAAAAGGACATAACCCCATGTTTCTCAATCGAGTGGCCGGAAATGTCCTGACGATATTGAACAGCGCACAAAAAAAAATGTTTCTGGACCTGGCCCGGGAGCAGGCACCGCAAATGGAAGCTTTGGCTCAAATGCGCTTGAGTCTTATCAAGGCTTTTCATATGCAAAAAGATCATCAATGGCCTTCGGGCAGTACTGGGTTAAATAAAAAGGCTGTTATTCAATATGTTGGTAAAATTTTTGCCAGGGATGCTGAGCTTAGTTTGGAGCGTGGCAAGATCATGGGCAAGGTGGCGTTATCTTTGACCCATGACCAGAAAGCCTATTTGGGAAGAATGAAATTTGGTGATTTTAATACCTGGCCTGATGTGGATGAACGGGGTAAATTAAAGCGTGGCAAAAAAGGGCAATCCAAGATGGTTAATGTGGCTTATATGACCTATGCATCTGAATTTTTCAGTTGGGTTGCAGGTTCCGTTGATGCGGAGGTCTATTTTTGCCCGGAGAGGCATGGGACCTATTTTGGTGGTTTTTATATGAAAGATATGCCGGACATGGGCAAACGCGATTATGATATCAGCACATCCGTGACCGGTAACAGTGGAGAAAAATTTCTTAAGGTTTTATCTTCTGATCAACGCGGATATATTACCAGTATTCCGGCCCAACAGGCAAATGCCCTCGGAAAAATTATCGATATCCGGGGGGAGATATCAACCCAATTGCGTAAATATCTGATTGGAAAGAAGCCGGATAAAAAAAGAGTGGTGGCTCTGGGCAGGCAATATGGTGAACTGGATGGAGAGCTTTCATATCTTTATACTATTGCTTTTGCTAAAGTGAATCGGACACTTACTTTGGACCAACGTCAAAAACTTAAAACCTTGCGTAACCTTGACGGTTATAAAAGCGCCGCCTATTATATTTATTCCCAGCCCATAAAGACACCGCCGGATCTGGATAATGTGGATAAAATTTTTTTTAATCCCGGGTAGGTTTTTTCTGTTTTTCTTGACATTGTAGACTAGTCGGATTAAAAGAACCCAGTCTGCAGCAGATTATTTCGTTTTGGGCAAAATTTATTTTTGGTACAATGGGGAGTTGGGATGATCTGCGCCGGACCTAGAACCTGCACAGGCTGGATGATAATCAACAAAGGGAGACCCCGTATATTGGAAAGAATAGATGTTTTGCCGGATTGCGGCCTGTACCGCATGAAGACCCAAAAAAATAAAAATATAGAAGAAATTATTGCCACCACACCTGAAACAAGAGCCATTTCAAATAATCACCGGGTGATGGGGCTTGAGTATACCCGCAGCCTTCAAAAAGCCTGTACAAAAATTCTTCAACGCCTTGCCGCCAACAACTTAACCTGTTTTGAAGAAAAACAAACCATTGTTTTTGATATTTTAAGGGGTGGGCTTAACTTTGGTCTCAGGGGAGCCCTTGGCGATGCCTTTGACTGGAATCGCCACGGGTGCTCCTTTATTTCGGCCCAGAGAGCGCGACAGGATGATTCTCCGGAACAATGGCACATTGTCGAAACTGAATACTCCAAGGTTTACATGCCCAAAACCGCCAGCATTGTCATCGGGGATGTTGTGGCAACGGGTACAAGCCTGGAACATGCCATGCAGGCTCTGGTGGCCGAGGCGCAAAAACAGGGAACAAATTTGAGATCCGTTGTTTTCTTTACCTTTGGCGGGCCCCGGGCCGGTGAAATCCTTGGGAAGATGGATGCTATGTGCCGGAAGCGTTTTCCCGGTTATGAAAAGACGACCCTGGTTTATCTGGAAGGATGTTTTACGGTTCCCAAGCTTGAAACAAAAATCCGAATCAAGATAACCGGAACTGATCTGCTTCGTTTTAATGCGGTAATGGCCCCGGAATTTATCGCTTCCCAATATGAAGACCCTTGTTATCCCATTCAGAGGTGTACTATCTACGATGCAGGTTCCAGGGCGTTCTGGCCCCCGGAATATTTAGAAGATCTTTATGACTATTGGTCAAAGGTTAAGAAATTGGCAAACCAGGGGGTAACCTATGAAGCCCTGCTCAAAGAAAGATATCCGGAACTTGATCCAGATCCATTCGGTGCTGCGGATCTTGGCCAAATTTGTGATGATCAGCTTTCCTGGATAAAGGGGATGTTGTAAATATCTTGGTGAAAATGTTTAATCACCCCTTGTGCCGGGTGTCCTTAAATAACCCGAAGATGTAGAAAGGTTTCATGCCCTGTACAATCTCCTGTCCAGGGCAATTTGATCGGTCTTAGATTGGATTTTGTACTGTGCTGGAAGGGAACCGTTATTATTATTATTATTATGGTGGAAGCTGGCTGGCGGCGGCCCGGCATTAGGCAAAAAATTTAAACTTATCCAGTTTTATTGTTTGATTTTTAAGTTTCATCTATGTAGTATTCCATTCTAATAAAATCCCTATCTTTTGATGGTTAATATTGTTAATATATACAATTATTTAAGTTGGTTATGTTTTCATTGTGTAGGAAGACTCAACTTAAAAAGTTGAGTCTTTGAATATCGACAAGGGAAAATAAACATGCCGGCAATATTCATTGCTAATTTGCACCTCCTTAGACATAATCTTGAAAATCAATTATGCACATTTAGAAAATGGCCCCATTTAAACTGTGGCCGAAGTTGTCTGTTCGCTTTTTCCACGGATATCTTCATTAAAATTCAAAGTTGTCCGGATGAAATTCAGGTCAGGCATAGTGATGCCGGTAATCAAATATCCCAGAACAGGCATTTCAAATGAAATTTTATGCAGTGCATTAACAATTGATCAAAAAAACAAGATTATGCGTATGCGCAGATGGCCGAATATTTTATCATCGGTTACGGCTAAGTACGATTATAGCGTTATTCAATCTGCAATTGTAGATTGTTAGGTTCAGGTCTCAAAAAGATACCAACCTATGTCTTTTTTGCAGAGTGTGAGAAAAACAGGGAGGGCGGATTTTTGGTAAATTTTTTTCAACCTTAAACAGTCAGCTCTTTGAATGAGCGTTTGGTGAACGGCATCCAATTTGTTTATCTGTTTTTGTCACGTTAAATTCAATAAGCAAATGTATTAAGAGTCAGGTTTTCTTTAGGAAAATAATATATAAACTGACTGAGATCAGTAAGCCAAGTATAACTGAAATATTGTATGGAACATTAAAGCCGATATCTGCATACAAAATAAATGTAAAACAGACTGCACTCATGAACAGGGCTGGAATAGAGGCTATCCAGTGATTTCTGCCCGCTCTTGCCTGGTAGGTTGCCGCTGACCAGAGTAAAAGCATTGCCAGCGTCTGATTTGCCCATCCAAAATATCTCCAGATAATTTGAAAGTTTTTCTGTCCCGCGATTGCCAGTACAATTCCAATCAAAAAGATTGGAATTGCTATTATCAATCTTTTTGGTATTTTACTTTGGCTTAATTTAAATGTGTCCGCAATAATAAGTCTTGCACTTCTGAAAGCTGTATCTCCGCTGGTTATAGGCAGTATTATCACACCTAGTATAGCCAAGAAATCACCGACGTTTCCCAGAAGAGCTAGGGATATATCATTGACTACCTGGGCCGGGTTGCCTGCCGCCAACAGCGCTTCAGGACTTTTATAGAACGACAAGCCAACAGTACACCATATCAGGCCGATTATACTTTCCGCAATCATCGAACCGGAAAAAATTAATCTGCCCTGTTTTTCAGATTTCATACATCTTGCCATGAGAGGAGATTGTGTTGAGTGAAATCCACTTATTGAACTACAGGATATTGTAATAAAAATTAAAGGCCAGATCGGCAGTTTATCGGCACCTGGATAATAGTTATGGAAAAAGTTAAGGTGGGGTAGGATTTGATGGTTGCTGCATAATAAGGCTATAGCTACTCCAAATGTCATAAAAAGAAGCAAAGCACCAAAAAAAGGATAGAATCTGCCTATAATTTTATCTATTGGAAGCATTGTTGCTAAAAAATAATAAAAGAAAATACATGCAATGATTAACCATATGGAAGGACTGAAGCCATACCTTGTTAATAGTGTCTCTATTAATGTTGCCGGGGCTGTCACAAAAACTGTTCCTACAAGTATGAGTAGAAGAAGTGAGAAAAATACCATTATCTGCCTTGCGGATATTCCAAGGGTATCTCCAATAATATCAGGTAAATTTTTACCGTCCTTTCTTAATGAAAGCATACCGCTGAAAAAATCATGAACAGCGCCTGCAAATATCCCGCCCAGAACTATCCATAAGAGTGCTATGGGGCCATATAAAGCCCCAAGTATTGGTCCAAAAATTGGGCCTATGCCGGCTATATTCAGAAGTTGAATTAAAAAAATTTTCCAGGTGGGCAGGTGTAAATAATCAACACCATCATATTTAGTAGTGGCAGGCGTAATTTTGTCGGGATCAATAACAAAGCATCTTTCTATAAACTTTCCATAGAAAATATACCCGATTATTAATACTGCAATACACAAGAAAAAAAACAACATACTGGCAGCTCCTATTTTTATTATTATTTAATTTTCCCGATGAACTCCTATTATATTTCTTTTAATTAGAAAATCAATAATATCCAATTTATTAAAAATTAAAAACCACGTCCTGTGGGCGTGGTCATCGTCAGAAGGCTATGCCTGAAGGATCTACCCATGGTATTAATTTAATCGGTTATCCCCATAACAGATTAAAGGAAAAAACCATGAGTAGATTTGACAA
>JAAELK010000254.1 GCA_024226935.1 Desulfobacteraceae bacterium
ACATTCCTGAGTAAAATTCCTGCCTGCTCATCTCCTGAAACCCCGGCAGCCCGCTCAACCGCAGCCCGCGCCATCTCCAGATATGCGACTCCGGGCAGAACTTTTTTCCCTTTCACCACATGATCCGCCAGGAAAAACTCATTGCCCGTAAATGCCGAACTGAAACGCTGCTCCGAAAGATCGGATGTATTCCGATGAAGCAGGGGATGCAGTTTTGTCGCATATTCGCCGATCCCCGGCCCCCGGCTCCCGGCCCCCTCAGTCCAATACCGCTCTTTTTCAAAAGGATAGGTCGGCAGGCTGACACGCCTCGGCCTGACTTCGCGGTGCAGTTTGTTCCAGTCGAAAACCAGACCTTTTACCCAGAGAGAGAGAAGCTTTGAATATTTTCCGCGTTTAATCCATTTGTCAACGGCTTCCTGCAGTTCCTCATCTGCTTCGAAAACAGCCAGAGTATCTTTATTCCGTTTCACGCTTCCACGGTACAAATCTTCTGTATTATCCTCGCCGGCAATAAAGCTTTTCAGTTTATCCCCAAGCTCTTCAGCAGAGCTTACAATCACAGCCAGCCGTTCTTCCATGGCCTCGCGCCCGACCTGCGATGTATAGGCGACATCTGATAATTGATAATTGAGAACTGAGAACTGAGAATTAAGGAATTTTTCCATGTTATTGGCATATTCTTTCAGGCGCTCTTCGTTTTTAGCCGAAAGTACGAAAATATACGGCGCATTAAGCTTTGTGCCTTTGTCACTTTGCGCCTTTGTGCCTTCTTCCACATATTCTTCGATTACAACATGAGCATTCGTGCCGCTGAATCCGAACGAACTGACAGCGGCGCGCAAAGGCAAGTCGCCATCGGCTTTCCAATCAGTGAATTCGGTATTCACATAAAAAGGACTACGATTAAAATCAATATGTTCGTTCTCTTTTTCAAAATTAATGGAAGGGGGTATTTTTTTTTGGTTAAGCGCTAAAATAACCTTGATGATGCTCGCAACCCCTGCGGCAGTCAGTGTGTGACCTATATTGGTTTTTACCGATCCGATTGCGCAATATCGTTTTTTATCGGTATAAGCTCTGAAAACTTCCGACAAGGCGGATACTTCTATTGGATCGCCTAATTTCGTTCCGGTGCCGTGTGCCTCGACATAACTTATCGATCCGGGATTAATTCCGTATCGTTCATATATTTCATTTTCTAATTTTACCTGGGATTTTCCGCTTGGAGCAGTTATTCCATTAGTCTTGCCGTCCTGATTTATGCCGCTTCCTTTAATTACTCCGTATATGAAATCCCTGTCCGCTATTGCTTTTTCTAATGATTTCAATACAAGAACGCCGACTCCTTCGCCAGGCACGAATCCGTCCGCACTGTTATCGAATGTCCTGCATTTCCCCGTGGGGGACAACATTCCGGCTTTACTGGTCATGATATACATTCCAGGGGTTGCCATTATACAAACTCCGCCTGCCAGCGCCATCTCGCTTTCGCCGTTTATAATACTCTGACATCCCTGGTGTATTGCAACCAAAGAAGAAGAACACGCAGTATCTGTTGCTATACTGGGACCTGTCAGATTCAAAATATATGAAATTCTGGCAGATAAAATGGAAGTGGCCATTCCCATTAAAAGGTGAGCATTTATATTTTTACCCGATGTTTGTTGATAATCTCCTGTCCCAACGCCGACAAAAACGCCGCATTTCCTGCCCGAAAGAGTATCAGGAGAATATCCTGCATCTTCCAGGGCTTTCCATGCTTCCTCCAAAAATAAGCGTTGCTGAGGATCCATATGCTCGGCTTCAGCAGGAGAAATATTAAAAAACAGCGGATCGAATTTATCTGTATTGTCAAGAAAACCGCCCCATTTGCAGTATGTTTTGTTTCCGGCACCAGGATTCGGATCAAAATACTTATCTGCGTTCCATCGTCCTTCAGGAACTTCCCTGACAGAATTCTTTCCCTCTGCCAGGTTTTCCCAAAATTTATTCAAATTATCCGCATCAGGAAACCTGCCGGACATTCCGATTATGGCTATCGGTTCTTTTCTGATTAAAGCGGAATTTTTTCCCGAAAAATTGCTTATCGCACTTATTTCGCTGAACTTATACTCATCCGGGGAAGTTTCGAAAGTTGTTTCTGATTTTATATCCGGCAATTCAACTGATTGCAAAGCGCCATTTTGTTCCTTTTTATTTAATTCTTTTTCCATAAAAC
>JAAELK010000255.1 GCA_024226935.1 Desulfobacteraceae bacterium
ACTGATATATTAATTGATGTCTGTGCTGGAAATGTTAAATCTGCCTGAGTGTGGTTTCAACTCCCCAAGAATCATATTGCGCAAATATTATGATAATACAAGGAAAAAAGGAGTCTAATTTTATGATAAAATCTAAATATAAATGGATATGTTTTATGTTATTTTCAATAGCAATATTAACAGCTTGTGGTAAATCGGGATATTTAAACCGGAATTCGAGCTCTTCTTTGAATGAAGGGATCTCTACTAAATCGCAATCAAGTCAAAACTCTTTAATATCACTGCCAGAAATCAATACACAACTTAAGAATAGAAAAGAATCGTTTGTATTATATAAAATGGAATGGGTAACTGCTGGTAATTCCGGGGATGTTGGACAAACTGTATTTGCAAATGATAGAGATAGAAAACTTTCCAGTCAGTTTGTTGCCAGTGACCCAAGGCGTGCTTCAAGATCTACGATAACATATGTTGTTGATGTAAGCGATGGAGCTGCAAATGCAGCTGGACCGGGACCGACAAGTTCAGTCAGCACTGTTTTAACTGAAGCCGCAATTGATCGAGCTATGACCACCTGGAATAAAGTCAGACAGGGAAAGATTCCAATACAAAAAGTTATGGACTCAGGTGCAGACCCTGATATTGCTGATGCATTGCTCGGTCTTGGTTATTTTGGGAACCCGCCTGCAGATATAGTGCATGCAGGATTTATTGATCCTTTATTTTTTGACCGTCTAACGCCAACTGGCAGCCAATCTATTCTTGCGGTTACGCTTACCTTTCTTTTTATAGATGATGATGGAAACTATACAGACATTGATAATGATGGATATCTGGATACAGCTTTTAGCGAAATTTATTATAACAATGGATTTACATGGGGTATTGATGTTCAGACCAATCCATTTGATGTGGAAACAGTTGCTCTTCATGAGGCCGGTCATGGTCTGAGTCAGGGACATTTTGGTAAGATATTCAAGACAGATGCGAATGGAAAAATTCATTTTGCACCATTTTCTGTTATGAATGCAGTTATTTCAAGGCAGGCTCATGACCTAAAAGGAACAGACAAGGGTGGTCATGACAGCATTTGGGGCTCCTGGGGAAAATAATCTGTAATTTTATCCTGCGATAATCACTTATTGTGGGAAATGTCATGGGGCTGCTGATACCTGAGGCGGCCCCAAAGACTCAAGGTCAAGATATTATATTTTTTGTCTTTTTGAAAACCCGCTATTAATTTAACGGATCTTCCTTTTGAAAAACAAAGCTAATCAGGCACCGAAGCGGCGGTAATTTAAAAATTGTGTCTAGACAGTGAATTTTGTATGGTAATAAAACTGCTTTTTTTTCGAAAAAAGGCAAAAATCTAAAAAACTGAAACGAAGCAATGAGTCAAGGATGCATAGCACCTGCGAAGCAGGCTTGTCCTGTACTGATTGTGTAGAGGAAGTTACCGCGAAAGGACATAAAACATGAGTAAAGATCAAGAAATACTTTCAACTAATTGTAATTCTACTGATTTATCTGCCAAAAGACGTAAGCTCCATCTTTGGTATCC
>JAAELK010000256.1 GCA_024226935.1 Desulfobacteraceae bacterium
GTATTGATTCTCAAGGGTTGTAGCGGTAATTGTTGGTAAAAAGAAACATTCATACTTCTTTTAATATCAAATCATTTTACTCGTGTCCCGAACTATTTTTAAAAATTTGATAAAAACTTTACTAACCCGAATATTTACAAAATAAGGCATCCTTCAGGGAGTTTCCAGTCTTTTGATAAGGGGTAGGAATATAATCGGGGGTATCCGGTCCAAAGGTTCCGGTTCCAGTTATTTTATGGAAAAAATATCTTAGATAAAGATAGCCGCGCATTATATATTTTAAGACAAGCATATTCGTTGTTCACCTGCAAAATTAACTGTTTTATGAGTCCTTCAGCAATTATCAATATCTGTCCCATTATTTTTTTGTCAATGGGGTTTTACCGACTTTTTGATTTTTAATTGTCAGGGGGATTGCATTGGATACTAAAAATTTGGGACTTAGGTAGTGGCTGCCCGAAATTCTATCACCTGGTCCCGCCCTGCGGTTTTAGCTTGATAGAGAGCCTGGTCCGCCATGGTCAGGCATTCTTCCAATTTAGGAGCATGGAGGGGGCAGACGGCAACGCCCAGGGATATGGTTATTTTAAAGGATGTTGTCTTGTATCTGACCTCCAGGCCTTCACGAACGCCATCACAGATTGTCTGGGCCTTTTGAATGGCGGAATCCAGAGTGGTATCTATGAGCATGATGGCAAACTCCTCCCCTCCGTATCTACAGACAATGTCTTCGGCCCTGGTATTCTTTTTGAGAAAGTGGCCCAGTCCCTGGAGTACGGCATCTCCGCATTCATGACCATGGTTGTCATTAAAATGTTTGAAGTGGTCCACATCTATCATTATCATGCCGATGCTGTATCGGTGGCGGGCCATTCGTGAAAACTCTCTTGTCATGCTGTCATTGAGGAATCGGCGATTGTAAAGGCCTGTGAGGGGGTCCTGGATGGATTGAAGTTTTAGTGATTCCCGAAGATTGATATTGACCAGGGCCAGGGCAATATGCTGGGCGATTCTTGTGGCAATGCGTTGTGCGGATGCGGGCTGAAGATTGGTAGGAAGGGGGGATTTTTGATTGTAAAACCTCAAGTGGAACATCCCGAGAATATCCCCCTGGGAAATCATGGGAATACAAATGCTTAAATTGATTTTGCTATCTTCCATATGGCTACAGGGAAGGTGGGAATGGGATTTGTCCATTAGATAGGGTTTGTCCCTGCGCAATGCCCAGCAATCGTCATTGAAAATGGGGTGGGTGTCGGTCAGATCTCCCCAGCACATCAAGGGTTTTAAGTGATTTAGTTCATGGTTGAATATGAAAAGTTGCCCCGAAGAATCTGGGAAAAACTTTATGATATACTGGTGTAACACCTGGAATATTTCATCGGCGGTGTGGCAGACCTGGATCATTTCACTCATATCCCGAAGCAGGGCGCTTCTGGCATCTCGTTGTTCAAGTTCCTTTACCCAATTGGACAGTTCCCGGGTCCTTTCCTCCACCCTGTTTTCCAGTTTTTCATAGGAGAGTTTCAGGGCCTGTTCCGATTTTTTTTGTTCGGTAATATCGGAGAGAAATCCTTCAATATACAAGATTTTATTTGATTTGCTTTTATAAGCTTTGGCATTGAGTGACACCCATATCGTATGGGTGTCTTTCCTGATAAATTGAATTTGATAGCCTTTGAGTGCATCCCGCTCTTTTAAGTTTTCAACTATTTCACGCATCTTGGAGGGGTCTTTGAATAGTTGTGTTTTCATATCCGTCAGTTTTTCCACAAGGTTGTCAGGTGTGTCATATCCCAGCATTGTCGCCATTGCCGGATTTGCAGCAATGCATTCTCCCTGGGGAGAAATTTGGAAAATACCCTCCACCGAGTTTTCAAAAATACTCCGGAACCGCTCTTCGGAGTTTTGCAATTCCTGTCCGGTCTTTTGTAGTTTGTCTATGAATCTATTATAGTTTTCCGCCACCTGGTTCATTGCACCCCCCCATTGAACATCAGGTTGGTTACTAAAATCGGCTTTGACTCCGCTTTCAAATACATTGATCATCTCCTGCAAAGGTTTTGCAAGTCTTGAGCTGATAAGCCAGGTAATGGGAATAATCAGGATTAACATGATGAAAATAGTTAAGGCCGCTGAATATCCGATGGTTGTCAGTGGACTATAAAATTCATTGAGATAGCTTGAGGAGGCAATAATCCAGTCCAGTTCCGGGATATAATTGAAAATGACCAGCTTCTTTCTGGCTATGCGTTCATCGGGATTTTTCCAGGGATAGATGATTTTCCCGTTTTTCTTTTCGCAGATTTCCTTGATAAACATGCGCCCGTTGTCATCTATAGATTCGTAGATGTTGGTGCCTTGGAGTTTGGGGTGGACGATGAGCAGTCCCTTGGAGTTCATTATATAGGGGTAACCGGTTTTTCCAAAGGTTAAAGAAAGTATATTTTCCCTGAAATCTTCTACTCTTAAGAGTGCATTGAATTCTCCCCGGTAGGAAGAGACTGATATTATCCAATCCCAGGGCTTAAAATAACTCATATACAAGGCTTTGGATCGCTGGGTCTTCTCGCCGGGGTTGGCCCAGTTGTATTCCATATATCCTTCTTTTTTTACTTTTTGTGTCTGGATAAAACTATTTTCTGAAAGATCGGTTCCTATAAGTTTTGTCTCGGGATGGACCTGGATGATTCCGTTGTGATCGATACAATAAATATATCCGTTTTGGCCTATGGTTTGGGTGAGAAGTATCCTGGTGGCCATTTGTTTGGCTTGTTCCTGGGAGATCAGCCCCTTTTGGGATTGGTTGTAAAAATATTGTACTATATTGTGATTGGTTTCGGCAATGCCTCGTAAATGGTTTTGTATGGACGCATCGATGGCGGTTTTTACCATGCCAAGAATGGTATTGGTTGAGTTTTTAAGTTCATTTTCAATATTTTGTTCAAGGGTGGTTCTGACCATGGAATAGAGCATTAAAATGCCGACGGTCAAGGCTATCAGAAAGGTAAGAGAATAGCTGAAAAGGAGCCTGTAGTGGATGGATAATCTATTGAATAGGTTTCCTGGTCTTTTCATTTTATTCTCTCAATGCCAATACCGGCACAAGCTCTTTGAAAAAATGATACCGGGCGTGGTTGATAGATTAATTTAAGTATTCTGAAATAATAGTATATATCCCTCTTTTTTTCAAGATAAACCCAATTCTCACAGTTTTATGAAAGCGGGAGTTTTTTTATTTTTGGGGAATGGTATAGGTGGTATGATCCAGCCTGAGACAGAATTTGCCGTCTATTTCTTCCATGTATTTGGATAATTTGATAAGGACGTCCTGGGAGAATTTGATGCAGTGTTTAGGGGTCTGAATATAAAGGTTATCGTTCCGGGTAAACAATTGTGTCGGATTAAGGGGCATGGTTTCTCTGGTGTTTAAGATCAATTTACAATCCTTTCCCAGAAAAATCTCCACCACAAACAAGGCTGTGTCTTCATGGGGAAAATAAACCTTTTCCTTAAATCCATCTGTTATTTGGGAAAGGTAGTATCCTCGATCATCTTTTCGGATGGACAGATTAAAATGGCGGATGATTTTCGGGTGCTCAAATTTTCCGTGTTCATTGTGCCAGATCCCGTTTTTGTCCATCCAGAATACTGCGTCTTCCTTGGGGGTGGTGATGATTTTTGTTTGCGCTGTCATTGCTTTCCTTTTTAAAATTTATTTTCAGCAAATAATTTTCTTAATTATCCCACAATTGGATTCATGACAATAGGAAAATCTGGTTTGGGTCCGGTAATGCGTGATTGGTTTGTTATAGTAGTTAATGCAAATCTGGGATCTTTGGCCCATATTTTTTTGTTCAATTTATTGGTCATGTGTTCAGTTTGTCAGCCATTTTTTTTGTTGACCACCCAGCAGTTTTGGTCTGGGATTTATCATTAAAAAAAAGTCTGATCCTCTCAAAGTTGCTAATCGCAATTTTAGGTAAATGACGATAAACACTGCTTTTTTTTTAAAAAAGTGGGTGTTTGTAGTTTTTCAATTCAACAAAACCTATGGGTGTCTGGCATATCACTTGCTGTTAATAGAGATGGAAAAGGTTGTTCCTGGGGATAAGGTAGGAAACAAAGGTAAAAAAAGGGGGTAATATGCACGGAACTATAAATATTGAATTGAAAATTGGAGGAAACCATTTAATCGGGGGGATGATCATAGGTCCCAGGCATATAATTTCTGTAATGTGTCGGGAAACTATCAAGTTTACTGCTTTAAAAAACGGAACCATGGAAGGGGCGATTTCCTATCACCAAACTTTACCGCTCTGTCTGGCTATTCCCGTAAAAGAGGTACATTATATTGAATCCTCCCAGGGAAAATCCAGGGGCAGTATAGTTCTTTTTTTGCTTGAAAAAACACTGCCTAAATCAATTTTGTATAAGACATTATTGGATACCGACCTGGTTGTCCAAAATTCATTGCCGGATAAGGTTAAATTAACCGGTTGGAACCGGAATCAAAAAAGTGAGATTATAAGGGAGATAGATAAAAAAAAATGTAATGGACAAAAGTTTTTATATACAAAAGTTGCAGGATCAATTCCCATGGGTGGGGCCATCTGGATCATGGCCCATGAAAAAATAAAGGTTCTGGGTTTTCATTGTCACAAGGCAGTTGGAATACCGATAACCACCGGCAAATTGGAAAAAATTGATAAATGGATAAGAACAACGGATATGGATAAATCCACGGGTAAGGAAATTAACGAGTTGGATGGGACCGGTAAAATGAGCAAGGCACAAATAAGGGGAATCACCATCGATGTATGTGACATGGAAAGATGGCCATGGCACACCCACGGACTCTTGCGCTTGATGGGTAAACCAAAATCACCCTATGCAAGTGCAACTATTATAGGCCCTCGTCATCTTGTTACTGCCCAGCATAATTTAGCCCATTCGGTGGCGACCAATGATACGAGGCAATATGCAAAAGCTGTGGAAACTTATATAAAACAACAGGGTCAGCCGCCCACCGAAGGTTATTGGCCGTGCTTTACCGGTGAATCATTGGGAAAGGCAGATAATCCTGAAAATTATGAACCCCATAAGCCATTGGAGACAATCTTTGAGGAAAACAGGCTGACAAAGGTTTGGCAGGGTGGTGCCATCGGTGATATTGCTTTGTTGACCTTCAAAGACAACCTGGAAGAAAGTATTATAAAAAATTTTTTATCCGACGATTTGATATTGGAGCCCATCACCCGGGAAAATCTGCCCCCTGGAACCCCGGTTTTTATTGCTGGTTATCCCAATAATAAAAATGGACGGATGTGGTTTGCAAAGGGAATGGTTCTTTCCACGGGAACAGATGTGTTTTATTTTAGTTGCGATACTGTGGGTACTGGCTCCAGTGGATCTGCCATATGGACCTATGAAGGTGTCTTTAACGGTGTAAAACGGCGCAGACTGGTGGGGATAAATTCCGGTGGGGTAAGTGATGAACCAGGTTCTAGTCGGGGAGCACTCATTAACAAAAAAATTTATCGTAAACTAAAAAATTGGCTGGATTATAAAAAAAAAGTTGTGGAGTATACCCGTGAATTAAATTGCGGGCCCATTTCCAATCGGATAAAATCAGCCGGAAAGTTAGGTGATATGGAGTCCCTTGCAGTTAAGGCAATCCCGGAACTTCTCAATTGTCTGTCCCAGGCAGACAACGGATTAAAGGAAGAAGCCGCCCGGGCATTGGGGAAAATTTGTGCCAATGTCAAGATCGCAAAAGAACCCCATGTCAGAAATATGCTCATAACCATGTTGGAGTTTAAAAAATTAAACGAAAAAGTAAAATTCGCGATGGCAATGGCCTTGATATCTGTCAATTCCTTTGAAGCAGCACGTTATTTTGAATCCATAGACCGGTTGAAAATCTTTGTGGGGACCTTTGAAGAGACCGGCAATGATGAAGATTTAAGGGTATCGGCTGTGCAAGCTCTGGGTATTATCGGCAGTCAGTTTTCCAGCATTGAGAGTAATAAGGTCATCATTGCCTATGTATGTCAAAAGCTTCTTCAGGTTCTGGATGATCAAAGCCAGGTCTTGAAAAAGGCAGCCTTGACGGGCCTTGCAGCCATGAAGTTAAAAGCCGTGCCTGCCGGGGAAAAATTGGTGGTGATACTGGGGCGGGAACCCGGTAATTTACTGGATATGGATATTATGTATGCCCTGGGAGCTATCATACCTTCGGCCCTGGAAAAATCGTTGATATCAATGGAGCTTGCAAAAAGAGCTGTAAATAAGATTAACCCCTTAAAAGGCAGTTCAGTTAAATCCGTGAGGGAGGCGGCTCATTATACCTATCCAATAATCAAATTAGCGATTATTAAAGCCCAAAAATAGTTTATTATTACCATCTGCCCCATTTCATTAAAGGAACCATTTTACTTGTCTTTCCGATTGGTTTATGTTTGAAAACAAAATAGTCACTATCATGAACAGCTATCGATCATTTAATTTTGAAAGGGAAACAAAATGGCAGTTGATCCGCAATATGTCCATTGGCGGTATAGACTTTATGAAATTATATTTGAGGCGGATACCCGGGCCGGAAAATGGTTTGATATCTTTTTGCTCCTGGCGATTGTCTTGAGTGTATTGGTGGTGATGCTGGATAGTGTCGCCGCCATAAATCATGTCCACGGAACCTGGCTTCTGGTGATGGAATGGGTTTTTACTCTTTTGTTTACTCTGGAATATTTTTTGCGGTTGATCTGTGTGAAAAGACCGCTTAAATACGCAGGAAGTTTTTTAGGTGTGGTAGATCTTCTGGCTATTTTGCCCACTTATATCTCTTTGTTTGTACCGGGCAGTCAATATTTTATGGTTATTCGAGTGTTGAGGGTATTGCGGGTTTTCAGGGTGTTAAAATTGGTCTCTTACCTGGGGGAAGCCACCGTTTTGACCCGGGCCTTGAAAGCCGCCAGGCGCAAAATTATTGTTTTTTTGATCACGGTATTGACCCTGGTGGTAATATTTGGTTCTCTCATGTATCTGATTGAAGGAGGGGAGAACGGGTTTACCAGTATTCCCAAGAGCATTTATTGGGCCATTGTTACCATGACCACCGTGGGATATGGAGATATTTCCCCTAAAACCGGTATGGGCCAGGCCCTGGCTTCCATGATAATGATTCTGGGTTATGGGATCATTGCCGTGCCCACGGGTATTGTGACTTCGGAAATGACCCGGGCTGTGCAACAAAAAGTGACCACCCAGGTCTGTTTTGAATGCATGGCAGAGGGCCATGAGCCGGATGCGGTATTTTGTAAATTTTGTTCCGCCCGGCTTAATGGTTCTCCCGGGGAGGGCGGTACCGGATGACCGATCAATCTTTTTGTTTGCAGAAGATCGGGGAAAATCTACCCGTGGGCCAGGTTATTCCAGATCTTGTTCTTGCTCTGGCCTCGGAGAAACGAGCCCTTCTAAAGGCCCCTCCAGGGGCAGGAAAAACCACCTTTGTTCCCCTGGCCCTGCTGGATCAGCCCTGGCTTAATGGAAAAAAGATCATTATGCTGGAGCCCAGGCGTCTGGCGGCCAAAGCCTGCGCCGTTCATATGGCCGGGATGATAGGAGAAAAAACAGGGCAGACCGTTGGATATCAAATTCGTATGGATCGGTGCATCGGTCCTGCTACCCGGATCGAGGTGATCACCGAAGGAATATTGACCCGGCGGATACAGTCGGACCCATCCCTGGAAAAAGTGGGGCTTGTGATTTTTGATGAATTTCATGAGCGCCATATCCATAGCGATCTTGGTCTGGCTTTGTGTCTGGATGGGGCCCAGGTGTTTAATCAGGAATTGCGCATCCTGATCATGTCCGCCACCATGGATACAAAAGCACTATCCATGCTTATGGACAATGCTCCCACGATTATCTCCCAGGGCAAAACCCATCCGGTTATTACCCATTATCTGCCCCCAAAGGCGGCAAATAGGTCCAGGGTAAATTTTTATTCGAATCAAAATCAAGATTGGTATCGAAGTATCCGCCCCGCCTGCCTGTCGGCTGTTGAAAAAGCTCTGGCCGAAGAATCCGGTGATATATTGGTTTTTTTGCCCGGTATCCGGGAGATCAGGGATTTGGTCAAGGATTTGACCCATCAAATTGTTTCGGATAGATCCGGTTCAAAGCTTGCCATCCTTCCCCTTTATGGTAATTTATCCCGGACTGATCAGGCCACAGCTATTGCCCCTTCTCTTCCGGGGCGACGCAAAATTGTTCTGGCAACATCCATTGCCGAAACTTCTCTTACCATAGAGGGGGTAACAATTGTGGTGGATACAGGCTTAATGCGGGTTCCTCGATTTTCTCCGGGGACAGGTATGGGGCAGTTGGATACTATTTTTGTGTCTCTGGCATCGGCGGATCAGCGTCGGGGACGGGCAGGAAGAACCGCCCCCGGGGTTTGTTACAGGATCTGGTCCCAGTATCAAACCCGGGGATTGATACCCTTTAACAGACCCGAGATCCTTTCTGCCGATTTGACTTCCCTGGTCCTGGAACTGGCTCAATGGGGCGTGTTGGACCCCAAGACTCTTAAATGGCTGGATCTGCCTCCTGAAATTGCTTTTGACCGGGCAAAAACCTTGTTGATACAATTGAAGGGGTTGGATGCCCATGGCCATATCACCACCCATGGTCGCAGGCTTTTGTCCGCCGGTATTCATCCTCGATTGGCCCACATGATTCTTCGGGCAGACCGGATGGGCCAGGGTGTTCTGGCCTGCCGGCTGGCAGCCCTTTTGGGGGAACGCGATATTCTTTTTTTTAAGGAGGGGGAATATGACCCGGATATCCGGCTTCGTCTGGATGTTCTGGCTGCTTTATCTTCTGGCCGCTCTTTTAAAAAAAAAGGGGGGGGGAGCCAAAATGTTCCAATTAAATTGTTGGATACTGGTTTTAATGAACCCCTGGCCCGAACCATTTTGAAAAATGTAGACAAAATGGGCAAAGACCTTAAAATTAATTTTCGGGGAACCGACATGGAACTATCGGGTTCGGTGCTGGCCTTTGCCTGGCCCGAGCGGGTGGCCAGGAAACGAAATAATAAGGATCTCTCCTTTTTGATGGCATCGGGTAGCGGAGCCTTTTTCAAATCGGTCAATTGCCTGTCTCACCTGCCCTATATAGTTGCCGTTCATCTGGACGGTAACCCGCGTAATGCCGGGATTTTTCTGGCCGCCCCCTATTCAAAAAAAGATTTGGAATACGATTTTAAGGATCAGATTGAGATTTTTGAGCAATTTTTTTGGGATAAACATAGCCGGTCGGTACGCTGTGTTTCCAAAACCACTTACGGTAAACTTGTCCTCGGTGAGGCAATTATAGCAAATCCGGATCCTGCCGCCGTCCGTTCCTGTCTGATCCAGGGAATCCGTGGAGAAGATCTGGATATTTTGCCCTGGACTAAAAAGTTGAGGCAACTTCAAAATAGGGCTGTATTTTTAAAAAAATCGGGTTATTTTATGGATTTACCGGATCTATCGGATACCAATCTATCGGATAATCTGCACCAGTGGCTGGGTCCATTTCTGGACAATATTCATTCGGCAGCTGGGTTAAAGCAGGTGGACTTGGCAGCTGCTTTGACCAGCCTTCTGACCTGGGACCAGCAGCAGATTATTCACACCAATGCCCCCACCCATGTGACTCTGCCCTCGGGATCAAGGGTTGCTCTCCAATATATGGGTGATAGCGGGCTTTTAGAGTCCCCTGTCCTTGCAGTCCGCCTCCAGGAGGTGTTTGGTCTGGTAAAGAGTCCCGGCATTGCCGGGGGCCGGATACCTATAACTTTCCATCTGCTTTCTCCGGCCGGCCGGCCTGTTCAGATTACCCGTGATTTGGACAGTTTTTGGAAGAACACCTATATGGCGGTAAAAAAGGATTTGATGGGGCGGTATCCCAAGCATTATTGGCCCGAGGATCCCTTGTCAGCACAGGCGACAAATAGGGTGAAACCAGGAAGGAAAAAGGGTGTCAGGTGATGGGCTGATATCCCATATCAAAAAAAATGTTGGTTGCCTAGGACAAGGGTTTGAAATTAAATTTTCCCCCCGGAAACTTGATGATTTAACCTCTTTTATGCATATTTATTCTTAAAAATGCATTTTTTGCTTTACGAAAAGCCTAAAATCGTATATTTATTATGACTTTTGAAATATTTATGCGTATTTATGTGTTAATATGCAGGAATATGCAAATTTGCTAAAATAAAGTTAAGGTGTCGTAGATATGAATAAAATGATGAAAGTAATTTCTTCCATGTTTTTGGTTGCTGGAACCTGCGTCGGTGGTGGAATGTTGGCTCTTCCAGTAAGAACTGGTGGGAACGGGTTTATTCCTTCTTTTTTCCTTATGATTGCTTGTTGTTTTCTAATGACATTAACGGCCCTTCTTTATCTTGAAGTCATTGTTAATATAAAAGATGAAGCCCATGTGATCAGTTTGACTGAAAAGTTGTTGGGTCCTAAATATAAGGCAGTAAGCTGGGTCGTTTACCTTTTTATGAGTTATGCCTCCATAGTTGCTTATGCTTCGGGAGGGGGGGCCATGGTGAGTAATTTTTTCAAGGGTGTTTTTTCCTGGGGAATATCACCTGGATTGGGTTGCGCTTTTTTTATTATTATTTTCGGGGTGATTTCCTGTCTAGGGGAAAAATTTGTTGGAAAAATAAATACCATTCTTGTGTGTGCCATGATCGGGGCCTATTTTTTTTTGATAGGCACAGGAGCTTCGGAAATACATTCTGAATATCTTCTTTTACAAAATTATACACATCTTACTTCCTCTATTCCCGTTCTATTGACTATCTTTAGTTTTCAGGCTTTTATTATTCCGGGTATAGGATCCTATCTGGAATATGATGTGAAAAACTTAAAAATAGCCATCATAGGGGGGGCCCTTTTAACTTTAGCCATTTATAGTGTTTGGCAACTTTTAGTTTTGGGGACAGTGCCTGTTAATGGGCCTTTTGGTCTTCTTACCGCTTTAAAAAATGGGCATCCGGCTACCCAGTATTTAGAACATGCTATTTCCAACCCTTTAACAACCAAAGTGACCTTATTTTTTGCTTTCTTTGCTCTTACAACTTCTTTTCTCGGTATGACTTTAGGACTGTCAGAATTTTTGTCCGATGGAATAAAAATTCCAAGAAAAGGGTTTGGCTACGTTCTTTTGATGATTATTATTATTATCCCTACTCTTTTTTTTGCAACAAAGTTTGAGAGGATTTTCATCATCGCCATGGATGCAACAGGGGGATTTGGAGATACTCTTTTAAATGGTTTATTACCGGTGGCCTTTGTCTGGTCTCTGAGGTATAAATTAAAACAGAAATCTTCCTACACCGTTTTTGGCGGAAAACCTCTTCTTGTGATTGTTTTTCTCTTTTATGCATCATTTTTTATTCGAGAATTGTTGGTTCAAACTGGACTTTTGCATTAGAGCGTTATAGGTGGCTTTGTACCGACCGGGTTTGAGTAAGAGTCTCCTGTCTATCCGAAAAATAAAAGATTTGGATTGTTGTCCATGGACCCGGTTTTTTTTAAAAAAAAAGTATGTTGCCACTCCCATATTATTTTGATACCCCTTTATATGAAAGAACCAATCAACTTATCGGATTCTTTCATATTTTGTTGTGGGCAAGCGATGGAACTTCCTGGGCGGCCCATGGCCGTGATTTTTTAATTTCAGTATCAAATAAAATTGAGGTATTCCAACGATGACGCAACCGGAAAAAAATAAGAAGCAATCCCGGGATGAAACGAGGTCAAAACAGCTTCTGGCTGCTTATATGACCCAGGGCAGGGAAAAACTGACTAAGTTTTTTGATGCCCATGGTATCAGTCTGCCGGTTCTCGGTGTTGCCATGGAACAGTTTACAAAATCGGTGTTTGCTCTGCCCGGGGGGGCAGCCTGCAAAGAGGGTTGTGCTTATTGTTGTCATCTAAAGGTAGCCATTTCCATCCCCGAGGCCCTGGTGATCTATAATGAATTGGCTGCCCAGACGACTCCGGAAGGGTTCGAGGCTTTAAAAGACCGGGTGCTGGGTGTGGCGGCCGGAGGTGATTCATTGGATGAGGCCTTCTGGCTTAAAACCCAGACTCCCTGTCCATTTTTAGATATTGATCATAACCGCCTGTGCCTGATCTATAATTTACGTCCTTTTTCCTGCCGGGCTTATCATTCCACGGATATTGATTCGTGTCGGAAGGGTTTTGAACAAGGGTGTTCAACCCTGATCCCTTGTTTTCCCTTGTATCGGGCTACCACGGATATGTATGCCAGTATTTTTACCCGGGTATTGGCAGAAAAAGGTTTTTTTTCTTATCAGGTGGGGTTTATCAAGGCCCTTGAAATTTTATTTACCAATGGGACAGCTTCGGATCAATGGCTTAATAGGGAGGATGTGTTTAAACCAGCAAAGCTTATCTAAGCAAGGAGAGGTGGGATGAAATTATCACAGGGGTTAAAGATCATTGCCGAAGGTTGGGTGGAAAAACCCAAAGGGTTCAGAGTTAAATATCAAGAAGTACTTGATTCAATATTGGTGACTAAATATTCTCCAGGTCTTGATGATAGTGCCTTGGAGTCTGATGTTACAACATGGAGATATGCATGGAAATTATTTATGGCAACCAGATCGGAATTCAGTGAAATATCCCCCGATGAATTTGTTAATATTACCGTAGTTGATGATTCCGACAGGCAAATTCCCTATTATGTAACAGGAAAGCTGGTAACCTTTAATATTAAGGGATGAAGTGTCCACCTTAGCCATACCGATATCAGTCCAGCATGACCCGGCCCTTCCAATGGTTAAATCCCACAGGCCTTGGATAAAATTCAACATTGGGATGAAAAACAGTGGTGGGGCCGCCTCTTCCATGGGGCAGATTTAATCGCGATCCCAGGGCATCGCAGGCAGCAGCTATTTCAGCCAATCCCACATAGGTTTTCAAATAATGCCTGCGTGAGGTGTCCAGTTTTTCTCCGTCATGTACCAGAAAACTGAACAGTTCATCCAGGTAAGAAATCTTTTTATCCTGGCCATGGAATTTGGTATAGGGCCATCCAAACTGTCGGTATCCGCATCTGGAATGAAATTCCAGATTGGGGAAACGGCTGGAAAATCGATCCGGTGGTGCCAGGCGCCCGTCTTCCCGACCTCTTCCCATTCTGAAAAATCTGGAGTTGCTCTGGAGTTTGTAGAAATAGGTTAATAGGGCAGGAGCGTGGAATCGCAGTAATTCTTTGCGTAAGAATCTTTCTTTCCCATCCAGGTTTATTTTCTCAAGAATCCAGTTCCAGGGTCCCCTTTCCGTTCGTGTTAAAGGCTTTCTGGTGAGTTCCACCCAACCCGGCAGCAGGATCTGGGGCCGTACGCAGTAATTGGCAAATTGCATTGCAGCTACCCGAGTCCGTTTATTCACACGGCCTATACCCGGCAAGTTGCCCGGCGGAATTCTAAAGGCATGGGCAAACAGGGCTGCCCAATACCCCATGGCTTCATTGTAATTTGATCCCATAATAATGGAATCCACTGGACGAAACCTAAACCCGTTTTCTTGGTCACCTATTTGCATTTGTGCGGCAATATAATAGGGATCATTCAATGTGGCAGCATGGGGGTCTGCCGTCAATCCTGCCTTCCACTCTTCTGATCCGCCTAACTCGGTGTCGTCGGGTGCAACACTCATTTGTTTTACCATTGACGTCACTTCCGGTAAGCACCTAAGCCTTTGGGAAATATGTGGGGGAATTGTAAATTTTCCCGATCGTTTTATCAAATGCCGGGGATTCACCGGATCATGCATGAACACAAGTGCGTTGTCATACATATCTACATCCTGGGCCAGGGCAACGAAGCGCCTGGCAGAATACCAGTCTTTTACCGCCAATTGCTCTCCGGAACGTATTTTTATTGGGTCCTTGCCATAGGCAGCCCAATGCTTCAGATCAAATGGGCGGCCGCTGGCCCCCAGGCCGAAGATAAAGCCCAGGGTTTTCATGAGCACGGCATCCCTGGCTCCGGTGGCGTTCCTGATCGCACCCGAAAAATTGGGCTCAGAACCGCGGAAGGGACTTGCCGCCAACCCATGTCTATTGAAACTATCCTGATAGACATGGGGGGTATGTCCATCAAAAAAATGGGTAAAAAAAATCCCCAGATTACTCACCCAGGTGGCATATCCCTGGTATTTTCGCAGAACACCGTCCTTTTCACACAGTTCTTTTAGAAAGATCAGCCGCCGTTGAGAATTTTCCAGCAAATTTTCAGGTTGGCTGAAATCCTGGAGAGTTGTCCAGGGAACTGCTCCTCCCAGTTGCTGGAAAGCTGCTGCCTGGGTGCCTGTAAACCTTGGGTTTGTTGCTCTGGTATGACCGGTACATGTGGCATATAACATGGGAACCCCTCCTTTGTGTCACCATGGATGAAATGATATCCTTTCTGGAGTTTAGACGGCGTTTACGCCTTTTTACCGAAAAAGAGATGGTTTGTCTCCATGGCAAAGCGATGAAGCCTGCGCAATATCTCCGGGGTTGGGGGATTAAAAACCCTCTGCTACCCGATTGAAATTATTCCGATAACAATGCTTTGGTATTTTAAAACAATTTAAAATATTTTTCAAATACATATTTTTTATCAGGTTGGTTACCGGTATATATCAAGGATCAATTGTATGAAGTGCAATAGATGGAAGATACGCCCATGGCGTTTAAACCAAGGAAATTATTACCAGCGTTTGTAAAGGCTCTTGCCGTCCACGTTGAGTTTAGCTTTATAGACATTGCGCCATTCGTAAAAGGTCCAGTAAAACTCTTCTGAATAACTTGATTTACTTATCATTTCACAGAACTCACTATAGCTGCCATGTGTTTGTGAATTTCCTAGAACAACGGCCCACATCTGTCGTCCTCCATTAGCCCCGGAATAGTAATGGCCATTTTTCATATTCATCTGATCACATAGCACAGCTATGTAGCTTTCTCCTTTGCGGCCTATGAGCCAACGACGGTCCGAGGTGGTTTCATCAAAACGATCTTCGGGCCAGTAAAGCGCCACATCTGTATCAAGTTGATTGATAGTATCGGCCATCTGAATTTCTGCATTGGGCCAATAGAGAATAAGGGCAACATTTCCATCCTGGCGGATCCATGGAAGGTGAGTATTTTGCATGGTGCTGGGCCGGTCTCCCCAGTTTTCGGTAACTTCACCGGACTGTGTCCAAACAGCAATATCATCTATTGTGGCCACCCAGGGCCACTGCTGGTATCCAGCATATCCCCCGTAATAGTTATCAATTGAGGTAAGAACAATTCCACCGTTCTTGTAGATATCAACAGTATGACTGGCGATGTCTGATCCCCGTGAAAAGGTTGCGCCAATTTTTCCGAAACCGTTTGCCCATGAATCGGGAAAGTTTGGAATTTCCTGAAACACTTTGAAGTGTTTATTGTTTTCAAGATTATAATACTCTACAGTGTAAACGGTATCGTCGGCCACATCAGGGTGAAAGTATCCGCCTGCGCTCCATTGAAAAGCAGTTCTGTCTTGCCTGTTTAGCCCTTCATGAACGGAGAGTTTATTACCAAATGAATAGCCATATGAATGTGTCATGTTCAACTGATCGGTCCAGGAAGCGGCAATTTCTTCCAGATCCATCGATGTTGTTGAAAGAAACCCGCCGATATGATTACACCTTTCCGGTACAGTGCCAAGGCCTGTAGTTATAAAAGTTGTCATAGTATAGGATGTTCCCGTATACCTTGAAGAATAGTTGCGGCCTGCTGCAGGAAAGCGTGACCCCTTGTTGTTCACCGCCAGAAGCCAGTCCTTGAGAAGTATGGTTGCAGCAGCCTCTGCCTTAGCTCGTATTGTTTCATCTTTGGCAAAGTCAACAAGATTCAGTAAACCAGAAAGGGTATAGGGTTGATAAACCGATGAAAAGAATTCGGAAAACCCATACTGGAGTTTGAGATCAAGGTAATGGTTCAGGCGCTCATCAAGGGTTTCACCCATTTGCCATCCCTTGAGTTGACCCATGAGATATGCAGAAGACATCCACATGATCATGTGGTTTTCAGACCAGTGGCAGTACTGGTCTTCATTATATGTGAGCCAGTAATCCAGTTCAGATAACGTCGAAATCAGTATTTCTTCGGTTTCAGCTGAAAGAACAGCCTGGGAATGGTTTTCTGCAAAATAGAGAATACGAACCAGCTGTACCAGTTTGAAGTCACCGGTTTCATCATTCAGGGTGCTGTTTAGCAATGATGTGATATAATCGTCCGGCACTATCACCCCTTCATAGGCAAGAACAGGTGAAGAGTCACGGCCTGTATTATCAAGGGCAATCTGGCGGATAACCTCTTTTCTTTGATCCGTTTGGGAAAGGGCAAATGCCCCGCTGGAAAAAGTCATAACTTGAAGCAAAAAAAGTAAAAAGATATTAGTTCCGATTGTTTTAATTTTTTTCATAAACAGTTCTCCTTTGATAATTTTGTTTTATTTGGACTTTCCCGGAGGCAGATTTGATTTTTTTGAACCCTGAATTTGAAAAAAATTATCGGATGGGAAAATTTTGGAAAATTAGCTGATTTTGTAAAGGTCCCAGCAACACCGATCGACGCAGCTCCGCCCGGCAAGTTACATTATTCTTCTTAATATAACTTATATAGTTTCAGCTCAAGTGTAATTGCATAGTAGAAAATGATATAATCAAGGAATCTGTTAATGTCAAATGTTTTTTTTAGATGAAGATGCCGTCACTGCGGTTCCGATTTTCGAATGAGGTGTTTACATTTTATTTATATGAAAGAATCAAGCAACTTATCGGATTCTTTCATGTTTTGTTGTGGGCAAGCTGATGTAAATCCTCGGGCGGCCCATGGCCGTTATTATGAAATACAAAAAAAATAGTTGAGATGCCTGTCTGTTTGATATAATATTAACGAATCAATTAAAAAACTCAGTTCTTCTGCCAACTAAGTTAAAACTCAATTTTTAAGCTCACTTCATATGTTTTTAACAAACAGATAAAAAAATATGGGGATAATGATTATGTGCAGACAAATTATGCTTCAGACAGTTTTTATTTTTTTACTTATATTTCAGTTTGCCGACAGTTTAATTGCGGAGGATAAAAACGTTCATTTAGCAACAGACCCATGGGCTCCATTTTACGGGCCGGAACTGAAAAACGGCGGTTTTTTTACTGAAATTGTGAGAGAATCTTTTAAAAGAAGTGGTTATAAGCTGAGCGTTGACTTTGTTCCGTGGAAAAGAGCAGTTGTGCAATCGAAAGAGGGTAAATTTGATGGTCTTCTTGGTGCATTTCACACTAAAGAAAGAGAAACTTTTTATATCTACTCCAATCCCATATCGACTTCAAGTCTTGTATTTGTTACAAAAAAAGAACGGGATATAAAATATACTACGTTAAAGGATTTTAAAAACTATCAAATAGGTACAATCAGAGGTTATACCTATTCTCCTGGCTTTGATAATGCCGCTTATCTTCATAAACAGCCTGTTCAAGATGTACGGATAAATATCAAAAAACTTCTGAAAGGAAGAATAGATATCATAATTGATTCAAGAGCTGTAATTTTGAATATTTTAAAAAAAGAATTTCCTGATCATATTGATTCCCTTAAGATTATTGAACCTCCTTTGAAAGTCAACAGTCTATACGTTCCTATTTCAAAAAGAATAGAAAATGCACAGCAAATAGTGGACGCGTTAAACAAAGGACTTCAGGCAATAATTGAAGATGAAACATATTTTAATATTCTGGAATCTTATGGGTTTTGATATTTGGATAATTTTTGAGTATATCAATGTTATTTACAGGCTTCCCATTTTTATGGACCCAAAAAAGAAGATAGCACGGACCATAATAAAACGAGAAAACAGTTTTTGCATCACCGCTTACTTACTGTCCAACAAATGAGTTATACCCTGAAAAAGCCGTTACAGGCGAGCAGAATTTTTGTAACGGCTTTTATTATTTAGTGTATAGGTTTCATGGCGCTCATATAAGTTCTCAGAGTTTTACCCACCTTTTCAACGCCGGTTTCCCGGATGGCCTCGTTGACCTGGATTAATCTTATATTGTCCACGGTTGTATCTTTTGTATCAAGGCCCTTGCCAATGACGTTTGTATCAATGATTTCCATGAACTTTTCAAGCATGGGAGCAGCTTTATGGGCAAAAAGATAGCATCCGTATTCGGCGGTGTCGGAGATGACCACATTCATTTCATATAGTTTTTTCCGGGCTATGAGGTTGGCAATGAGGGGTACCTCATGGAGGGACTCATAATAGGCGGATTCTTCGATGATACCGGCGGATACCATTGTGTCAAAAGCAAGCTCTACACCTGCCTTGACCATGGCCACCATGAGGATACCATTATCAAAATATTCCTGTTCGGTAATATCTTTTTCCATGGAAGAGGCTTTTTCAAAGGGTGTCTCTGCGGTTTGTGTTCGCCAGGTGAGCAGGTTGATGTCGTCATTTGCCCAGTCTTCCATCATGGTTGTTGAAAAATTGCCCGTCATGATGTCATCCATGTGTTTGTTGAACAAGGGTGCCAAGATAACCTTGAGTTGTTCGCACAGATCAAAGGCAAGGATTTTGGCAGGGTTGGACAGTCGGTCCATCATATTGGTGATACCGCCGTGTTTTAAGGCTTCTGTAATATTTTCCCATCCGTGTTGGACAAGCTTTGATGCGTAAGAGCTATCCATGCCCTCTTCCATCATTTTATCGTAACAGAGTAAGGAGCCCATCTGGAGCATACCGCAGAGAATAGTCTGCTCTCCCATGAGATCAGATTTTACTTCGGCCACAAATGAGGACATCAGTACGCCTGCTCTATGGCCGCCTGTGCCGGCTGCATAGGCCTTGGCCAGTTCCAGGCCATCGTTTCTGGGATCATTTTCCCGGTGGATAGCAATGAGGGTAGGGACGCCAAAACCCCGTTTATATTCTTGTCTGACCTCGGTGCCAGGTGATTTTGGGGCCACCATGATCACGGTGAGATCATCTCTGATCTTCATGCCTTCTTCCACAATGTTGAATCCGTGGGAGTACGAGAGACAGGCATTTTTTTTCATCAGTGGCATTATGGTTTCAATGACATTTGTGTGTTGTTTGTCCGGGGTCAGGTTTATGACAAGATCGGCCGTGGGAAGGATATTTTCATAGGTGTCCACCAAAAAGCCGTTTTCTGTGGCATTTTTCCAGGATTGCCTTTTTTCATTGATGGCTGCGGTTCTTAAGGTGTAAGAAACATCAAGGCCACTGTCCCGGAGGTTTAACCCCTGGTGAAGCCCCTGGGCGCCGCATCCCACAATTACAATTTTTTTCCCCTTCAGGGCAGTCACTCCATTAAATTCTGAATAGTCCATGAAACGGCATTGGGATAATTCTTCAAGCTGCAGTCGCAGGGGCAAGGTGTTAAAATAATTGTTACCCATTCTCTTTCTCCTTATGGTTTACTTTCTATTATGTTTTAATCTTTTGTGTATTGCTTTTTTAAAATGGACTATTTTTTATGTTGCGTCAAATGAATCATTCACAACATAGTATTGCAAAAGAGGAAATACTACGCTAAGAATATGGAAGATAATAACTAAAATTGAGATTTCATGGATATCAGGACCTTACAGCTTTTCAGACACCTTTCGCGAACCCTTCATTTTGCCCGAACTAGTCTGGCCTGCAATATTACTCCCTCGGCCCTGACCCGGGTGATCCAGCGCCTGGAAGCCGAGGTGGGAGAGCAATTGTTTGTCCGGGACAACCGGTCGGTGGACCTGACCTTTGCAGGGCTTGCCTTTAAAAAATATGCCGAAGATGTGATCCAGCGTTGGGATAGACTTCAGGGTGAACTTGTCCATGAAAATGTTCTCACAGGAGAGCTATCCTTGTATTGTTCGGTTACGGCTGCCTATAGTATTTTACCCGGTATTATCACCAAATACCGGACGGTTCATCCCAAGGTTCAGATCAAGCTTGTCACGGGAGATCCTGCTAAATCTTTATTGCGCCTTGTTAACCGGGATATGGATGTGGTTATTGCTGCCCTGCCGGGAAAAATACCAAAACATCTAACTTTTCTGAAAATGGCGGTAAGTCCCCTGGTCTTTATTGTTTCCAGACGATATCATGATATTCTTGTGTATAAGAATGGCCTTATCGATTGGGAAAAGACCCCCATGATTATTGCAGACACAGGTTTGAGTCGAGAATACATGAATGCGTGGTTTGCAAAAAATCGGGTGGTGCCCAATATCTACTCCCGGGCGGCGGGACACGAAGCCATAATTGCTCTTGTGAATCTTGGGTGTGGCCTGGGCCTGGTCCCCAGATTGGTATTGGAAAAAAGTCCGTTTTCAAAAGAGATCACTATCCTGAATGCAGTCCCTATATTGCCTGACTATGAGATCGGTTTGTGTACTATCAAAAAAAATTTGATAAATCCAAAGATCCAGGCCTTGTGGGACCTGGCATATCAGGTTCGCAGGATCGACGGGAAGATATAAAGACAGTTCCTCTTTCACTCTTGTTTTTTGTTTCCCGATTGTGTTGTATAAGGCCTTGTCCGGTGAAAGTCCTGGTTTTTAATGCTGGAAACCTCTGGACCCGTGATTATTTTAAGAGAATTGAATAATGGAGATGAATCGCAGAGATGATTTTGATTTTTTGTTGTCGGGATAAAAAATTTCCTGTATGGATTCTTTATGAAAGGAAATGAAATGGAGATAAATTTTTGCAGTTGTTGTGGTGCTCCGGTGGAAGAAAAAATTCCCATGGACGATGATCATATGCGGTCGGTGTGTACTCAATGTTCCCATGTACATTATGAAAATCCTAAAATGGTAGTGGGCTGTATACCGGTTTTTAAAGATCGGATATTGATGTGCAAGCGTAATATTGAACCCAGAAAGGGAAAGTGGACTCTGCCGGCCGGGTATCTTGAAAACAAGGAATCGGTCCAGGATGGGGCTGTCAGGGAGACTCTGGAGGAGACAAGGGCCCATGTCAGGATCATTGATCCTTATCGGCTTTTTAATATAGTAATTATGGATCAGATTTATCTGATGTTTCGGGCAGAGATGGAGGACGAGGTTTTTGGTCCAACCAGTGAAAGCACAGAGGTCCGTTTGTTTAAAGAAGTCGATATCCCCTGGGATGAAATTGCCTTTGAGGTGATTCGGCAGACCCTAGTTGATTTTTTCCAGGATCGAAAACAAGGGGCCTATTCCTTCAGAATAAAAGATTTTAAGCAAGTTCAGACACGGATCTTATAAAGTGAGGTATTATGGGAAAGATCGATTTAAAACTTAAAATTTTGTTGGTGGATGACAGTCGGTCCATGCGGCGGTTAATTCGAAGATTTTTGATAAACAAAGGATTTACCCATGTATTGGAGGCGGGGAATGGTTTTGAAGCCCTTGAGATCCTTGATTCAACCAAGGTGGATTTAATCATTTCTGATCTGCATATGCCCATAATGGATGGTCTGACCTTTTTGGAACAGGTTAAAGCAAATATCAGAACCTGTGATATCTTGTTCATTATGCTTACGATTGAGGCAACTCAAAAAACCATGAATAAGGCACTTGCCATGGATATTGACAGTTATATTGTCAAACCTGTGCCCGAAAATGTCTTTATAGAAGAATTGGTACGGGTGATTCATATCCAAAGATGAATAATGTCGATTTCATTCTCCTTTCCGTGGGCAGACCGGTCGTGTAACAGGGAATCTGGATGGTGTCTTTGCCTGTCAATGGCCTGTAGACCCGTATGGTTATTGCAAACATATCCCATGACTATAATTTACAGATATCTGGATTGTGGTGATTTCTCTTCAAAATTTTCTATGTTTTTATAAAAAAAATATTTTTGAATATTTGATGGGATAGACTATATTTGGTATCATGTGAATTATCAATGTTTGTTAGTATGGTCAGCAATGCTAACCGGAATGGGATAAAATGGTATGACAATTGATATAATTTTAGAATCCATTCGGGCTGTTATTACCGGAGTTTTACTCCTTTATCTGGTATTGGTCGGCAAGAATCAGCAGATCAGAACCCACCGGGGATGGTCATTTATTATTGCAGGATTTGCGCTGATTTTTGTGGGTACAGTGATTGATATCACCGACAACTACTCTGCCCTGAACCGATTTGTTATTATCGGTGACACTCAATATCAGGCAATTTTTGAAAAAGTTATCGGCTTTTTGTTCGGTTTTTTATTGCTGGCCATAGGTTTTTGGCAATGGCTTCCGACCATTGTCAAATTGAAGGAAACAGAGCGTAAACTATCCCAATCCCATGAGCAATTGGAAAAAAAAGTGGTTGATCGAACCAGGGAACTAAGCAAAGCTAAAAATGCGGCAGAGGCTGCAACCAGCGCCAAGAGTGAGTTTCTGGCCAATATGAGCCACGAAATTCGTACCCCGCTGAATGCCATTATCGGCTTTAGTGAAATGGCCCTGGCTACCAAGCTTAACAGTGAGCAAAAAGAATTCTTATCTGCTGTCAATCGGGCCGGCGACAACCTGCTTGAGTTGATAAACGATATCCTGGATTTTTCTAAAATTGAGGCAGGTAAGCTTAAGGTTGATCGGATGGAATTTGGCCTCCATGATATGATTGAGCAGTTAATTTTGATTAATCGGATGCGTGTCAGTGAAAAAGGGCTGGAATTGGTGACTGAAATTTGCGAGGTGAAGAGAATGCTGATCAGTGATCCCCACCGCCTTCAACAGATTTTAACCAACCTTATAGCTAATGCCGTTAAATTTACTGCAAAAGGAAAAATCACCATCGCCATTCACCCAAAAGAACAGACTGAAAATCAAATTTGCTTGGAGTTTGCTGTTAGTGACACTGGTATCGGCATTTCGGAAAATCAGCAGGCCCATATCTTTTCCGCTTTTACCCAGGCTGATAGCTCCATAACTAGAAATTTTGGAGGAACCGGACTGGGGTTGACTATCTCCAACCATCTTATCGGTCTTTTGGGCGGCAGCAGGCTTAAAGTAAAAAGTCAGTCTGACCAGGGAAGTCTCTTTTACTTTGAGTTGCCTTTTGCTTTGGGTCGCACCCCGGAAGTAAAAGCAATCTGCCCGAATGTGGTTGCGGTTGAACAGCAAATTCCTGTCTGCAGGATTTTGCTTGTGGAGGATAATTTGATGAACATCAAACTGGCTACTTATATGCTTGAGAAACAAGGTCATAGGATAACGGTTGTTAAAAATGGTCAGCTCGGAGTCAAGGCGGTCTTTGAAGATAGATTTGATTTGGTCCTGATGGATATGCAAATGCCGATTATGGATGGAATCGAGGCAACCCGTATAATCAGGAGAATTGAAGATGAAAGAGGTCTGGGCGGGCACCATCTTCCCATTGTGGCCATGACCGCCAATGCCATGAAAGGAGACCGGGAACGATGTATTAAGGCTGGAATGGATGATTATATCACCAAACCTGTTAACCTGGACTCTCTTAACAGGGTGATTACTCAATGGGTGGATGTTAACTAAAGGTTTACCCCTTCACTTGCCATGGCAAAAGAGTTGATGGTGATTAAAAAATTTCAGGTAAAATATCAAATCGGTCAAAGGGCGGCATAATACAGGCGCCGGAAAATAATTTTTTTGCCAATTGAAGCATTTGTCTGGACTGCTCTATGCCCGTTGTAATAGGGGCTTTGCTAATTGCCATCTTTCTTTGAAGCGCATTGGGCACAACAATGCCGGACACCTTGTCATGGAGGAAGCTTGCATGTTTATGGGAAAGCAGAGGTAAAATTCCCATAATGATGGGGACCTTGATATGCTCTATGGCATCATGAAGTCTCTGGGCAGTTTTCCTGTCGTACACCGGCTGGGTGACTATAAATCTTGCCCCTGCCTTAACTTTTTTTTCAATTCGTATGATTTCATTTGCAAGCCCGTCCACCTCTGGCCGGTAATCCAATACTGCACCGGTGTAAAGATCTGCCTTTGTTGCCATCTGGATGAGTTCAAAGACATTGAGATCATTGATTGTTGTCGTTGGATTCTCTTTGTTTTGTGCCGACGGATCTCCGGTGACGGCAATGATGGTATCAAGGCCCAGAGCTTTGGCACCCCATAATTCAGATTGAAGTCCTATCCGGTTATGGTCCCGGACTGTGAAATGGAGAATGGTGGGTTTACCGGTTTGTTCCTGGAGCAGATGGCAAAAGATCATGGCAGACATTTTAGGTTTTGCAACCGGATTGGATGCCACGCTGAATCCGTCAAAACCAAGCTGCGAGATAGTATTTAGTTTGTCCAAAAGAGTCCGGCCATCATGTCCGGTCGGCGGCACCACTTCCAGGGTGATCTTGAACTTGTTTTTGGAGGAAAGTAAAAATGACATGAATCGCCTTGACTATAATGTTAACTATTCTGAATTTAATATGCCATTGATTGGATTCGGGGTCAAATTTAAATTTGATCCTAAAAATTGATCAATTTTACTTGTTTTATCCTTGCTGTAAAAGTTGAGCAATGATACCGTGGCGATTATTGCATAATGATCTCTTGGTACAATTTGATAGGCTTTAGAACTTTTTTGTGGTTATTGGTAATTGTTACAGGATAGTTGTCCGGCAGCTTACAGGAGGTAATGGTGGGTTTAAGCTATAAGGTTCGTCTTATTCTCGTATGCATCGGTATTTTTGTCATGGTCGTCCTCGGTTTTTTTTTCAAAACTTTGTTGATTCCTGATTCTTTTGGTGTTTACGGTCCCTTTCGGGCAGATGCCATCGATGAAATTGTTGAAATACCTATTCGTCACGGCACCAATGACTCTTGTTTTAAATGCCATCCCTATGAAGCAAAGATTCATAAAGCAGGGCTTCACAAGACCATTTCCTGTGAATTTTGTCATGGTACCTATGCCGACCATGTGGCCGATGGTAAAAAAACAGGCGTTTTGCCTGTGAAAACAGGAGAGCAGATCACTACTCTTTGTTTGCGGTGCCATAATACCGAAATAAAGGCCAGATCGGAAAAGGTTATTAAGACCGTTGCCATGCCGGATCATCTCAGGGATCAGCATGTCAAGCTCAGTCATAATTGCAGTCAATGCCACAATGTTCATGCGCCGTTGAAGTATATCAACCGGGCCAAACAGATCACAGGGCTTATGGAGAAAGGACAATGAAGATAAAAGATCCCTCCCCGGATATGAAGAAAAGATCCTTTTTAAAAAATGTGTTAAACGGCACAGTTGCCGGTTGTCTTTATCTGGTCTATCCCATGGGTGCCGATAGTTTTGAAATCCCGGAACAGATTCCCGGTATAAGAAATAAACCCTATGATATTTATGATCAGGAGTTTGCTTTTGTCGTCGATATTACAAGATGTATCGGGTGTGGGTCCTGTTGTGTGGCAGATAAGCGAGAATTTAATGTACCCGATGGCAACTACCGCACCTGGGTGGAGCGGTACGTCAAAGGTTTTTCCGACCGGATTTATGTGGATTGCCCCAATGGGGGGCTGGATGGATATCAGAGCCCCAGAACCGACATTAAAGAAAAAATCAGGGATACTTTTTTTGTGCCCAAGCTTTGTAATATGTGCCGGGAGGCTCCCTGTGTTCAGGTTTGTCCCGTGGGAGCAACTTTTACCTCCCCCGACGGTTTCGTTCTGGTGGATGATAAGCGATGTGTGGGTTGTGCCTATTGTATCCAGGCCTGTCCCTATTCCGCCCGGTTTATTAATCCTGAAACCCGGGTGGTTGAAAAATGTACCTGGTGCTATAACCGGGTAAGAAAGGGGTTGTTGCCAGCCTGTGTCCAGGTTTGTCCCACCGGTGCCAGAAAATTTGGCAGTCTTAAGGATGAAAATTCAGAAGTTTATAAAATTCTTAAAGGACCGGGGGTGTTGACGGTTTTAAAAAAAGAGATGGGTACCTGGCCCGCATTGTACTACAAAGGTGCAAGAAGGGAGGTGGTTTGATGAATACTGCAACAGTCTCTGCTGCCATGGTTTCCGACTCAATCGGTTCAGCAACTATGCTGATTTCTAATTATGTATTTCCCAATGATCTTCATGTTCACTGGAGTATGATGATCGTTCTTTACCCGTATATCACAGGACTTGTGGACGGTGCTTTTATCATTGCAGCTTTGTACTACCTTTTTGATGTGAAGAGCCTTGCGCCTGTGGCACGGTTTTCTCTTTTGTTTGCCCTGGCATTTTTGTGTTGTGCTACCATTCCTTTGCTGCTTCACCTGGGGCGGCCCGAGCGCAATTTCAATATGCTGCTTACTCCCAGTCCAAGTTCCGCCATGGCAGGATTTGGTTATATTTATGCAGTGTCCATGGGGGTTCTGGTCTTTATTATTTTCTTTGTCTATCGACCGGTGCTGGTTGCACTCCGGAAGAGTTCCAGGGGCTGGCTCAAGGTCTTATATAGGGTCATTACCCTTGACAGCATTGATCTGTCCGATGATGCTCTGAAATTGGATGCCAAAATTATCCGCTTTCTGGTGGCCATCGGTATTCCTATTGCTGCAGTTCTCCACGGGTATGTCGGATTTATATTTGGTGGGGTTAAAGCCAATCCTACCTGGTCCTCTCCTCTTATGCCGGTGATTTTTCTTTTTTCGGCTTGTGTGTCTGGAATCTCTGCCATCGTCTTTGCTTATATTGTGATTGCTAAGGTGAAATCCAGACCCATTGACCATGAATGTATCGTCACCATGATTAACACACTTACAGGCTTTTTTATTCTGGCATTTTCCTTTGAAATGCTGGAAGTCTTTTCCCATTCCTATTTAAAAACCGGCTATCATCATATGGTGGAAGGGCTTTTAAATGGACCTTTGGCAAAATCTTTTTGGTTCTGGCAGGTTAAGATAGGTTCGGTTCTTCCTCTTTTGCTTCTGGGAATTATGGTGCTTTTTAAAATAAGATCTTCTCTTTATACTTTTTTGGCCGCAGGAGTCTCGGGTATATTGCTTATCCAGGTGTTTATCATGCGTTGGAATGTGGTCATTGGCGGTCAGCTCATGAGTAAAAGCGCAAGGGGGTATACCCAGTTTCATCCCCAGTGGTTTGATAAAGAGGGAATTATTGCCGTGATCATCGTTATGGCAATTCCCTTTGTCATTCTCTTTTTTCTTGGTAAAATATTTCCCTTCTGGGACAAAGATAATGGGGTATAATCTGAGTGTATTGGTACACAGGGATAAAAAAAAGCAAAAAAACCGGAAAGGGAGGTGGTTTGTCCTTTTGTTCTGACGATATTGCAAAATAATAGTGGGCCCTGGGGCCGCATTCTAATCTTAATATTTTGGAGGAATGTGATCATGACTTTTTTAAGGTCATTATTAGTGTTTACAATTTTGTGCATTTTTACGGCGGGGGCGGCACTGGCATTGACTGAAGAGTCCTTTGACGTCAAAAATCCAAAAGTTCAGGAAATGAATAAAAAATGTATTACCTGTCATTTAAAGGAAAATAAATCCCTGGTTTTGCAATGGGAGAATTCTGCCCATGCAGCGGCCAAGGAAGGCCAGGTGGGGTGTTATAATTGCCATGCGGCTGATAGTGGAGATGAGATGGGTTATCAGCATGAAGGTGCATTTATAAAGGCAATCCTTTCGCCCAATGATTGTGCTAAATGCCATGAGCCCGAGGCAAAACAGATGGCGATTTCCCACCATGCAACTGCTGGTGAAATCATGGCATCCCTGGATAATATGCTGGCCGAAGTGGTTGGCGGTATGCCCGGTAATAAAGCAAATATGGTCAGTGGTTGTTGGCAGTGCCATGGGTCAGTGGTTTCCTTGAAACGTGATAAGGAAGGTAAATCGCTCCGGTCCAAAACTGATGCTCCTCAAATGGATTATAATACCTGGCCCAATTCAGGAATCGGTCGTATCAATCCCGATGGTAGTAAGGGCGCTTGTAACGCCTGTCATTCAAAACATGATTTTAGCGCATCCCGGGCAAGGCAGCCTGAAAATTGTGGTAAATGTCATCTGGGCCCGGATCATCCCCAAAAAGAGATATATGAAGAATCTAAGCATGGTATTGCATTCTATACAGCAGATAAAGGATACTCTCCCAATGGTATGAATATTTACAAGGATGGAGCCTGGGTTCTAGGGGATGATTATCATACGGCCCCTACCTGTTCCACCTGTCATATGGGATCTTTTGTTAAACTCAACGGTTCTATTGCTAAAAACAGTCATAACGTGGGAGATAGACTTTCCTGGAATTTGAGAGCACCGATCTCTTCCAAATTGAACAGGGTTGTTTTTGTTGATGGGTCGGTTACAGATATCATTGGTGATATACCGCCCAGGGCTGGTCAAAAGGCCCAGGCAAAATCCTATGTGAGACAGGGCGATAAACTTAAAAAAGTGGTGGAAGAAAAAACTATACAGAGTGTTGTCTCCTGGAAAGAGAGAAGGTCCAGCATGCAGGAAGTATGTAAATCCTGCCATGGCATCAATCATATTAAAGATTTTTATCTCCAGCTGGATGATCTTGTTAACTTGTATAATGACAAGTTTGCTAAACCTGGTCTTGAATTGGTTAAAATGCTGAAAAAAGACAAGATATGGGAAAATACAGGATTTCAGCATAAATTGGGGTATACCTGGTTTGAAATCTGGCATCATGAGGGGCGACGGGCCAGGATGGCAGCGGCCATGTTTGCACCGGATTATACCCATTGGCACGGTATGTATGAGATTTCGAGAAATTTTTACCAGGAATTTTTACCCGAGGTACAGGAACTGGCTGACCATGCTGGTAAGGGTGAAAAGTATCGCAAATATATTACCACTCTTCTGGCAAAGCCTGAACATCTCTGGATAAAAACCGGGGGCAGTGCCGAGACCATGAAGCTTATCGAAGAAGAAAACAGGTTGCGGTATAATCAATAAACCGATGAATTATTTTATGAAAAATAATCATTTATAATGATTTCAGGCAGGAAAATCTTCGGAAGGTTTTTCTGTCTGATCTGTTTTAAGTAAAGGATATTATGGGCAAAAAATTGTTATATGGCATAATTGCCGGGTGCCTGGTGTTGTTTTGCATGGCAGATGTTTTATTTGCAGGTGAATTGAATGCACTCTTTTCTCAGGTTGAAAATTTGAAGATTGAAAGGCAGGGGTATATGCTGGGGTCAAAATTGTCCAAAGCCCAGCGCAAGATTGCAGCTCAAAACCCCATGGATGCGGTTTCTGAAAAGGTGTTTAAATTTAAGGATAAAAACTTGAGAATTGTGGCAGACAGGCAAACCCTTCGTGTACTCGTCATTTTTGAGCAATTTAAAAAATTATCCCGGCAAGGGGTTCAAGATTTGATGGGAGAATTGTACATGGCTTATGAAGATCCCAGCATTTTTGCCCATGACAAGGTGGTTTACTGGGCATGGGGTAAAAAAGGTAAGTTTACATCGGTCCAGTTTGATATGGCCAGGGAAAACAATAAAAATCTGGCCGTCATTGCCACTGTGAAATTTAATTCCGAGATCAAGATCATGGATAAAAGAGAAACTAAGAACATTGGAGATGTTTATTATATCATCAGTTCAGACCCTTTGCTTAAGTTTTTCCATCAAGGACATTTCTCAGGGTGACGGCTGTCTTGGATAGAATCACAGGTTTGCTTAAAAATGCTTTTATCCCCAGGGTTGCAGCACTTTTTCTGGCCTTGGTTTCATCGATTCCCGTATGCATGATAATCGGCAGATCCGGGGCTATTTCCTGAAGTTTTTGGGCCAGTTGGGCGCCTGTCATGCCGGGCATGGTCATATCTGTGATCAGGCAGTTAAAGTGTCCCGGGTCATACCGGAGGATTTGCAGGGCCTCAAAACTGTCCTGGGTGGCTGTGACATGATATCCCAAATCGCTTAGAAGATCGGTCATCATTTCCAGATATGGGACATCGTCATCCACAATTAACAGGGTTTCATTACCGCCGGGGATAGACTCATCCAGAATCATTGTATGGGATTCTATCTCTTCATCCAGGCAGGGCAGGTAAACCTTGACTTGGGTACCTTTCAGCCTTTCACTGGAAACACAAATATCACCATCATGGCTTTTAATAATTCCATGGACCACGGAAAGACCGAGGCCTGTCCCCCTGTCCTTGGTTTTGGTGGTGAAATAGGGTTCAAAAATGTGTTCAAGTGAGGTGGTGTCAATGCCTGAACCCGTATCCTTGACTTCAAAAAGATTGTAATCTCCTGGAACCAGGTCAAGGGTGCCGATCTCCCGATCTTTGCGAAGGGATACCGTACTCAGCTTCAGGGTGAGAGTGCCGCCGTTTTTTTCCATGGAATGGAAGGAATTGGTACACAGGTTCATGACCACTTGGTGTATCTGGGTGGTATCGGCCAGAATTGGTCTGCATTTTTGGAGGTTGGTTTTAATCTTAATGGTGGAGGGTAAGGATGCCCGTAAAAGGGTTATGGTTTCGTCGATAATATAACTAATATGGATTGGTCTTTTTTCGTGTTCCACCTGGCTGCAGGCAGTGAGGATATGCTGTATCAGATCCTTGGCCCGGTTGGCAGCGGTATTAACGCTTTCCAGATTCTTCAGGGCTGAAGAGGCTGGAGGCAGTTTACGCTTGGCGATATCAGTATATCCCATGATCACACCCAGAATATTGTTAAAATCATGGGCAATGCCGCCGGCCAGGGTTCCGATGGCTTCCATACGCTGGGCCTGTCTGAGCTGGTCTTCTATTTTTGTTCGGACTTCCTCGGCCTTAATTCGGTCGGTAATATCTTCAACCACCATAATCCCATATTCCGAAGCATTTTCGCTGTCCCTGGCCATGGAAATTGTGACCCTCACCCAGACCAGTTCTTTGTTTTTTTTAATAAATTGTTTTTCCCGGCGGATGGTGGCAATCCGATTATTAAAAAGATCCTTGATGGCCAAAAGATCATGGTCCCATTCCTCCGGTAGGGTCAGGTCTTTTATTGTCAGGGTTTCAAATTGCTTTTCATTATATCCCAGGATGTTGCAAAAGCATTTGTTGACCCTGAAAAATGAGCCGCTCATTCTGGTATGGGCAATGCCTACTGCAGCATTTTCAAAGGTGAGTTGGAATCGTTTTTCACTGGAAGCTGCCCGTTCCTTGAGTTGTCTCTGGTAATATTGAAGTTTGAGGTGGGTTTCCACCCTGGCCTTAATCTCTTTTCCGTGGAATGGTTTTTCAATATAATCCACGGCCCCTTTTTGGAATCCTAACACTTTGTTAAAGGAATCACTTAGAGCAGAAATAAAAATGACCGGGATGCTTTTAAGGATGGGATTCTTTTTTAATCTGTCGATCACTTGATAACCCGTCATTCTTGGCATGTGGATGTCCAGAAGGATTAAATCAGGCGGAGATTGTTTGATACGCTTTAATGCCTGGACTCCATCCTCAGCTGAGGTTACCTCATATCCCTTGCCTTCCAGCATGGATCTTAAAACCTTCAGGTTTGTTGGATTATCATCTGCTATTAAAATACTGGGGGAAGCAACGGTACCCATAGGGAACTCCTGTTATTTTGTAAAAAAAATTATGTTCACCATCTTTATGGTGATATCGAGTGGTGACATGATACCCTTTTTTCACTCCTAATCTTCCATATTAATTTCCATAAAATTCAGCCAATATCCGTTTTTCGAGGCATAGTCCAGTTGGATTTGAACCAATTCCACGTGACTTTGTTCGATCTCGTGGAATTTTTTAAAGATTTCTTTTATCTGACCCTTGGAGTTTTCCCAGGCCTTTTTGTAGAATCGGCTGGTTTCGATTTCCAAGGACAAGGCGGCATTTAGGGCCCGTTTGATATCTCCCAGCATCTGTTTGGGAATTTTTTTCTTCATATGATCAACATCGTCGTTAATACTTGAAGAAAGGATTGGTTTAAGTTTTTCAACTTCAAAATCCTTGGCCGAGTCTAAACGGTTTAGACTGTATTCCAGAAAATCCACATGGGATTGTTCATCATCGGCCAGAGCCTTGAAAAGGTCCTTTCCCCTGGCATCATCAATGGTATCAACGGCAGACAAGTAAAGATCGCGAATTTTTTTTTCATAGGTAATGGCACTTTTAAAAATGTTTTGGGAATCCATATCTCCTCCGGTATAGCTGTCCTCGCCAATTATGGGGAACCGCTATATTAAAAAAAAGTCATTATCAAGTATCTCTGAAAAATCTGGTTTCATGGATTAATAATCCTTTCGGGATGGGAAAATACGACAAAATTGGTTCGCCTGATAAAACCTGCAATGGTAATGCCCATTTCCTTTGCCAGTAAAACACTCTGGTGGGTGGGAGCCCCCCGGGATGCCAGAACTGGAATCGAAAATCGCCGGGCTTTGTGTAAAATTTCCGAAGAGATTCTACCCGTGGTGAGCAGCACAAGGTTCTTATTGATTGTCCGGTCCAAAAGCAGAGTGCCGATGATTTTGTCCACGGCATTGTGGCGGCCTATATCGTCAATGTGAAATTGGGGCAGGGTGCCGTTCTTGCTGATAGCTGCTGAATGAACCCCGCCGGTCTGCTTGTGAAGACTTGAACAGCCCTGGAGCCAGTGCATGGCAGTAATAATGTCTTCTCCATTGATTCGGATCTGGCTGTCAATGGGGTGTCGGCTGGAAAGTTCGACCATGGAGGTGTAGATCACTCCCTTGCCGCATCCTGCGGTGTAGACCCGTTGTCCCAGCAATTGGGGATCAACAAAGTTTTTTATCAGTATATCCACCCGCCATTTTTTTTCGTCGCATTCATAGGCAAGGATATCTTCGACTCCTTTTATTAATCCGGAAGTAAAGAGGAACCCGTAGGCATAAGCTTTTAAATGGGAGGGGGTGCACATGAGTGTGGCGATTTCATGGTCATTGACTACAAAAGTCAAGGGGATCTCCGCTGCCACAACAGTGTTTTCTTCAAACATGCGGTTTTCTTTGTACCTGGTAATGGTGTACGGGATCATTTCTCCAAATGGTATTTGCATGTTCATTTGCGTTTTCCTTTTTACCGGATGACTTGATGAATCTTTAATCTAACATCCATTGATTTGCTTTGCAATAATTTGGTTTGATAATCCATCCTGGGAAAAAATCAATTTGTGTTGCGCCTGGAGATATTGTACCTTGATAAATATCAGAATTAATTAAATTATTCCGGCAGTTTTATGGATTTTGGATATGCCGGGATATCGTATTGTTTTACTAAAATTCCTGAACCATGGAAAGATCATTTTAAATGGAGCCTAAAATGGAGAAAGGGAAAACGGTAACTATCTCGCAAAAGCTGATCCTGGGTTTTGGATTAGTTATTTCAATATTCATTCTCTTTGGGTTATTGACTCTCTATTATCTGCCCATTGTTTCCAAACAGACCAGAACTATTTATAATCATCCCTTGATCGTATCAAATGCAGCTGTTCATGCAATTGTTTCCATCACAAAAATCCATTGGAACATGGAGAAATTAATACGTTCCACTTCACCATCGGATATTCATCGCTTTGTTATGGCCGTTAATGAACAGGAAAATCAAGTTTATATCTATCTTGATATCGTAAAAAAAAAGATTCTGGGGGATGGGGGGCAAAAGCTTGAAAACCAGACTCGAATCTTATTTGAAAATTGGCAACCGATCAGAGAAGAGATCATCGTTTTGGTTCGCCGTGGGGAGAAAAACGCCGCAACCTACCTGAGCACCGATAGGGGAGCTAATCATGTTATCTTGTTGGAAGACAAAATGATTGAATTGACAAATTATGCAAGGAGCAAAGCCGCTGATTTTATGCAAAAAACTGAAAAAGTTCATTGGAAGATGACTTTAGCCTTGATTATATTTTTGTCATTGGGTTCTCTTGCATCAATTACAATCGCAATGTTGATTTTAAGGGAATCCAGATCGGCACAAATAAAGCTTTTCCAGAGCGAGAACCGCTATCGGTCCCTGATTGAAAATCAGACAGAACTTGTGTGTCGCGTTTCTGTCAATGGTGTGTTTACCTTTGTAAATCAACCATATTGCGATTTTTTTAATAAAAGCAAAGGAGAATTATTAGGAAAAAAATGGCATCCCCCATCGGTGGATGAGAATCTTGGTAATATTGAAGAAAAATTAGGGACATTGTCCCCATCAAATCCTAGCGTTGTCATTGAAAACAGGGTTTACTCCGGGGTAGGCAGAATCCATTGGATGCAATTTGTTAACAGGGGGGTATTTGATGGCGCTGGAAATCTGGAGGAAGTTCAATCCGTGGGGCGGGACATTACTGAATCAAAAGAGTTCCTGGCAAGAATCAATCGGCAAAATATTAGCTTGCGGGAAAATGAAGAAAAATATCGCATCCTTTTCCAGTCCGCTTCGGATGCCGTGTTTCTGGTGGATGTTGCAACAATGGATTTATTAGATGCCAATGAAGCCGCCGTAAAACTTTACGGGTATGGATATGAAGAACTATTGCAAATGAAAGCCGTTGATCTGTCGGCGGAGGTGAAAAAAACAAAAGCGGTGTTCCGGAAAACTTTTCCACATTCTATTCCCATCAGGTATCACCGGAAAAAAGGAGGGCAGGTATTTCCCGTTGAGATTAAGGCCAACTATTTTGATTTGAATAATAGAAAGCTCAACATAAGCAATATCCGGGATATTACCGAAAGAATAGAGGGAGAACAACAAAAACAAACATTGGAATCACAACTTCGTCAATCTCAAAAAATGGAATCAGTGGGGCGGCTGGCGGGGGGGGTTGCCCATGATTATAATAATGCCCTCAGCGTGATTATGGGTTTCACAAAACTTGTAATGGATAAAATGGATCGGGCAGATCCATTTTATGAGGATCTTAATGAAGTTATTACGGCGGCTGAAAGTGCTGCAAGCATTACCCGGCAATTATTGGCCTTTGCCCGTGAACAACCTATCCTGCCGACGGTTTTTGATTTGAATGGGGCTGTGGAAAACCTGCTTAAAATGCTTCGCCACCTCATTGGTGAGGATATTGATCTTGTATGGTCGCCGGCTTCAATCTCTTTATTTATTGAAATGGATACCTCCCAGATTGATCAGATTTTGGTCAATTTATGTATTAATGCCCGGGATGCCATCCAAGGTGTTGGCAGGATCATCATTGAAACTTGCTCAATTGTATTTGATAAAGCGTATTGCGAAGATCATCCGGGGTTTGTCCCCGGAGAGTTTGTGATGCTGGCTCTTGGGGATAATGGATGTGGTATAGATAAGGCATTATTGGACAATATTTTTGAGCCTTTTTTTACCACTAAGGGGGTGGAAAAAGGTACTGGTCTCGGCCTGTCAATGGTATATGGTATTATTAAGCAGAACAATGGGTTTATAAATGTTTATAGTGAATTGGGCAAAGGGACAAGTATTAAGATTTATCTGCCCCGGTATTTGAGTAAATCCCTTGAAAAACAAGGGGAAAAAATTGGGGAAATCCCAAGGGGTGATGGGGAGACTATTTTGCTGGTGGAAGATAATCCTGCGGTATTGAAACTTACCAGAAAAAGTCTTGAAAGACTTGGCTATAAAGTGTTGATAGCCGAAAATTCAGAGGGGGCCATGGCCTTGACCGGGGATTGTTCCGAAAAAATTCACCTGCTTATCACCGATGTGATCATGCCGGGAATGAACGGGCGTGAATTGGCGGATTGTCTGCAATCAAATCTCCCGGCCCTTAAAATTATTTTTATGTCCGGCTACACGGCCAATATTATTGCCGACCATGGTGTCCTGGAGGAAGGGGTTAATTTTATTCAAAAACCCTTTTCCCGAAGTGAACTTGCAACAACTGTCAAAAAGATATTGGAAGAATAGAAAGACGGGCAAAACATGGGTTAATTCGCTCCATATTCTTCAAGATAGGCATCAATTTTTTTCTGCATGGCATCATCTATAATTACCCGGCCGTCAACAACTTTGTTGTGAAGATAGGAGGTGATATCTGAAATGGATACAATGGAAAAAATAGGGATGCCCAGGACTTTTTCTACTTCTTTTAAAGCATTTTGGTCTGTCTTCCCTTTTTCCTGGCGATTGACGCTGATGACAATTCCCGTGACTCTTGGATTGTCACAGGCCTTCAAAATTTCTAAGGATTCCCGGATGGCTTTGCCCGAGGTGATGACATCATCCACCAGAACGAGTCTGGTGTCGGCGGTTAAGGGCATGCCCACCACCGCAGTTTTGTCTCCATAGGTTTTGGCTTCTTTTCGGTTAAAAACATATCCTTTGTCAAGGTCCATGTCGGAGAGGGCGGCTGCAGCGCTAATACACAGGGGAATCCCTTTATAGGCAGGGCCGTATATTCCGTCAAAATCCTCTCCAAAGTGCTCCTGGATGGCTTTGGCATAATAGGTGCCGAGAGTCTTGATTTTACTGCCGGTGTCAAACATGCCGGTATTTATGAAGTAGGGGGCGATACGGCCGCTTTTTAATTCAAATTCACCAAATTTTAAGGCATCGCATTTGATTAAAAATTCAATAAATTCTTCCTGGTAGGTCATGGATTTATCCTTGTCTTTTTATGTTAATCTTGGATTTTAAAAAATTTAGGTTCTAGGATTGGCATCGCCATGAAAAATACTGGTCCATGTTGACGGGTTTGCCAGATTTTAATAGGGCTATCTTATTAAAATCATCCATGGTGCGAAGGCGCTTTGAATCAAATACCGGGCCGTCCTTGCACACCACCTGCTCACCGCAAACACAGGCTCCGCATACCCCAAAACCGCAGCGCATATACCGTTCCAGGGAAACCTGGCAGGGGATATCAAAGGATTCACAGAGAAGAAAAACACGGTGCATCATAATTTCAGGACCGCAGGTATATACCATTTCCAATGGTTGTTTATCGGTTTTTTTCCGGTTTATAATCTCTTTTTCCAGCAGATCGGTGACAAACCCCTTGTGTCCCTGGCTGCCGTCATCGGTGCAGATTTGCCGCTGGATATCAAACCTGTGGCGATACAAAAGAAACTCTTTGGATCTGGCCCCGTGGATAAAAATGATATCCCGGTCAAGGGTTTCAACCAGGGGAGCCAGGGGGGCCATGCCGCAACCTCCGGCTACAACGGCAATGTTGGAAGAGGAGATGGTATGGAAACCATTGCCAAATGGTCCTCGAAACCCCATAAGGTCACCCTCTTCCATGGCCACGGCTTTTTTGGAAAAGAGTCCCTTGGCTTCGATGGTGATGCCGAACCTGGATTTGTTGTGATGGGAAATTGTATAGGGTTTTTCATCCATTCCCGGTATCCATATCATCACAAACTGACCCGGTTTAAAATCCAGGGAATAGTCAAAAAACAAGGTGGCAAAGTTGGCGCTGTCGATTCGTTTATGGGCCAGCTTCAACATGATTGGGGTTTGGTCGGTGACAGGTTTCATTGGGCACTTTCCTGGAAGCAATTTGTTTTATGGGCGGCTCCCCGGATCTTATCCAAGGTGGTGCCATGGGTTGTAAGCCAGGAGTTAAGTTCCTGGTTGACTTGATTAAAAATATTTATGCCCCGGTATCGAACCCCAGAACCAATACCCACAAGACTGGCCCCTGCCATGATCATTTCCACGGCATCTTCTCCCGTGGTTACACCGCCAAGTCCAATGATGGGAATGGAAACAGCCTTGTAGATATCATAGACACATCGAATGGCAATGGGTTTTATCATGGGGCCTGAAAGCCCGCCCTTTTTAAATGCCAGTATGGGCATTTGGGCTTCAATGTCAATGACCATGCCGGGTCCTGCTGTGTTAATGGCGCAGATGGCATCGGCACCTGCATCTTCACAGGCTTTTGCAATTTTTGCGATATCCGGGGCCTGGGGGGTCAATTTGGCAATCAGGGGTTGGTCAATAACCTTTTTTACAGCGGCCACCACATCAAAGGCGGATTTTTCGTTTACCCCAAAGATCATGCCATGTTCCTCGGAATTGGGGCAGGAAATATTGATTTCAATGAAATCGGGATTTTTGGCTGTAACAAATTGAGCCACGGCCTGGTATTCCTTTACGGAACCTCCATAAATACTGGCATTTAAGGGGAAATTTCTTTTTTCAAGGGCTTTCCATTCCTCTTCCATGTGGGCATATCCCGGGGTGGGCAAACCCACGGCATTGATCATGCCATGGCCCAGATCGATGACCGTTGGGTTTTTGTGTCCATCCCTGGGGGCCGGGCCTATGGATTTCATGGTTACAAGGCCGCATCCGTTCTTGTGGACCCTTTCCAGAATCTCTTTATTGTTCCCGAGGACACCCGAGGCCAGTACAAGGGGATTATTTAAATTTTTACCTAAAAATTTCATGGTATCTGTCCTGTTTTGTATAGAACCCGCCTGCTCTTTTTATTTTGTTTGTTCTGCCGATAGCCCCTGGTTGCAGGGCATGTCAGCAGTGCAGCCCCTATTGGTTGCAGCGTCCATTCCTATGGCGGCATCTTTTTAGCATATAATGGGGTCAGGAAACAACGCCTTTTAAAATTTATCGTAAAAGATCATTTCATCTTCCACCCCAAGATCATATAAGGCATTGATGGTCGCATCGATCATGGGTGGCGGGCCGCATAAATAAAATTCAATCTCCGTGGGGTCTTCATGGGCGCACAAATAGGAATCACACAAATTGTTGTGGATAAAGCCCGTCATGCCGGTCCACTTGTCTTCTTTGTCCGGATTAGAAAGTGCAACCCTGTAGCTGAAATTGTCATACCGTCGTTCCAGATCTTTGAAAATTTTGTCATAAAACATCTCTTTTTTAGACCTGGCTCCATACCAGAAAGAAATTTTTCGTTTTGTGTGGACCCCATCCAGCTGGTGAAGAATATGGCTTCTCAAGGGAGCCATGCCGGCCCCTCCTCCGATAAAGCACATCTCATTTTTGCTTTCTTTGGCCATGAAATCTCCGTAGGGTCCGCTGATAAGTACCTTGTCTCCGGGTTTTAACCCAAAAATAAAGGAAGATCCAAACCCCGGCGGAATGCCTTCTGTACCCGGTGGGGGGGTGGCAATTCTTACATTCATCATCATAATTTCATTGTCATGGGGTGGGTTGGCCAGGGAATAGGCTCTGAAACCTGCTTTCATACCCCTTGCCGTCAGGGATAGAAAATTGTATTTTTTCCATTCACTGATATATTTGCTTGCAATATGAAAATCTTTGAAGGTTAAATCATATTCAGGTACATCAATCTGGATATAGGCTCCGGCCTTGAAATCCATGGGTGTTTCAGGTTTTAATACCAATTCCTTGATAAAGGTGGCCACATTATCATTGGAGACCACAACGGCGTTGATTTTTTTAATGCCAAAAATGGATTCCGGAATTTTGATCTCAAGGTTTTCCTTTACCTTGAGTTGGCAGGCAAGGCGTTTATTGGTAAGTTTATCCCTGCGGCTTAAGTGAGCCAGTTCCGTGGGCAGGATACTGCCTCCGCCGTGAATCACCTCGCATTTGCACATGCCGCAGGAGCCGGAGCCGCCGCAGGCTGAAGGCAAAAAAAATTCCTGATCTCCGAGAGCGGACAAAAGGGAGGGAGTACCGGAAATTTTCAGGGTATTGTCTTTGTTAATGATGATGTCGTGTTCCCCCTGGCTTGTTACCCTGGCTTCCACAAAAAGCAGTATCGTTACCAGGGCAAAGATGACGCCTGAAAAGACAAGTATGCTGATAAGGTAAATCAAATATTTTCTCCTTTAAAGGGTAATTCCTGAGAACATCATGAATGTCATGGCCATGAGTCCTGCAATGATCATGGTGATGCCGAATCCTTCAAGCCCCTTTGGAACATCGGCATATTGGGTTTTTTTGCGTATGGCTGCTATGGATACGATGGCCAGCATCCATCCCGTGCCGGAACCTGCTCCAAAGACAATGGATTCAACCAGGGTGTAGTTTCTTTCCACCATAAAAAGCGAGGTGCCGAGGATGGCGCAGTTCACGGCAATCAGGGGCAAAAATACCCCCAGGGTGGCATAGAGCAAAGGGGAATATTTATCAATGATCATTTCAACTGCCTGGACAATGGCGGCAATAACGGCGATGAAAGTAATAAATTTTAAAAAGCTTAGGTCAAGATCCGGCAACCCTGCCCAGGATAGGGCTCCTGGCGCCAGAAGGCCGTGGTAGATAAGCCAGTTGACAGGGCTTGTGACGGTGAGGACAAATATGACGGCAAAGCCGAGCCCTGTTGCGGTTTCAATATTTTTGGATACCGCTATAAAAGAGCACATTCCCAAAAAGTATGCCAAAAGGATGTTTCCGATAAACACAGAATTGATAAACAGACTCAATAAATCTCCCATTCTATCTCCTTATTTTCCTGGCCTTATTTTCCCGGCCTTATTTTCCCGGCCTGGTTTTTTGCCGGTTGCTGTTTTTTGACTGGTTTTTATTTTTTTTCATGGGATATGCCGGCCAGGCTGTTCTTAAGCCAGATTATAAGGCCTATAATGAAGAATGCCCCGGGAGCCAATACCATCAGACCCATGTTCTGGTAGCCGGCATCAAATAAAACCTGTGGAATAACAGGCAGGCCAAAAAATTTTCCCGTTCCCAGCAATTCCCGTAAAAAGGCCACAAAAACCAGGATCAGGCCGTAGCCGATTCCGTTGGCAATGCCGTCCACAAAGGAATCGATGGGGTCATTGGCCAGGGCAAATGCTTCTGCTCTGCCCAGTACGATGCAATTGGTAATGATCAACCCCACAAAGATGGATAATTGCTTGGAGATATCATAAAAAAAGGCTTTGAGTATCTCGTCGGTTACGATTACCAGGGAGGCAATGACGGCCAGTTCCACGATGATTCGGATATTGGATGGAATTTTTTTGCGCAAAGAGGAGATAATCATACTGGAGAATGCCGTAACTGCGGTCAGAGCGACGGCCATGACGATGGCAGTGGACATCTTCACGGTGACGGCAAGGGCTGAACAGATGCCCAATACCTGGTATGCCACAGGATTTTCTTTCCAGATACCCTTTGCCAGTATTTCTTTATAGTGGGTTTTGTTTTTTAGCATGGGATTCCTTTGATTCTTTTTTTGTGGCCGCCGGCTTTGCCCGACGCAAATTGATGGAAACGGCTTCGTATCGGGTCAGGGTGGATTTGATTCCTTCGGAAAGATATTTACCTGTAAGGGTGGCCCCGCTGATACCGTCCACATAATTTTTTCGCTCATTTTCAGGCAGGTTTGCAACTTTTCCCTTGGCAATGCCCACGGACACAAATTTATTATGGGAATTGAATATTTTTTTCCCCTTGAAGTTTTTTTCAAACCAGGTACTTTCTATTTCTCCCCCAAGTCCCGGGGTTTCTGAATGGCTGTATACGGAAAAGCCCGACACGGTTTGTCCATCATTTTCAAGGGCCAGGTAGCCGTGGATTTTTCCCCAGAGTCCCCGGCTGTTGATGGGCAGGATATAACCCTGGATCACCCCATCGGTTTTATAAAAATACATATGCATGGACTTTGGGGTATCTGTTTTAAGGATTTTTCCCCGGTTGTCCACGATGACTGCCTGGATATGCTTGTCATAGAGTGCGTTTGTTTTTTGTTTCGATGGTTTTTTACCGGTGTCAATGAGGTTAGCGGCCGCAAGAAGATTAATTTTTTTATCCAGTTCAATGTTTTCCTGTTGGAATTTTTTTAAGCCACTGACAGCTGCTGTGATCAGCAGGCTGCAAATAAATGAGACCAGCAAAGCAAATTTGATTACATTCACTCTGCTGTTTTTATCCCTCTTTGTTTCAGACATTGGGTATCCTCTTTGAATTTTTATATTTGATGACCAGATGGTCTACCAGGGGGGCAAATACATTCATGAACAGGATGGCAAGCATTGTGCCTTCCACAAAGGCAGGATTAACCACCCGGATTGTCACCGTGAGAAACCCGATTAAAATTCCAAATGTCCATCTTCCGGCATTGGTGCCGGGGGCTGAAACCGGGTCCGTGGCCATGAAGCAAATTCCGAATAAAAAACCGCCTGCAAATAGGTGGTAGAGGGGGCCGGCTTTGGCCCAGGTTCCTTGTCCTTCCGGGATGATATAAAAGAGAATGGCCGTTATGATAAGCCCTGTAATCCCACCTAAAATAATGCGAAAATTTGCGATGCGGGTGAGGATTAGAAAAAAGGCTCCTAAAAGACAGGCCAGGGCCGAGGTCTCACCAATACTGCCCGGTACAAAACCGAGGAATAGATTGGACAATGAAAAACCTGCAGTTGACAGGGCGTGGCTAATGGATTCGCCGTTGATTGCCGTGACAGCCAGGGCTGTGGCACTGGAAAGTCCATCCACGGTATTTGCTACCCATATGTTTCCGGACATGGATATGGGATAGGAAAAAAAGATAAAGGCCCTGGCAGTCAGGGCTGGATTTAAAATGTTTCTGCCAGTACCCCCGAAGACTTCCTTGCCGATGATAACTCCGAATGAAATTCCCAGGGCCACCTGCCACAAGGGGATGGTTGCAGGCAGGGTTAAAGGAAACAATATTCCTGTTACCAGAAAACCTTCGCTTATTTTATGCTTTCGTATGACTGCAAAAAGAATTTCCCAGAAAAATCCCACCCCGTAGGAGACAATGATGATGGGCAGTACATAGCTCAGTCCCGTGAGAAAGGATTTTACCAGGCCAAACTCTTTTCCCAAGGCAAGACCCGACTGAAAACCTGTATTATAGATGCCAAAAATCAGGACCGGTAAAAGGGCGATGAGGACAAAACTCATATAGCGCTTGAGATCCAGATGGTCCCGGATAAAGGGCATTACAAGGGTTTTGGGAGAGGGAAAAAAGAAAAAGGTTTTGGTGGCTTCAAACAGGGGGGCAAATTTTTTATATTTTCCAGTCCCTGTAAATCTGGGTTCATTCTGATCAAATAGTTTTTTAAGGGGGTTCATTCTTTGTCCTTGTAATAGGAATCCATTCCATTGGATAAAATGTTTGTCAATTCTATTTTGGACGGACAGGTATAAGAGCAAAGTCCGCAGCGGCAGCAATCCAGTAGGCCATATTCCAGGGCGTCTTCTATCTCATGGCTGTGCAGGGCTTTCATTATGAAACTTGGCATTAAATCATTGGGACAGATAGTTTCACAATAACTGCAATTGATACAGGCTCTTTCTTCCCCGTGGATGTTACAGTCCACTTGTTTATAGTTTTTGGAAAGACAGGATAAAAAGGTTTTGGAGACGCTTGTTTTGTTAATCCCGGATCTGATGAACCCGAATAGTTCTTCTTTATCCTCTTTGTTCTCTATGATATTCAAGGTGTTGTCAAAAAAACCCATATGGCTGTCAAGATCGGCAATTCTGCCGTTGAATTGGCCGGTGGTGATGATTCCGTTCTTGTGAAAATTTCCGGCCAGAGTTTTAATGGGAGTGCCCTGTCTGACCAGTAGATGGGGTCTTTTATCCCCATTTTTTGTGACGGTAACAATTTTTTGTATGGGGTATTGGCCGGTGAGTAAAAATTTACCCATCATGACCAGATGTTCTGCATTGATACACCAGGCAGAGTTTTCTTCCGATGATCTTTTTAAGTGAAAGAGTACCACCCCCGGATCCCAGGCAGGGTAGGTGTCGGGTACCCGGTGGGTGATATGGGCTTTGACGGACTCAAGCCGTTCAAGGCTGCTTTGTCGGGCTGTCACAATGATTGAATCGGAAAAACATTTTAACAGGTCCAGACCGAATTCAAAGGCGGTTTTTTCATTTTCAAGCAAAATTCCCGGATGGGGAGAAAAAATATCATTGCCGTTCAGGGAGACAATGATCATGGCAGGATTATGATTGCTGTCCGCCGTATCCTTTGCTGGAAATTGGCGTAAAGACTGCCAGAGTCCTCCCTGTTTGAGAAGTAGGATCAGCTTTTCTTTGGAAATGGTTTTAAGAGCGGATTTTGTGACAGGATCAAATTGGATAAATTTATCTGATTTGTCCAGGCTGATAACGACTTCTTGTAATCGTCGGCGTTGGCCAAAGCAGATTTTTTTAACTGTCCCTGTGCCGGGAGATACGTATTGAATGGATTTGTCACGTTTGTCGCAGAACAGAGGCGTACCCGTTTTCACCGATTCATTTTCCTTTACCAGCAGTTTCGGGCGGATATAGGGAATATCCATGGCCGACACTCCAATGGTAGTGCTATCTGGTAATTTTATGAGGCTTGTGTCCGGTGTTCCGGCAAGTCTGGGTGTAAATCCTTTGGAAACCTTGATTCTTTCCATCAATTAAATTCCATTTAATAAATTGTTGAGTAAACTTAAATAGACTATGGTTTTTTTAAAGCAAAAACTTTTGATTAAAGATCAAACACTATTTTTTGTTTATCATAAATATAGGAACGATTCAAATTATTGATTTTACCCACAAAATAAATATAGGAATAACCTATTTTGTCCCTTAAATCTATTTGAATTATCCATTTGCCTCTTTTGCGTTTTTTCTGGGGCGACAAGGACAAAGAGATTGTGATATACTGCGGCGTTATCAGGTGTTCCAAAAGTCATAATGGGGTGTTGTGGGCTACAAAACTTAGGATATCAAAATGTGTATGGCTTTGCCGTCGGTATTGATGCCTGGAAAGGAATGGATTAGCCAGTTGAGTCTGAAAAATAAAATAATAGTAATTGTGTTTTTAAGGGCCCCGGAAATAGGGAGGGTAAAGACTCGTCTTGCCCGGGATTTAGGGGATGAAAAAACTCTGGTTCTCTACAAAAAATTTGTTCAAACAACTTTGTCGGCCGTTGAAAAATCAGGCATGGATCACAGAATCTGTTTTTTCCCGGCCCATGGGCAGAGTCTGGTGGAGGACTGGCTTGGGAAGGATCATATTTATATGTTCCAGGCAGGGGATGATTTGGGATATCGTATGAGCAATGCTTTGTCTTTCGTATTTGGTCAGGGAGCTCAAAAAGCCATTTTGATCGGCACTGATATCCCGGATATCAGTGCCGATCATCTTTTGGAAGCCCAATCCCGGCTTAATGAAAAAGATGTGGTTATAGGCCCCAGTCTCGACGGGGGATATTGGCTCATCGGATTTCAACGCAATCGGTTTTGCCTCGACCTTTTTTCCCAGATTGACTGGGGAACTGATTCTGTGTTTTCAACCACCATTGAAAAATGTAAAGTTGCCGGTCTTTCCACAGGTATTTTACCGACTCTGCAGGATATCGATACCCTGGAGGATCTTCAAAGTTTTCAAAAAAATAATCCCCTATTTGATTTTAATCCATAATAGTTTGTACGCTGGATTGAATATTAACTTGCAGTTCTTTTGGTTCTGGTGTTTTACAGGGAGGATTGTTGTGGCTCTTCAGATCTAATTGCCGAAATTTCATGGAGTTTAGTATGGATTTGTGTTTTACTGGATCAGAGTATCCTTGGATCAGAGTATCCTTGGATCAGATGGTTTGGAAATTTTCAGGAGAATGGGTAAATATCTTGAAATACCCTGTATTCCAGTGGCTGGGATAAAAAATCAAAAAGGAGATCCCATGGAAGAGGTGGAGGTAGAATGAAGGATCGAATCTATTTCTTTTTGATTATGTTCTCTTGGACAATGGTCATCCTCTTTTCTTTGATTTCAAATATTCGTACGATGAATGATAGTAATTTCCAATTGGTTAGTAATGTTGGCAAGGCCTTTTTTAAGGAGATAGAAACCACCAGATCGTGGAATGCAATGCATGGGGGAGTATATGTATTAATAACTGAAAAGACAAAGCCAAATCCCTATTTAAAAATACCAAACCGGGATATCGTTTCAAAAGAGAAGGGGCTCAAGTTAACTAAAATAAATCCTGCCTTTATGACGCGACAAATTGCACAGATTGCAAAAAAAGAAAACAATATCCAATTTCATATCACAAGTTTAAAGCCTATCAGGCCGGCAAATAAAGCAGATGAGTGGGAAAAAAAGGCTTTGAATATATTCAAAGATGGTAAAAAAAGTGTAACCGATTTTATTGAAGAAGATGCCGTATACCGATATATGGCACCATTGTTTGTAAAAAAAGGTTGTTTACAATGCCATGCCAAACAGGGGTACAAAATTGGTGATATTCGGGGAGGGATAAGTGTGACTATCCCGGCTAAACCATATCTTGATGCCATCAAATATTCAAAAAACAAGTTGATTATAGTTCATTTGGTATTGTATCTAATCGGATTGTTTGGCCTGTATTTTTTTATGAGATTTCGTGATCGGCAGATGATTATTTTAAATAATCGCAATATGGAATTAATGGATGAAGTGGCACATCGAAAGAAAATTGAGAATCAATTGAGAAAAATGAAGATTGTGGCTGAATCCGCCAACCAGGCAAAGAGTGAATTTCTTGCTAATATGAGTCATGAAATCAGAACCCCAATGAATGGTATTATCGGCATGTCTTCTTTACTTTTAGAGACTCAACTTGATGATGAACAGTTAAACTATACCAGGAGAATAGCAAGGAGTGCCGATGCCTTATTAAGGGTTGTTAATGATATTTTGGATTATTCTAAGATCGAAGCCGGGAAACTGGAACTTGAGATTATTGATTTTAATATAAGAACAACTATTGAAGATGTTGCCGATGTACTTTCAATCATTGCATTTGATAAAGGGTTGGAGCTTGTATGCCTGATTAATCATGATCTTCCCACCCAGGTTCAGGGAGATCCAGTGAGGTTACGTCAAATACTTATGAATCTGATTGGAAATGCAATTAAGTTTACCCACACCGGTGAAGTTGTGATCCGTGCTTTTTTGGAAAAAGAAGAGCAATCAAGTGTAACGGTCCGGTTTGAAATACGCGATACCGGTATTGGAATTCCCAAGGATCGTATGGATCGGTTATTTAAATCATTTTCCCAGGTTGATGGCAGCACAACTCGTAAATATGGTGGTACGGGATTGGGCTTGGCAATATCCGTGCAACTTTGTGAAATGATGGATGGTAAGATCGGTGTGGAGAGTGAGGAAGGTTACGGTACAACTTTCCGGTTTACCTCGGTTTTTAAAAAGCAGACCCGGGGGATTGAAAGCTCAATGGCTTTACCGGAAGATATTTGTTCAAAACGAATACTGATAGTTGATGATAATGAAACAAACAGATTCTTGTTATCACAACTATTAAAAAGATGGGGGTGTCGATTTGAAAAAGCGTCGGGAGGGCAGGAGGCCCTGGAAAAACTTCGTATAGCTGTAAAAGAGAATGACTTATATCATATAGCCATTTTGGATATGCAGATGCCGGGAATGGATGGAGAGACTTTGGGACGTAAGATCAAAGCTGATCCTGATATTTCGGAAACTATACTGGTTATGTTGACCTCAATGGGAATGAGGGGTGATGCCAAGCGAGCAAAGGATATAGGTTTTGCGGCATATCTTACAAAGCCTGTAAAGCAATCCCAGTTTTTTGACAGCCTTTGCCTGGTCTTGGGTAGGAAAAACGATGATAGAGATCCGGTGTCGGATTCTATTGTTACTAAATATTTTATGACCGATTTTTCAAAAGATAAAATTAGGGTACTGGTTGTCGATGACGATGAAATGAATCGGGCGGTGGCTTCCACCATGTTAAGAAAAATTGGTGCAAGTGTGGTTGTTGCGGAGAATGGCCGGCAAGCGATTGAAGTTATCGAAAAAAATCAGTTTGATATCGTTTTAATGGATGGGCAAATGCCTGTGATGGATGGTCTTGAAGCGACCAGGGAAATCAGGAAAAGGGAAAAAGAAAAAAATCAAGATCCAATACATATAATAGCATTGACAGCCCACGCCATGGAGGGTGATAAAGAAAAATTTATCGGGGCCGGGATGGATGATTATATTACTAAACCTGTAAAACAAGAGGTCTTATTTGGAAAAATTAGTAATTACATTGGAAAAAATGAAGGTGTTCCAATTGGGAAAAAAGTCCCGATAGTATTAAGGGCAGATGGTTTGAAGGATTTTTCAATGCCTCCGGTAGATATGGAAGATCTTTTGGGTATCATGGATAATGATATGGTTTTGTTGAAAAGGTGTTTTGATGACTATATTAAAAATTATAGGATATTGCTTAGTAATATAAAAAAATCCCTTGATGAAAAAAATGCTTCCGAACTTGAAAAAACCGCCCATAGATTTAAGGGTATGCTTACTTACTTGTCGGCTGGAAACTGTATTGATATTGTTGATCAATTGGAGCAAATGGGTAAGAACAATAAAATGGACGGCGCAGACGAAATATATGAAGCTTTAAAGAGAGAAAGTGAAAAAATCAGTGTTTTTGTGGGTGACTTTAAAGGATAATGCTTAATAATATTTTACCAAAACCTTGGGGGGTATCCCAAGAATATACAGACAAATCAGTACCCAGTTTCTGAAAGTGGTGAATAAAATTCCCTGGTCTTTCCATCGTCTTGCAGAGGTGGAAATGGAATGGGGTAAAAATATGGGTTTAATAGCATGCTTTTTTAATTTCGACATGATACCCACATCTTCCATGATGGGTATATCCGGGAATCCATTGATTTTATCAAATAATTGCCGGGACATAAAAATACCTTGGTCACCATAGGCAATTTTTGTGAGTCGTGAACGGGCGGAGGCAACCTTTTCAATTATCCGGAAGACTTTTTTTCCGGAATTAATGTGAAGATCAAAGGCTCCGCAAAAAAGGGGATCAATATGGTTTTGCCATGTTTTTATCATCAACTCCACCCCCCTTTGATCGATCCTGGTATCGGCATGGAGGAAAAAAAATAGTTCTCCCACAGCAGCTTTAGCTCCTTTATTTAACTGGATACCCCGGCCTTTAGGGGAGGGTATCGGTTTGATCAAGGGCAGATGTGAGAGGCTTTTATCGGCCTCAAGATGGGTCAGGGTTGAGTGGCTGGGTTCTCCATCGGAGACAATAATTTCAAAGGGAAGGGGGATTTTCAAATTCAAAAGACTCTGAATGGTTGTAGATATAATGGCCGATTCCCTGTACACAGGAATGATGATGGATAATTTTATTTTCATGGGAAAATTCGTATCATAAAATAGTAAAAATGGATAGGGTATCACCGACAATAAAAAATCTAAAAAATATGTATGGAATGAAATATGCGCAAGCCTCGGTATGGGGACAACCCACACGGGGTGGTGATTTCATACAATCAGCAATGCTTTAGAAATAGAATTTAAATTCAACCCCTGCCCTGTTTTCATTTCTGTAATTCCACAAAAAACTATCCTCATTATTTATGTTGAAAATAGTATAATTCACCGTTAACTGAAGATCATCAGAAAAGCTGTATACAAGTTCTACCTGGTGAAATGAATTTTTTTCCTGAAACTGATAAAAATATATATACTGGAACTCTAATGTTTCATTGAGAAACGACTTTAAATACTGAAAATATCCTCCTGTATTATCCTGTTCAACACCATATAAACCTTCCGAATAATCAAAGATGTGCCGATTTGTAATTTCAAAATTCAGGATATATCTTCCGTTTGCATCGTACTCGATTCCGATTGCAGTGTCTATTAAATCACTCTCTTTTCCAATGAACTGGTTATTTGCGTTTACCGACTGAAGGGAAAATCCTTTTTTGTAAGAGGCATCCAGCTTATAAAGAAAGCTTCCTGACGTGTAGTTCAGACCAATTCCATAAAAACTGTATCTGCCATAATTATTTTTATATTCATTCCCTTTCTGAAACTCCAATACACCGGCATTTTGCAAAAGAGATGCGGTCATAAGTGAAATATCAAACTTTCCATATGTTTTTTTCCACTTTAGCCCCGCTTCCCTATCGGAAAAGTTTCTGGATTCATCAGTGATATTCAAATCAGGATAGTCTACATAGTATCTTGTTCCCTGATCAGGAGTATTGTTAACTTCAGGTTTGAAAAGTACAAAGAAAAGAGTATCTCCGTAGTCTGAATATATATCAAGGGATGTTATGTACTGCCCCATCCTTGAATCCTCAAGATCTATAAACACAAACTCCTCTTCATTCCTTGGGGATACAACATCATTTATTACATCACCATCTGTCTCTCCCCAGACAATTATCTGCTTGCCTGCCCTTAGTTTAAAACTTTCAAAACCTGCCTGGAGATAAAACTCTCGTATTTCGGCTTTATAGTAGAGATTTTTATTGTCTGCTTTTGCAACGTGATCATTTTCGAAAAATTGAGTTACTTTGCCGTCAAACCTTACAAAAAATATATCAGAAAGAGTTTTTTCCAACTCACCCCTCAGATAAGATCTGTTATCAATTACTTCATTATCTGGTTCCTTAGTTCCATAGGACAGTTTATGGGAAACGCAGAACGTAGAGTCAGGCCATAGGTGAAATTGATCGTCTGAATTGTCGGTGATTTTATCATAATTATTTATTTGGGGGTCATATTCAAAGTCTTCTTCTTCTTCTTCATCGAAAGAGTCTTCATCGTTTTCATTATCGAAGCTTCTTATCTGTTTTGTGTTCGTATTTTCAGGGTCATTTTGTGCAAATGCATTTCCACAGATTAAAATAATTAAAATGACATATATTAGATTCTTTATTTTTATAAACTTCAATTACTTTACCCTATCTTAGATCTATGCTTGATGCTTACATTTTTTTTCAGTGGTGATTCTTTCATTAAATGGATGTTAATTTACTAGTATTCATGAGACCAATTTTATTGGGGATACTATATCTCAATCACTGATCCCCGCGGGAAGTACAACCTGTTATCAACTAATTAGTGGCTGACCGAATAGCATAAAACAGACCAAAGTTTGGCCTTCTGTCTTGGTCTTTGTCTGGGATAGGCTCTGACAAGGTGCCACCGGAGGATCCATTCACATAATCGTGTTCTGATATTCCTTAAGTTTTCTTTCCCGGAAGCCTTTATCTGTCATGGTTCTCTGTGTTAGATAACTATCTTCAACAGGCCTGTTTAAGCTAATTTTTTCATAAACCATTATAGTTCTTCTTTTTGCGATAATATTGTTAACTACTATTTTCCGTGGAACAAGGATTCCTTCAATTACTTCGATATTGCTGTAGTAAATTTTTTTAAACTTCTTTCCATTTCGATTGAACAGCACAATTTTAAGGATTAGATCTCGTTTTTTATCTACCCACATCATCTCACGGCTGTAGTTACTTTTTATAGCTTTTCTTAAAACCGGCGTTGCTTCAATAACCCAGCAATCATTATTTTTGTATTGTTCATCCCCAAGAATTTTATATGTATAATCATCAATATTGTAGGATTCCATATCCTCATAATTAAATTCCGAGCCGAAGAAACTACCTGTTTTTGGTTCTGAATCGTTCCCCGCAACAAGTCTTTTTACTTTTCCAAGGGCTGTCAGGTACATCCACTGGTCAGTGTCTTTTCCAACCTCTTCGTAGTCGTACTGCAAAAAGCTGATGCCCCGGTCACGTTTTGGTTCAAGAATGATTGAAATACTTTTGTGGTCTTTTTCCTTTGGGCCATAATCTTTTTTGATATAATCCATGATCTTAACCCTTGGTTTTTCAGCGGGTACATTTTTTCCATCTTTTTTTATGTACCTGTAGGTTGTCAGGCTAATTCTGGATATGGCTGTTTTACCATCATCCCTATTATCAACCCTTCTCATAATGCCTTTTGCACTTTGTCCATAACTTATTGCTGCTGATAGTATTAATAATGCCATGATATAAATAATCTTTTTCATTTTATCTCTCCCAGGGGGCTCCCGTTTGTCCAGATTTCAAAAATCTGGACAAACGGGAGCCCCATTAATAATTTGTTGCTATTGCATGATCTGATTTTACTGGGGCTTCATTAAAGTCTACTTCGAAGAATACACACAATGCAGGAAGCAGGTATATATCAGCAATAAATGCTGTAAGAATTGCTATTGCTGAAAATATCCCAAAGTGACTTAATCCGTTATGAAATGACAGAAAGAACATTGAAAAACCTGAAGCAAGAATAATTGAAGTAAAACAAATTGCCTGCCCTGCCTCTCTTATTGAATTTACAACAGCCTTTTTGATATCTGCGTATTTTTCCATTTCAAGTTTGTAGTGAGTTAAAAAATGGATCGTATCGTCAACAGCAAGTCCGATGATTACCGGTGCAATAAGAAGGGTGTCCATATCAAGCGGAATATCAAGGAAACCCATAATTCCAAAGGTTGTTAGTATTGGGAAAACATTGGGAATAATTGCAATGGCACCAGCCTTGAAATTACTGAAAACAAGAAACAGAATCACTGAAATTACAAGGAGACTTAACCCAAAACTTTTAATCTGAGACCAGCTTATATAATCAAGCATGATTGCTATAAGTGCGTTGTTTCCTGTCAATATTATTTCACACCCAGGATATTTCTCTTTTAAGCCGGAGAAATTTATATCAATGTAGGTTTGTACATTCTCCTGAAAGGCAAGTGCTTGGATTGAGCCTGCATTTATAGTGTTAAGACCTATCCTTGCCCGGCTGTAGTCATCGGTTACAAGCCTCTTTCTGTCTTCATTATTGGCATTCTCGAAAAGAAACAGTGTCTGAGAAAGCATTTCCGGATCTTGAGGAATAGCATAAAATTTTTCATCACTGTTATTGAGAGCCTTGTATGAATCCTTAACAACATTTACAAGAGAAGCCGTTTTCACAACTTCAAGCCATTCAAACGATAGTAAATAATCCTGAAGTTTTTCCATTTCGTTTAATACTGTAGGATCTTTAAGTGCATTTTCTTTTTTGAAATTGATTGAAATTTCCATATTACCGCTTCCGGCCATATGTTCATTAACAATGTTATATGAGTGTTTTATGGGAAGACCTTCTTTAAAAACCTCAATATCATTGGAATCAATCCGTAAGTTCATAAGACCTGCAAAGAAAAATATTCCAAGAACAGTAAATACTATAATTACAGTCCTTGGCTTTTGGGAGCCGGTATTTTCTGTTTTTCTTATAAGCCTTTGAATCAGAAGCTTTTTTTTATTTGTTTTTTTAGGAATCGGATTCCATAAATCAAGCATCAGCGGCATCAAAAAAACCGTTATAATAAATGCCGCAAAAACACCTAGGGAACTGAATATTCCAAATACGGCGATTGGCTTGATTGGAACAAGTGATAGAGACATCAGGCCGATTGCGGTCGTTGTACTTGTTAAAAAGCAGGCAACCCCTGATTTTCTCATTACAGATTTCAGGGCCTTGTCATGGTTATAACCTTGGTTTCTGAAAAAGAGATATCCAGACATTATATGAACTGAATCTGCAACCCCCACAGCAAGAATCATAAATATTATAATCTGGAACATGATAGACATATGAATCCCGCTCCAGCCTATTATTCCCGTAGCCCATAAGAGAGTTATAACAACAATGCTTACCGGCCAGACAACCGCGCTAAACGATCTGAAAAGAAACCAGAGCATTACAATAATAATGAGTAAAACCAGCCCCATTATTTTACCCAAATCTTTCATTACAGCATCACCAAAAAAATCCATCATAACCGGTGTACCAACAGCATGAAATTCAAGGGCATCAGTATACTCTTCTTTCTGCATTAATTTTCTTAGCGCAGAAACCAGATAGGGATATTCAGCTATTTCTGTTTCCTTGAATGTCAGGTGATCGGTTAAATTGTTTGTTGTGCTATAATATAGACCTTCAGAAAACTCTTCTTCATCTTCATCAAATAATCCGGATTGATTTTTAGGTTCAGTTTTTGAATCTTCATAAACAACCTCACTGTTAAAATCAGTCCTTAAAAGAATGCCCCCATATTTGGAATCTTTAGATAAATAAAGATATGGATAATCAGGATGATTCAATGCCTTATTTCGAAGTGCTTCCCTTTCGACTTCATTTTCAGGAATATTATCCCCAATAAGGCTTCGGGAATAGAGCGTGTCCTTTGAGGCTTCAAGAAATTTGAGATTGATAAGCGACTTGACTTCAACAATATGATCAAAGGGCGATTTATCAGTTGGTTTTAAATTTAATCTGTAGTTTGTAATTTCATCATAAAAGCCCTTTAAAGCCTTTACAGAATTGTCAGAGAAAATATCCCCGTCTTTTGCTTTATATACGACGTAAATATATTCATCTCCGCCAAAGACCGTTCTGAATTTGTCGTACTCTTTTTTAACCGGATCATCTTTTTTGAAAAATGAGTCAAGGGAATTATCCATTATAATTTTGCTTGCCTCTGCCCCAAGCACGACTGTTATCGCAATAAATATTGCCAGTACCATCCACTTTCTTTTCCTGAGTTTTCCAGGAAGGCTTTCAAAAAAACCATTTAATCCCTTAACGAATTTTCCCATTTTAGCTCCTCATTTCAATCTGGTTCAGGTCCATTAATGATAGATCCAGATCCCGAACCTTGTTGATGATTCCATACAGTTCAGACAGGTCTTTTATTTTCACCATAATTGCTGTTGCCGGCTTGTTAGCCGAATCGAATCGCCTGGATATTAAAGAGTCATTAAAATATGATTCCCATCCGTCGGACAGATGTCCTGTATGCAAATTCTGTATGTTTTGAATTCTTTATCCATGGCTTATTTTTAGAGGAATGAGGAAATTAATCACCACCTAAAAGTATGGAATTGAGTATGGAATTAATCTTATATTGAGTGCATAGCTTTATCTTATTTGTTTTTGGGTGGGAGTATGATAATTTATAGTATTCTCCCATAAAAAAGGCACAAACAAGAAGTCATTATGAACTTGTTACAGATATTTCTGGTTATCTGCCTAGCAGGATTCGGAACAATCACTGCCTATGACGGAGAAAAAGTACCTTGCGTCATCATATCAGCTCATATTTCTCAGCAAACGAAACCGCCTCGCCGCGCCTTTTAACATTGAGTTTTGCATAAATACGACTTGAATACCACTTGACGGTGTTTATTGAAAGACAAAGGGTATCTGCGATTTCGTTGTTTGAGTTTCCTTTTTTCATAAGTTCCAAAATTTCAATTTCACGTTCATTAAAGTTCTCTTTAAACTCATTTATGATTATCGATTTTCTTTCACTAATTTTAGTTTTTGGTTCTTTTGTATGGGGGGGGGCAATGTATGGATTCAGGTATTCCGGTAGGAGTTTTCTCTTTAAACACTCTTTAAATAATGCCTGCATATTTTCACCTTCATCAATATACAACCTTACATGCCCTTCGTTTTCAGAAATCTGAAAGGCTTTTTCAAGAATGTTTAAAGATCTATCAAGATCATCATCAAGATACCAGGCAATGGCTTTCAGAATATAGCATTCAATGAGCCGCTCTAACCTTTTTACTGGTAAGTCTTCACTAATCATAAAATCAGTAATTTCATGAACTCTTTTTGTATATTTATTGAAAATACAATATCTGCAAAAGCTTAAGAATTCATGGTGTTTATAATATGGAATTTCTTTTTCAGAAAAATCTCCCATCTGTTTCAATAATTTTTTTGTAAATGAAATATTTCCTTTAGCAAGTTCAATTCTTACCTGATAAGCAACAGACATAAACTCACCCCAGGAAGAGCTGGCCTTAGCGGCCTCAACAGAAAGTGTAATTGCTTTATCTGCTTCAACAAAATTGTTATCTGCTGCAAGGATTTTTGCATATACCAGATTACCAAGGAATATAAATTCGAAAAATTCTTTATTTCTGGCAAGGTACAATCCTTTTCGGCAATATTTTAGTGCTTGGGCTATTTGGTTTCTCTCTCTTAAAATCTCTGCTTTAATAATGTAGAGATAACTGTATTCAACACGAAGTTCTTCCCCGTATTTTAACTTTTCTTCTTCAAGTGATTTATCTACAACAGATAAAGCCCTGCTAAGCTCTCCTTTTTCAACTAAAGTATCAGCATAATTAATCGCTGTAAAAGCGTTTATATTATCATCATTCATTAACTTAGAGCAGTAATTCAACACTGGCATCAAGTCACCTGAATACCTTAGAGCAAGGAAAAGTATAAGTTCTGACATTTCTTTAACATGAGCATGGGTATCAGATAATAACTCTATAGCATTTTTAATTTCTTCAATCGATTTTTTAAACTCCCCGGTCTGATAGAAATACTGGTATCCCTTCACTGTGGAAATAAAACCGGAAACAACTTTATTTGCTTTAAATATATCCTGATAAAGCAAGTCACTTGATTCAAAGTCTCCTGCCATAACTTTCATAAAAACAGAGTAACAGCATAACACCGGTTTTTTATTAACTATAACATCTGGAAGTCTTTCAAGTGAGTTTTTCAAAATCGTCCCTCCAGACTCACTAAAAAGATCCGGTGCTATTATGGAAAGGTATTCAGCCGCCTGATCGAAATTTTTTGCCAGGATACAATGGTTGAATGCTTCTGTTTCGTACCCGTTTTCTTTCAGCCATTTAAATGCTTTATTGTGGAGGTTTTTTATTTCATTATTTTTTAATTCTTTCAGATTTTTAAAAAGAAATTCTCTGAACAGATGATGATATCGAAACCACTGTCTTTGGTTATCAAGGGGAATCAGAAACAGATTGTTCTGCTCCATGTAGTTGAAAATTCTTATGCTGTCAGAATTACCAGTCACAAACTCACAAATTTCAGGACAAAATCTTTCAAAAATGGCAATCTTTAGCATAAAATCACAAACTTCATCTGGCAGACCTGATAATACTTCTTCTACCAGATAATCAATTATATACCTGTCGCTTCCTGTGAACTTATCAATAAACATCCTCAGATCGGCCTGATCTTTTATTGATAGGACAGCGAGCTTAAGACCTGCTATCCATCCTTCAGTTTTGTCTCTCAGGGATATGATGTCACTATTGTTTAAACCAAGATGATGAATTTCATTAAGAAGGGTTTTTGTCTCATCGGCGTTAAAACGTAATTGAGCTGCACCTATCTCACAAAGATGACCCGAGAGCCGGAATTTTGAAAGGGACAGATTCGGAGTTTCCCTGCTGGAAATTATCAGCCTCATAGTTGAGGGTAGATGGTCAAGTAAAAATTCTATACCTCTGAGAATAAGGCTGTCTGTAATAACGTGGTAGTCATCCAAAACAAGAGTAAATTCAGTTCCATCTTCCGTAATTTCGTTAATCATACCGATAAGGATATTTTCAATGGAAGATATTCCTGAGGATTTGATCTGTTCGAGGCAATTTTTATCGCAAATATTTAAGTTCTGAGATACAGCTGTTATCAAATAACTCCAGAAAAGAGCCGGAGTATTTTCACTGGGTTCAAGTGACACCCATGCAACTCTTACGTTACAGCTTTCAACCCATTCACTCAATAATGTGGTTTTACCAAAACCCGCAGGGGCTGATATTATTACAATAGAGCTACCCTCATTTATCAGACGGCTTATTCTGTTTCTGGAAATGGATGAGTCAGCTTTGAATTCCGGAATATGGAATTTGGTTTGAAGAAGTTGCATATTTGTATTGGCCTGTCCTTATTAACCAGATCTGTTTCATTAAATTCCCTGTACACAGGAATGATGAAGGATAATTTTCTTTTCATGGGAAAATTCGTATCATAAAATAGTAAAAATGGACAGGGTATCATCATACAGATACTAAACAGGCAGGGTAAAACTGAAGACGGTTCCCGATCCAACTTGGCTTTCAACTTCAATTTTTCCATTGTGGGCTTCAACGATTTTTTTTACAATGGCAAGGCCTAGGCCGGTGCTGGTTTCATCCCCAGTGGGTTGTGCGCTTAGTCGTTGAAAAGTATCAAATAATTTGGGTTTTTCCGCTTCTGGAATACCCGGTCCCTGGTCTTTGACACTGATTTTAATTTTATTTTTAAAATGTTTTGCATAAATATAAACATTTGATTTGTGTGGTGAAAATTTAACGGCATTGCTGAGCAAATTGTCTATAACCTGTGGTATTCGTTGGGCATCAAATTTAAACCTTGGAATATCTTGCAAATCCATATGGATGATGATGCCTTTTTTTTCTGCCATCACCCGGCTGAGCATCACCCGTTGGCGGATAATGGGTATTATAGATGCCAGGTTCAAATTCAGTTCAAGTTTGCCACTTTCAATAACCGACACATCAAGCAGGTTATTTAAAAGGGCCAGCATATCCTCTGTGGCGCTGAAAATCATGGATAAAAATTCCCTTTGTTCTTCCGATATGTCCCCGCATTCTTCTTCAAGAAGAAGCTCGCTGAACCCATTGATTCCAGATAATGGACCTCTAAGGTCATGGGCGGCAATGCCTATGAATTTGTTTTTTAACTGGTTGAGATCTTCAAGTTCCTTGTTTGATTTTTCAAGTTCTTTGTTCTTATTTTCAAGTTCTGCAATCAATTGGAGATTTTTTTCCTTTAGCCTGTGATTTTCCCATATCTGTTCGATGGCAATGGGGATAGTGTCCTGGATATTTTCATCCTTGATCAGATAATCATTGGCACCGGCCTTCATGGCATCTATGGCCACGGAAAATTCTTCATTTACCGTGAGAATAATGATTGGAATCTGCGTCTTGTTCTCCCGCAGATGCTTGATCAGTTCAATGCCGTTCATCTTTGGCATATTCATATCTGAAAGGATCAGATCTGTCTTGCCGGATGGATCAAGTTTTTCGATGGCATCAAGGCCGTCCCGGGCGTCGGACACACTATGACCAAGGGCCTCAAGAATTGAACTTAACAGCTTTCTTGCAAAGGGGTCATCATCGACAACAAGAATATTTAACTTCAGGGATGGCATATCGGTATTTACTCCTAAATATAGGTTGATATTTCTTTGCTATTTGCTGGTTTTTTCTCCAAGTTTAGCTGTACACTCTTTTATGATTTCAAACTTTTCACGTTGCCGGTCCAGGATTTTTCCCGGTTCTTCGTTTTCTGGGCCTTCTTCAAAACAAAACTTAAGCACACCCATGTACTCAAATTCATTTGACGTATATTGGTCCGTCATTTTTATAAGATGATCTTCAATCTCAAAACCACGTTCTTCGGTAATGCCAAGTTTTTTTCTTAGAAGCTTCAATAATTTTCTTTGATTTTCTGTGGTGCCGTCTTTTTGTAAATACAAATTAAACCCATCGGTGGACTCCGTTTCTTCCGGGCGGTTGGGTACACACTTTTTAATGCCTTTGCCTCCATGGTGCATCTGTTCAATTCTGGTTTGAATTTCTTTTGCTTTTTCCGGCTCGCAATGGGAATAATAATTTAAAATTGTATCAACAATTTTCAAGGGTGAAAAGGGTTTGACAATATATCCCTGGATACCGAACTTTGCACAATCAATTATATCTTCCTTACTGTTCTTGCTGGTTTGAACAATGATGCAGGTCGTTTGATCGTTTATCTCTTCCCGGATCAATTTTAAGATTTGAAAACCGCTCATTATCGGAAGATTCATATCCAGTAAAATAAGATCCGGACCCCATTCTTTGTAAATGTCCAAGCCTGCCTTCCCGTCTGAAGCGAAACGCGTTTCAAAGATTTCTTTCTTAAGGCATTTCTTATACAGTCTTTGAATATTTGAATCGTCTTCAATAATTAAGGTTTTCAACAATTCCATTCTTATGACTCCGGTTATTGTCTTTACAAAATTAAATAATGTTGTCCTAAATCATTCTGATGCAGTTCCTTCCTTCATCCTTGGCTTTATAAAGCGCCTTGTCCACAAGATCCAGCAAATAGGAGTATTTTATACTTTTGTGTGGAACCATACTGCCAATGCCAATGCTTATGGTAATATGATCCACCGCTTTGGAGGCTTTGTGTGGTATTCCAAGGGCTTCAACATTAAATTTTATCTTTTCAGCCACGTGCTTTGTGCCGTCTATTTTTGTATCCGGTAAGATAACCGTGAACTCTTCCCCGCCATAGCGGGCGATAAAGTCTGCAGGTCTGTTTATTGCGTTATTCATTGCCCGGGCTACCCGTTGAAGGCATTTATCTCCCTTTGGATGTCCATAGGTATCATTGTAGGATTTGAAAAAGTCAATATCTGCCATAATCAGCCCGAAATGGGATTGGTTACGCCTGCAGTTTTTCCATTCCCGTTGTAAAACTTTTTCTAGATAATGCCGGTTGGGAATGGATGTCAGTCCGTCAAGGAGAGCCATCCGTTCCAGTTCTTTATTCTTTCGCTCAAGGTCCAGCAGTAATTGAATGTTTTGCTTTTTCAATCTTTGTTGTTCCATGGTCTGATCAATGGAAATCAAGAGGGTATCACCAATATTTTCATCTTTGATGATATAATCATCCGCCCCGTTTTTCAGGGCTTTGATTGCTATGGAAATTTCTTCGTTTGCAGTCAGAATAATGATAGGGATATCAATTTTAATGGTTTTGATCTGTTCGAGAAGCTCAAGGCCGTTCATCTCGGGCATGTCCATATCGGTGAGTATGAGATTTAAGCTTTTGTTTGAACCTAAATGATCCAGGGCATCTATTCCATTTATGGCAGTTTCCACTAAATAACCCCGGGCACTGAGAATTTCATATATTATCTCCCGAACCAAGGGGTCATCATCAACAACAAGAACTTTTAATCCATCGGTTTCCATGATTTATCTCCCGATTATTTTGCAATTGATCCGGGTCTTATCCCCGGCTTTCTTTTTATTCTCCAATAAGATTCTGGATAGCCTTTAAAAGATTTCCCTGGTCAAATGTTGCTTTGGTAATGTAAGCATTGGCCCCGGCTTTAATTCCTTTTTTCCTGTTTTCCTCCCGGTCAAGGGAGGTCACCAAAATTACAGGAACATCTTTGTAATTTTCCATCCCGCGTAATTGTCGGGTTAATGAAAAACCGTCCATTCTCGGCATCTCCACATCTGTTATGATTAAATCATACTGGGTTTTGTTAAGGGCTTCTAGGGCTTCAATACCATCGCCTGCAAGGTCAACATGATATCCATGGGACTCAATGATGTTTTTTTCAATTTCCCGGGTGGAGATGGAATCATCCACCACAAGAATCCGGCCCATTATTTTTTCCTTTGCATCCCTGCCCTGGGAACCGTGAATGACTTTGGCCTTTCTGATTGAGCGGATAATATTGGGCATATGAAGTACATTTATAATATCTGTTTTGCTCATTATGATAGCGCCGGCAACCCATGGATTGCCTTTTAGGTGCCGGGGCAAAGGCTTTATGATCATATCCTGCTCCTGATGTAAGCTGTTGATAATCAGGCCGGTGTATTCATCCTCAAACCGGACAACGAGAATCAGCAAATCATTTTCATTTGAAGAGCTGTTTTTTTTAAGTCCCAGAATTTTTCCCAGGTGAACCACAGGAATCATATGCTCACGCAGGCGGATCGCTTTTTTATCCCCCATTTGAATCAGGGCGTTATTGTCGATTCTGATGATCTCTTTTACCAGGGAGCTTGGAACGGCCAGGGGCATATCGGAAACAATAATCGGAAGGATACGCATAACCGCCAGGGTAAGGGGCAGTTTGATAAAAAAGAAAGTTCCTTTGCTATTCTCTGTTTTTACCTTTATGGATCCCTTGAGTTCATCGACAATATTTTTTCTGACCACATCCATGCCCACACCGCGCCCGGAAAGATCTGTGATTAACTGGCTTGTCGACAGGCCGGCATGGAATATCAGGTTGATTGTTTCCGATTCCGTCATATTTTCAAGTTCCGGGGTGGTGTATAGTTTTTTTTCAAGGGCTTTTATTTTAACTTTTTCCACGGGAATACCTCTGCCGTCATCGCTGATGATAATCGACACGGTCTCCCCCTTATACCCGCCCTTTAAACCGATGGTCCCAACCCTGGATTTGCCTGCTTTTTGCCTTTCTTCCGGCGTTTCAATTCCGTGATCAATACAATTGCGGATCATATGAATCAATGGGGCCCCAAGTTTATCAATAATTTTTTTATCCAGTTCGGTTTCTCCCCCTTGAATATCGAAACGGATCTCTTTATTGAAGGATGCGGCCAGATCCCTGACTGTCCGCTTCAAGCTGGCAAAAATTGTGTTGAGCGGAAGCATTCGCAGATTCAGAGATTGCATTTGCAGGTCATTGGTTAAAAGTTCCATGGTTGCTGTTTCTTGTCTTGCAATTGCACCCTGCTGCCGTATCTTGCGGTTTAAGAGGGTTGCAGCCTCTTTGGCCTTTTTGAAAGATTCTGTGCTTGGGTTGTTTTTTCGGCCTAACCCGGTGATCAGTTCCAGGGAGTGCTTTGCCCAGGTTTCGATGCTACGAATATTATCTATTTGCAGCTTTTGGCGGTTTTGGCTGTTGATAATTTCGCCCATAATTTTTATCAGGTTATCCAGTTTATCAGCCGGGATACTGATCAGGTTTGAATCAGCGGCCCCCCCGGGGATTATGACAGATTCCTCGGTTTTTTCTGTAACTATTTTTTGGGTAACGCTCTTTTTTGGGGATTTGCTTTTTATTTCAGGCAACCTTGGGAGCGGGCTTTCGGTGGTCTCCACCCTATCCTCTTTGGATATATTATTTTTTGTAGCATTTTTCAGTTCTTCACAGATTTCAATGCCGCAATCTTCAATTGGCTCACCGGCCGAAAGTTTGTCCAGCATCAGGGCAATGACATCAAACCCCTTAAACAACAGGTCTGATAATTTTTTTGACAATCTTATTTTTCCCTGTCGAAGGGAATCGAGAGCATCTTCAAGTTGGTGGGCCAGATCCCCCAGGGGGGTATATTTCATGAGTCGAGATGAACCTTTGATCGTATGGGCGGCACGAAATATGGTATCCATCACTTCTGTGTTATCGGGCTGTTCTTCCAGTTCCAGAAGACTCTCATTGAGCCTTTCCACATTTGCTTTTGTTTCCTGTACAAAACGGTCTATAAATTTGCTTGTGTCAAATACCACATCATCCTCCCGGGGGTTGTGAACTCTTTAGCTGAGCAATATTATGGTCACAAAGATGACGAATCTGATCGGCTGTAAAAGAGATATAAGGCAAGGCCGGTCCCGGGATGTCGGTACCATCTTTTTCAATATAATAAATTACCCTCCGGTATTCCAAAACGGCCTTTTTTGCATCTCCTTTCGACCGATGGATCTCTGCCAGATAAAAATGTGACAACCAGCTAGAGGGATCAATATACAGGCTTTCCTGAAATCGTTTAATGGCTTCCAATGGATCATCGTCAAGCATGGCGATCAATCCGGCTAAAAAATATCCTTCAAAAAAAAGCGGGTCCTTTTCAATGGCTTTTATACAAAAGGGAATGGCGCCTGCCAGATTATTCTGGTTCATTAAAATGGCGGCTTTTAGTGTCCATGCCTTGATAAAATCCGGTGTTGCCGTGAGCAGATTATCCAGCAGTTTTAATGCCCTATCATATTTTTTAGTTTGAACACAGGTTGAGGCTTCCTGGAAAAGGGTCTCTGCATCCAGAGGAGATTGCTTAAGTTTGCTGTCTTTGGAAATTGATCCCTTGGTTTCATCTCTTTTTTTTGGGAGTTGGGAAAATGCTTTTTTAGGGGGTGTTTTCCGGGAATGGATTTTAAGGCCTTTTGAATCAGGTTTTTGTTTGGAAGGCTTTCCGGATTGAAAAGACCCAGTATTTTTTTTCCCTGGAATTTGATCCCCGGTTTTGCAGAAAACAAAAATTCCGTCAATCTCTTTGGATGAGATGAAATTAAAATCGTACCGATAGACTTCAGTAGCACTTGTGATAAGATATCCCCCCGGATTTAACAGATCTAAAAGTTTTAAAAATACAAGCTGCTGTTTGTCCGGGGCAAAATAGATGGAAACATTGCGGTAAAAAATAATATCTGCGCCCTGGAGGATAGGGGGATACTCATTGGCCAGCAGGTTCAGGTGCAAAAACTTAACCATTTCCTGTACATGGGCCTTTATCTTATACCTGTTTTTTCCCAGGGATTGGAAATATTGTTTTTTTAAGTCAGGATTAAAATTTCTGAAATAGTATTTTCCATATATACCTTCCCGTGCTTGTAAAAGAGCATATTGATCGATATCAAAACCGATGATGGAAAAAAGATTCAGGCTATTGGAACCATATGTTTCCATCAAAATCATGCCCAGGGAATAGGGTTCGGGGCCTGTTGAACACCCAGCACTGATAATCTTGATGGTGTCATTTTCTCGTCTTCCGGAAAGCAGTTCAGGAATAAGCCGTCTGGAAAATAGTTCCATATAGACAGGTTCTCTTAAAAAATAGGTTTCATTCACCGTCAGTCGTTCCACAAGAAGATAAAACTCCTCCGAATCTAAAATAAGATTTTTAAAATAGGTGTCGGCAGATTGAATATTTCTTTTTAACATCTGTTCCTGAATTGCAAATTCAAGTTTTGGTAACTGATTTTGGTTGATATAAATACCGGTCTTTTCCGAAATCAAATCCTGAAAAAGTTTCAGCTTAAAAGTTGTCTTTTTTTGAACACTTGTTTTGGGATGTGATCTCATTGCACGACACCATTTTTTGCAAAATTGACAAGCCATCGTGAAATTTGATCAAGGGGCAGGACCCTATCGATACAACCGCTTTCGATGGCAAGTTTAGGCATTCCAAAAATAAGGGCTGAAGATTCATCCTGGGCAATGGTTATCCCTCCGCATTGCTTAAGTTTTTCCATGCCGGTTACGCCGTCATCGCTCATGCCGGTCAGGATTATCCCGACGCTGTTGATGCCGATATGATCCCCAACCGATTCCATGAGCATGTTGCAAGATGGAATATAAATTTGCTTTGAATCTTTATCCACAAGTCTGATGCTGTTATAATCAGCCAGTGTCAGATGCTTTCCAGGAGAAGCAAAATAAGCTGTTCCCCCCTGAATCTGTTCGTTTTGTTCAGCTGTTTTAATCTTTATTTTTACGACGGTATCCAACCAGTTTATCATTTTGGAAATAAAATCAGGATCTATATGCTGGGCCACCATGATCGGGAAGGGATAATTTTTCGGCAGGGTGGATAAAATATTGTAAAGGGCCCGGGGGCCACCCGTGGAGGCTGCGATGGCAATGACTTTTCTCTCTTTTCCGGGAAAAGGGGGCAGGGGGATGGAAGGTTTTGATCTATTTGCGCGGATATGGGAGATGGTCTTTACCTTTGCCAGCATTTTTATCTGCTGGATCACCCTTTCGGCATTTTTTGATGTTAATGCCGTTTTGGGAATCACTTCCATTGCACCCTTTGCTATGGCATTGTAACCAATGACCGATTTTTGGATGGAAGAGATCACCAGAATGGGCACAGGAGTTTGGGCCATGATACGCTCTATGGCTTCAAGACCACCCATTTCCGGCATGCAGATATCCATGGTCACAAGATCCGGTTTCAGGGCCAGCACTTTTTCAAGGGCTTGTCTGCCGTTTTGTGCCGTACCGATTACATGGATGTCCCTGTCATTGGAAAGAATCTTTGCAATAATATCCCGGTCAAAGGCATTGTCATCCACTACTAAAACTTTTATCTTCGCCATGGTTTTGGCCTCTTAGGTTTACAGCTTAAATTTTGTGACCTGCTTTTTAAGGCCGGCGGACTTATCAGCCAGTTCCCTGCCAATGGCTTTTATCTGTTCCATGGAAATACCTGTCTGACCGGCGCCGACAGCAATCTCTTTTACCGCTGTCACCACCTGTTCGCTGGCGGTTTTTTGTTGTTGGGCAGAAATGGATATCTGTTTGGCTGCATTGGCATTGGATTCCACATCTTCGACAATGGCTTCAATGTGCTGGGTGGCCTCAACTGCATAGTCCAGGCTGGTTTCAATTCCCTTTGTAGTGTTTTCTGAAGATATCACAAGATTATTGACTGCTGCCTGGATCTCCTGGATCTTTTTTTCAATCTCATCTGTGGATTCCATGACATTATCAGCCAGTCGTCTGATTTCATTGGCCACCACACCGAACCGTTTGCCGGCTTCTCCGGCACTGGATGCTTCCAGGGCCGCATTAAAGGCGATCAGCTTGGTCTGGTCTGCAATGTTATTAATAATATCCATGACTTTTGTGATTTCTCCCGAGCGTTTGCCAAGGTCCATAATGCTATGGATATTGTTTTGGTTATCTTGATGAATAGTTCCCATCTGGGTCCTCACCGTCTCCACTGCAAGGGCGCCTTCACGGGTTTTTTGCAGGGTTTGATCGGTGGTGTCTGCCACGCTTGCACTATGGTCCGCAATCTGTGAAGATGAGGCAGAAAATTCTTCCAAGGTGGAGGTGATTTCTGCGACCGAAGAGGATTGTTGGGTGATCACAGCGGACTGCTCTTCTACTGCCGAAGATATTTCAGTAACGGATTGGTTGGTTTTTATGGCTGCATCTGTGACAACTCCCACCATCTCCCTTAGGTTTTTAACCATTGTTTTCATGGCTGTCATCATCTTGCCTGTCTCGTTTTCCCCGTTTCCATGAATTTCAACCGTGAGATCTCCGTCGGCAATACGAACCATGGCCTTGGAAACTGTGTTCAGGGGGCGGGTGATAACTTTTGAACTCATATACCCGGTTGCCCAGGCAAGCAGCACCAGACCAATGCCGGTGATAAGGATACGCCATCTAACGCCTGTGATGGGAGCAAACGCTTCCGATTCATCAATTTCAGCAATAATCATCCAGTCAAAATCGGTGCCGAAGGTTTTATCAAGTCCCAGATGGGAATAGGAACTCAATACCCTTATATCCCGGTAATCTTTGATGATTTCCGTTTGTTGGCCCGGTTCATCTTGTTTTAAGGCCCTGCGAACAGCCGGGGTATCGATCTTTTTTTTCAGGATGGTGGACTGGGGCTCAAACCTGGAGTCCGAGCGCATGAGAAGATCTTCTCCAACAAGATAAGTTTCTCCTGTTTTTCCCATGCCGATATTATTTTGCATGATTGCATCAATTTGACGGGTTGAGACCTGCAAGGCTATGACCCCTATGATCCTGCCTTCTGAATCCATGACAGGTGCACCTAAAAAAGCGGCTGGAGCGTTGCTGGGAGCGTAATCACTATAATCTGTCATGGTGGTTTTTTGGGTTGCCACTACCTTTGACCAGAGCCTGGCAAGCCCTGAGTTTTTGAAAGGCCCGGTTTTCAGGTTGGTCCCAAGATCGTTTTCCCGGGCTACGCTATACATGACATGTCCAAATTGGTTGCAGATAAAAACAAGATCATGGTATTCATAGCTTTTGGTATACAATTGTAGAAATGGATCTATTTTTTTTGCAATGGATATATACCGTTGCGATGTGACATTGAAGACACTGCCGGGATCAATTTTTTCTTTGGTGTGATAGGTTTTCAACTCTTGGAAACTATTTTTTACAAGGGAGAGTGTGGCCAGAATGGTGACGTCGGTGAGACGTTCTTTAAAATAATCCAGGATCTGATGTTTTTTAATCTCTTCCAGGGCTGACAACTGGTTGAAGGCATCCTGCTTTAACTCTTCTTTTACATATGTAAATGCAAGAATTGAAATGATTGTCACCGGGATGAAGACGGCCAGCAGAAATTGGGCTATGATTTGTCGGGAAAGACTTTCACGAAAATAGCGAAACATTTTTCTCTCTCCTTGGTTCAAAATTAATTCATCCTGATATTGGTTAATACTCTGCTGGTTTCAATGGGTAAGGAGGTGATCCATATCCATCAACAGGATGATGGTGTTATCTTTCATGGCAACGGACTCAATTGGGGTGGTTCCAGCATGTCGCCGGATTAATTGGGGCAGGGGATAAATTTCCTCTTTAAAAATTTTAAGAATGTCTTTTGGCTGATCAATGACGATGCCCATGGGCTTTTGTTTTCCTTTTATCCGAAGCACCATGGGAGTTTGATACAAAACTTTTTTTTTGTAAAACCCTATTTTTTCATGAAACCAGCACACTTTAATTTTTTCCTGTCTTATCTGGTCCAGAGGAATTATTTTTGACACCAGGTTTGTTTTGATACCAAATTGTATCTTTTCAATGGTGAATATAAGATATTCTTGTGTATTGAAAATGCTTTTCATGGTTGTGTCCAGGTTTGAACTTTTATTTGAGAAAATAATTTTCCCAGATCGATGATGGCAACATATTTGTCCCGGTAAAAGGCCTCACCCACGATAAATTTTTTTTCGTGGGTGTAGAGGCTTGTGTTGAATGAACTTTCCGGTATATCGATGACATCCTGGACGGAATCAACCAGAATGCCTGATCTTCCCTGGTCTTTTTCTGCGATAACAATGCGGGTTTTATTGGAGATATCAGGTTTTTCCATATCCAGGAGTACATGGAGACTGATGACAGATTCCAGGTCCCCCCTGATATTCACTATACCCAGAATAAAGCCGGGGCAGCCGGGGACAAAATTTATTTTTGTAAAGGGCCAAATTCCGGAAACATCCCCCCCGTTAAATGCGTAATAATTATCATCAAGGGTGAAGATTACCGCTGTGATTACGGCATCATTCACATCCACGATTTGACCATCGGTGGAAAAATTTTTGATTGCCGGTGATCCATGGTTCTCGCTAATTTTTTGGGATTTGGTTACCATAAGCAATGCCCGTTTGTCTGGATTACGAATTTAACAGGATAAAATTTTATTTTTTATGGAAGCCGGAAATAAAATTCATGCTAAATATTTAAAATTGCTTGATTATTTAAGATATAAAAAAAGAGATATCTTGTCAAGATTGAAATTCCAGGGTATGGGGCTTTGATCACTTCAATGGGGATCATATGACACTCTAATTTCCGAAGTTTTCTCTTTTAATTTTTGATTTATACAATGTGTGGGGATTTTTCGTGTAATATTTTTGATTCTTTAACCCTTGATTTTCTGGAACAGGTTTAATAAAAAAGAGGATTGATGGTTTTACATTTAAGCGAATAAAGGATTTGTGATTATAATGAATCAGATTGATTTAGAAAAAATAATTACCCGGGATTTTTTGGACGGCCTTTTGCCCCCGGAAAAAAGTGATCAGTTTTTTGAGGCCTTATACGGGGATGCATCGGAGGGTGCCTATGATATCCGGTTAGAATTTGTTTCTGCTGCATCTGACCAAATTGTACTTGCCTTCAATTTGACCCAGCGGCCGGACAAATGCCTGGTATGCAGTCTAACCTATGGATTGCCCACTGTTTTCCAGCGTCACCCTTTGATCGATATTAAAGGTATGGTCGGTAAAATTGAAGAGTCCGGTCTTAAAATATCAGGTTGGCATCTGGGCAAGACCGAAGAAAACAGTTCCTCTCTCCATGTGATTCCATTGTATCTTGATTTATCTTAAACCAGGCTTTTTCAGGGAATAAAACAAAAGGCCGGATTAAATACAATTCCGGCCTTTTGTTTATTTTTTTATCCCGATCAATCTTGTGGTTCAGGCTTTGGGAAGTTTGGGAAAGGATTTGTTTAAAACTTTATTCCATTCATCCACTTTGGGTTTTACCTTCTTCAAAAGGGAACCGACATTTCCCTGAATGGTCACGGTTTTAATGATATCTCCCTGGACAATGCTGTCCACAATTTTCTGGTCTTCATCGCTTTCAACTGCCCCAAAAACAGTGTGCATGCCGTCAAGGTGGGGAGTGGGGCCATGGGTGATGAAAAATTGGCTGCCGTTTGTGCCGGGACCCGCATTGGCCATTGAAAGGGTTCCGGCTTTTTCATGTTTCAGGTCTTTTTTGAATTCATCTTCAAATTCATATCCTGGGCCACCCATACCGTTCCCGTGGGGGCATCCGCCCTGGACCATAAAGTCGGCGATGACACGATGAAATTGAAGACCATTATAATATTCGCGTTTGGCAAGGTTTACAAAATTCCCACAGGTAAAAGGAGTAAGATCTGCAAACAATTTGATGCGAATCGTTCCCTTATTAGTTTCCATTATAGCTGTTAAATTTGACACATTTATCTCCTTCAATTAAAAAAAAATATGACCAAACATTAAGGTTTCCTTTTTAATTGTCAAACGAAAAAATATAGCTTATTGTTGGATAATCTTGTACCCGATCAGTTTTGGTCAGGAGGCAGGGGGGGAAATAAATAGATCGTTCACAAGGATCAGCATTTTATCAACTTTGATCGGTTTTTGGAATGAATAAATGGCTCCGAATTTTTTGGCTAATTTTAAATACAGGTCCGGCTGGATAATACCACCTCCGGAAATAGCGATTATCTTTATGTCGGGGTCAAGACACTTGAGTTCCAGAATGGTTTCAATGCCGTCTTTTTCGGGCATGATCAGGTCCACTATCACAAGATCTACCCGGTTTTTTTTAAAGATCTGGATGCCCATATTACCATTATTTGCCTCCAGGACCTTATAACCTTGTTTTTGAAATAATTTTCTGAGAATGGTGCGAATGGGTTTTTCATCATCAATTACCAGTATTTGTCGGGTCACGGCGTCTCCTTATTATGTTCTGATATTGATTTGATCCCTTTCACTAAGGTTGAAATTTTCAAGATTAACCAGGGCCAGAAGTCCTGATTCTCTCCTGATTTCCACAAAGGTATCAAAATTTTTTAGAAAAATGTCGGTTATGTCCGGATCAAAGTGAGCACCTTTTTCCCTTCTGATGATATCATAAACCATTTCAGGGGGGTAGGGATCTTTATAGGGCCGTTTGGAGGTTAATGCGTCAAATGTGTCTGCAATTGCTACAATTCTTCCGGTCAGGGGAATCTCTTTTCCTGAAATTTCCCTGGGATATCCTTTGCCATTAAATTTTTCGTGGTGGCACAGGGCAATGTCTTTGGCCATTTGAAGGATTCGAGATTTCGATTTGGATAGGAGTTTGGAGCCGATAAGGGTGTGCTGTTTCATTATGTTAAATTCTTCCATGGTCAGTTTGCCAGGTTTTAGTAAAATTTTATCCGGGATCCCTATTTTCCCGACATCGTGCATGGGTGCAGCATAGCTTATGGTTTCAATAAATTGATCTGATTGATTGAGTTCTCTGCTGATCAGGGTTGAGTAGTCGGCGATCCGGACGATATGATTTCCTGTATCTTCATCCTTGAATTCAGAAGCCATGACCAGGCGGTGGATGGAATCCAAATAGGCCTCTTTGAGTTCTTCATGGGAGCTTTTGGCTTCCTCTTTAAGGCGGCGTTCCCTCAATACCCGGCGGATTCTCAATATGATCTCCTGGATTGAAAAGGGTTTTTCAACAAAATCGCTGGCCCCTATATTGATGATTTCGTCGTATTGATACCCCTTTGCCTGGCCGGTCATAACAATAACATCCGCTGAGAAAAAGGTAAAAATCTGTGTGGCAAGTTCAATTCCATTCATTTCCGGCATATTTATATCTGTGATCACCAGATCAAAGGTGTTGTTGGAAAGCATGGAGAGGGCTGATTTGCCATCATGGGCCACTGTACAATTGTGGTTGGCAACCTTCATTGCCCTTTTAAACATGCTCAAAATGGTGGGATCATCATCCACAATCAAAATATTTGCTTTGTTAGGTGATTGGTCTTCGGAGTTTATCCCCATGGAACCCCCGTTTGCTTTTTAGCGTCTTGTCAAGAAATCATTGAGGCAGTATTTGAGAATACCTCTGGAGCATTCTTAAAAAATACACATTCCAACCGGGGTGTGTCAAGGAAAATATAGGAGATTACAAGGTAATCCCATCTAGTTTGTTTATGTATCATTTGGATATAAAAAACTAATAAGCAAAAAATTTAGCTGTGTCCAAATGTCATGGAAAGAGATTGTAAGGACTCAAGACCCATGATTTTTTCCTGGAGGGCCCTGTTGGTTTTTTCATCCGGGGTGTCTGTGACCAGTATCAGCACCTCTTCGTTGTCAGCACTTTTTATTTCACAAAACTTTTCTTTGGAAAGATCATCGATCAACTGCTGTTTTTTATTCTTTTCTGGATAGGCTAAGTAGTTGAAAATAGGCATTGATACTCCTATGATGGGTTTTAACTACATCAATAATTGTCTCGGCCCGAATCCATGATGGAAAGAGTTTATCAGGCAAGCTACGGGAAAATGATATCTCAACTAAAATCATATGGTCTTGATTGTGTCAATTAAATTTTTATGAAATTTTGATAAAAATGATTTTATGGAGGGGATCTTTTTAAAAATTATGAAAAAGGTGGAATTGTTCTGGGATTTTTTTATGGGTAGATTGCTCTTTTTCCGTGTAGTAGGCAGTACCGGCACAGGCATGGCAGAGAATCTTGCCCTGGGTCCTGACCTCTTTTTGGTCCCTCAGGATAACCCCGCATTTATCACAGGAAATTTTGAATGCAGAGGGTCCCGGCATATCAGCCGCCGGGATGTTGATACTTACCTCCTGCACCGTAAATAATTTTGACAACGGCATTATCTTATATGCTTCCAATTGCATGGTATGGAGATTTTCCCCTTGAAGAGCAAAGGCCTTGGCATTCTCCCTGGAGGATTCCCTGGAGACAATTCGAAAGGCTTTTTGGGTGGAAAGGTTGACAAAGGTTGCAGCCATAATACCGTAATCCTTGAATTTTAAAGAGCGTCTGCCCAATTTGACGCCGGTGACATAGGAGATGGCATCGGTGGCGCATCTGTCAATCTCCACATAGACGACAAGTTTTCTTATCTCCCGGGTTTCTTTGGGATTGGCAAGGCCTAAAAGCTTTAATCCCAGCAATGCCATGCGGACCCCAATGACCTGGCCGGGACACAAGTGGCCGTGTTCCTTGGCCGATCCTGCCAATAGGGTTTCAAAGCTTTCCCTTTTTTGATGGGCAATTGAAAATTGTTTATGTTTTTCTGGAAGATACATGGAACCTCTCTTTTTATTATGGTCAACTGGTCCTGGAACCATATTTTGGATCCTAAGCCGGATATTTAATGGAAAATAAGCTATCGTATTCTTCAGTAAAATAAAACCTTAAAAGCAATTAAGTGATCATGATCGGTATCAATTATTCCCGGGTTTTTATTGCATCCCCCATCCGATTGCAAAGTAAATTGTGTGTTAAAAACGTTGCTTTTTCCTTGACTATGTATATGGTTTAATTCATATTTGTATATCTGTCTCTTTTTCAATGTTTTCGTTATCAGACTGCTGTCCCGGTTAATTTATTCTCTTTTTCATGGCTGAATTTGCTTTTTTTTCTTACCTGGATCGTATCGTTTGCTTATTGATCTTTTGTTCTTAGAACAAAAATAATTTGTGGGGAAATATATGGGGAAATTGGATTCAACAGATCCACCGGCAATATCCATGAAAAGATTCTTTTTTTCCATGATAATCCCTTTGTTGTTGCTTGTTAATCTGATTTTTTACTGGCTATATGCCGACCAGAAAAAATATGAACTTCTTGTTCTCAAAAACAGGGCGGAAAATACTCTTCTAAGACAAAAACAAAGAATAGAACAGTTTACCAATAATATTTTAAATGACTCAACTTTCGGAGTGGATTTTTCCTAAGTTTATAAAACACAACTAATTGAAATAACTAAAAATATTGACAAGATTCACTATCTATGATACGTATTTTTTACCCCTAAAAAACAATAATCAAAGATAGGAATCTCATCAA
>JAAELK010000257.1 GCA_024226935.1 Desulfobacteraceae bacterium
TTGATGAGATTCCTATCTTTGATTATTGTTTTTTAGGGGTAAAAAATACGTATCATAGATAGTGAATCTTGTCAATATTTTTAGTTATTTCAATTAGTTGTGTTTTATAAACTTAGGAAAAATCCACTCCGAAAGTTGAGTATGTTACAAGCGCATTGATTTCAGAGTCAGGTTACCAAATGGACGCACAAATACTGTCTGACATTGCATCAGAACACACAATACCAGTCCTTCTATCAAATCATATTTCACAAACTGGTGGCTGGGATACTTGTGGTAAAAATGCAGTTTGGGATTCATCTGGTAAAGTTGTGGTGTCGTCGAACGGCAAGGAAAAAAGTCTTGTGTTATGTACTATCAGTGACAACCCAATTACAGGCAGCGTCAAAAACATAACGAATAATTAAAATTCTTACAAAAATACAATACACGTTCTCTGCATTTTGATTTACAGCAAATTGCACCTGACAATCCAGATATTGGATACGCATATGAATCTAATTTTACCTTTATAGTTGCGGATGAAAACTGCATAGTATATCATTCGAAAAAAATAATAATTCTCAATAACCCATAAAGATGGAGTCATCTGCATCCCGGACAAACTGGTGGCCGCGTCTTTCCAGTTCCTTGTCAAAATCGAATACAAAAAGGAGAGATAATGCAGCTAAAATCGAAATCTGATGCTCAACAAAGAGCTGATCAAATTGGGTGTTTTCAGGCTGAATTAGAAATCATTGAAAAGGAAGATATCTTCTCTCTCAATGATATCCAACGTTCTGCTCTTGCCACCTATCATGAAAATCTCATCCAAACCCTCTCAACAAAATTTGATATCGACTCCAATAAACGTGAAAAGCAGCTTAGCCTGGGGATGAAGATCGCATCATTTCTTGGGGCGCTTGGTTTAGCCGCCAGCGTATTCTTTCTTTTCTATCAATTTTGGGGGAAATTTTCGACAACCACACAGGTCTTTATATTAATTACAGCACCCCTTGTTGGCCTAGCTGCCACCATGTATGCATTTCACAAAGAAAAAACCGGTTATTTCTCAAAACTTCTTGGCTTGGTCAGTTTTGCTTGTTTTGTCCTGAACCTTTCCATGTTTGGCCAAATTTTTAACATCACACCATCGGCAAACGCTTTTCTTGTATGGGCAGTTTTTGCTTTCCTGCTTGCTTACGCTTCAGACGCACGCCTTCTTCTCGCCGCAGGCATAATATGTATTTCAGCTTTTTTATCTGCCAAAACAGGAACATGGAGCGGATGCTATTGGATCTACTTTGGAGAACGGCCTGAAAATTTTTTCCCGGCAGCATTCATATTATTTGCGGTGCCGTTTTTACCCCATAACAAATTCTCCGGTTTTGCAGTTATTTACCGGGTCTTTGCCATGCTGTTATTTTTTATTCCAGTCTTAATTCTCTCCAATTGGGGCATAATCAGCTACTTGGATCTTTCTAAAGACTCCATTGAAATTATTTACCAGATCGCAGGTTTTGTTTTCAGCGCCAGCGCCATCTGGGTCGGTATAAAAAAAAGCTGGCCTGAAGTAATCAATACCGGCAATGTTTTCTTTACGATTTTTCTTTATACAAAATTTTATGATTGGTGGTGGGATTGGATGCCAAAATATCTTTTCTTTTTAGTCATAGGTCTTGCAGCAATATTGATGTTGCTTGTATTTAAACGGCTCAGAAATTCGGCAATAAAAAAAGAGCAGGAGGTATCAGTATGAAAAATTTTTTATCTTCCCACGGACTTTTTTTGCTGGGTTTTATCATACTTGTGGCCACAAATATTGCAGTGCTCTCCGGAGTGGCTTCCAATAGATCTGGAGAGCCTGAGTCTCAAATAACCCTCACCCAACGAGAATTAGAGCTACCATATCAAGTTCATGAAGAAGACAGCGGCCTATCTCTAAAGCTTACCTGGCAAACATTGGATAGGCCAGATGATTATAACTACCAATATTGGAGAACTCCTGCCTGGCTCAATGTTGAAAAATTAAAAAAATTGGGATTCAATATAAACACTCATTTAAACTCAGTTGGCAATACAACTTTTTACAAGCAATCAATTCCAAAGGAAGTTTTTATTGTACTTGAAAATGACGGTGAGGCATACGAAAAAATGTTAAAAAGGGCAGCTGCTGCATTGGAAAGAAAGGAAAATTCATTCAAGTTAAATCCTGGCGACAAAAGTTTAAGTGATGATTTTGAAAGCGCAAAAAAACAATTACAACGTAAACGTATCGAAGAGACCCGCCTCTTTGCAATTGATGCAGGTCTTAACCCAGGTGAATTAAAAAACAAATATAGAGACAAAAGCCGTTTTATAATTACAAAGGGATTAATAAAAGCAAGTTATGATAACGATAAGAAAAAAGTGTCCGGCTATATATCAAGACTTAGTGTGACAAGTATCCATGTACCACTCAAATATCGACAGGTATTTGATTCCATCCTAGCCCAGGAAGAATCAAAGGAAAATGATTTTAAAGACCCTCGTTTTGAAGTAGAATTGGCCTATGGCAGCCGCCATGAACCATGGATTCTGTCTGTCAAAACAATGAGATAAGAAAGTATCTATAATTGCAGGCGATGTCAAAACTGGTATCTCGACATCATCCCGGGACAGATCAGACAAAAACCTATGTTCCGGTCCGGTGGCATCCAGCATAGAGATGTGAGAGCCTGAGGGGGTTGTTAAATGAGCAAAACAAAACGAGCAAACGGAACAGATCGGCCCGGTTTTTTGGCAACGATTATGCCCGGATTCTTAATGGCCGCCACCGGAGTCGGTGCTGGTGATCTCGCCACTGCCAGCTTTACAGGCAGCCAGCTGGGCCTGGCGATTTTATGGGCGGTTGTTGTGGGCGGATTATTGAAATTTACTTTGACCGAAGGATTGGCGCGTTGGCAACTCGTTACAGGTCAAACATTTCTTGAAGGTGTTGCACGTCGCTTCGGGCGTATTGCAGGCTGGTTATTGCTACCCTACCTGCTGCTCTGGTCTTTTTTTGTCGGATTGGCCCTTATGAGTGCCTGCGGTGTAACTCTTCACGCCATGATTCCAGTATTTCATGATGCGACCAACGCCAAGGTGTTTTTCGGAATTTTATCCAGCCTGGCAGGTTTGGGGCTGGTGGTGGCCGGAGGATTTCAACTGTTTGAAAAAGTGATGGGCGTCTGCGTAGGAGTCATGGTTATTACTGTGGTTGCCACAGCTGGGATGCTGTGGCCGGGCACAACGAAAGTCATTTCAGGCCTGTGTGTACCTTTCATTCCGGACATGTACGGGGCCGGCATCACTTGGACAATAGCACTTATCGGCGGGGTCGGAGGTACACTCACCATACTCTGTTACGGATATTGGATTCGGGAAAAAGGACGAACGGGAACAAAAGCGATAAGGATTTGCCGAATCGACTTGATTGCCGGATACAGTATAACTCGATGATCCAGTTTTTTTATTTGTAATGACAAGTCCACATTAAAAGATGGAAAGGCTGGTCAAGTCGATGGTATAATACAATCTTAAAAGGTCGCATCTCATCCATCGGTTGGCCAGCCCCGACGGATAAAATAAA
>JAAELK010000258.1 GCA_024226935.1 Desulfobacteraceae bacterium
AGGATTCGGTCATTTTCGCTTCTCAAGCAGTCAGGACGACTGCTTGAGATTTAGCGCAATCCCCCTGCCTTTCCGCGGCTGGGTTGAGACGAAGTAACTGAAAATCGAATAATACATAAAAAGTTACATGCGATTGCCCTGCTGATTTGCCGAAAAAGAGAAACCGGATTAACTTGACAAGAAAGAACACTATCCTATAAAATGACAGGCATATTATCATAATTCAAAAAATGCTATTGCCAGATGAGCTCTGAATAAGGAGTGTTTATGAGAAAATCCAAGGTATTCATTTTTATCCATATTGTGATTTCGCTACTTATCGCTGCATGCTCATCACAAGAGAAACCATTCAAATGTGACGACCCCCTGGGCTGTGTGGAGATCAAACCAGGCAGACCCATAAAAATTGGTGTGCTTCAATCATTCAGCGGCGCCCTCCAATCAAATGGTATTGACCAATTGCGCGGTATTCAACTCGCATTAGCTGACCGTGGCGAAAAACTTTTAGGCCACCCTATTACGCTGCAAAAAGAAGATTCTCTCTGCTCCAGTGAAGGCGGCATGACAGCAGCATTTAAAATCATTGCTGATCCCCAATTTATAGGTATTATAGGCCCCTATTGTTCAGGAGCTGCTATTAAGGCATCAAAAATCATATCCGAGGCCGGACTGGTAATGATTTCAGCAACCAACACTTCTCCAAATCTGACTTCAATTTTGGGAAAACCAGGTAGCAGTCATCACACCGGTTATTTCCGTACTGCCCACAATGACACGGCCCTGGGCCTGGCTGTCGCCGATTTCGCCCGGCAAAAATTAGGAATAAAAAGAGCAGCAACCATTAACGATGGCGATCCTTACACCAAAGGGCTTACTGAAGCCTTCAGTTCATCTTTTATAGAACTTGGGGGCGAAATAACTTTAAAAAGCACCATCAACAAAGAAGATAAAGATATGAAACCGGTTCTTACTGCGGTGCTTCAATCCGATCCACAACTCATCTTTTACCCGATATTCAGGCCGGCGGGCGATTATATCACCCAACAAACGGCCCAGATCAAAGGCTTTGAAAAAATTTTCAGAGTAACGGCCGATGGCCTTTTTAATGACGCATTTTTAAACACCGTGGGAAAAGAAGGCAATGGAATGTATTTTGCTTTACCGGCCATGCCCCAGGGGTGGGCCTATAACAATTTTGTCCAACGCTACAAAAACCAATTCAAAGAGGCTCCTATAGCAGGTCAACATGCCCACGCTTTTGATGCCGCCAACCTGTTGCTCAATGCCATTGAAAAAACCGCCATTTTGAAAAATGACCAGACACTATATATCAAACGTCAAGCATTGCGTGATGCCCTCTATGCAACAAATACCAAAGGCCTTACCGGGGATATCACCTGTGACAAATACGGTGATTGCGGAGCTTCGCATTTTAAAATCGTTCGCCTGGACGACCCGGCAGCCGGACTTGAGAGTCTTGCATCCAATATTGTCTATACATTTGCCCAGGAAAACAGAATAAGCAAACCCAAGGAGAGAAAGGATGCCGATTAAAAAGATTACAATAACTGGAATTTTAATACTGATAGTTGTGATTTTTATTGGTTGTGAGGGCAAAGTGCAGCCTGCCTTTCAATGTGATGATCCCCTTGGTTGTGTTGATATTGCACCCCAGGAATCGATCAATATCGCCGCCCTGGAAGTGATCAGCGGCAAAGTCAAATCCATTGGATTGGAGCAGATTCGCATGATAGAGCTGGCTATAGCAAATCATGGCGGCAAGCTGTTAGGACATCCAGTCAAACTGCAAATATTTGATGAAATGTGTTCCAAAGAGGGAGGTCGAATAGGAGCACAACAGATTATTTCCAATCCCAAAATCGTCGCTGTTTTCGGCACCACTTGCTCCGGAGCGGCTGCCCCAGCCATAAAAATCTTGTCGGAAGCCGGTTATGCCATGATTTCCGGTTCCAACACAGCTCCCTCGCTCACGTCTGTGAACGGTCACAGGGGCAAGGATCACTATGATGGGTATTTTAGAACATCCCACAACGATGAGGTCCAGGGCCGGGCCGCAGCCGCTTTTGCCTACCAGATATTAAGGCAAAAAAAGGCCGCTACCATCCATGACGGAGATGTATATACCAGGGGGCTGACCCAGGTATTCCACGATGAGTTTGAAAGATTAGGTGGCCAAATAGTTATCACTACGGCGGTCAATAAAGGGGATACAGATATGCAGCCTGTGCTCAATGCAGTGGCCGACTCAGGGGCGAAACTAATATTTTTCCCCCTCTTTCAACCGGAGGGCGATTATATTGTCAAACAAGCCCGAAAAATGCCGGCTTTTGACAATATTACATTGATGGGTGCCGATGGATTGCTGCAAAAAGTCTTTTTAGATTCCGTGGGCAACGATGGCAAAGGAATGTATTTTGTCGGACCAGCCAATCCAGAGGGCGCAAAATACAACGACCTTATTGCCCAGTTTATGAAAAAAAATGGTTCATCCGATTAACGCGTACTTTTTTCTATGAAGATCAAAAAGCTTCAATTTGAAAAATTCAAAATCACGATATCCATAGGCCTGCCTTTTCATAGTTTTAATTTTGTTATTG
>JAAELK010000259.1 GCA_024226935.1 Desulfobacteraceae bacterium
ACTCTGAAACAATTGGAGATACTTCTTCTTTAGACATTTTGAGGATTTGGCCTATGGTTTTCATGCACTGAGTATAGTATAAAAAAAGGCCAATGTCTAGATTTTATTTAAGATTTCCCCACATTTATTGAGAAGTTGCGTTTAAATTTATTGGAATGATTGTTTCTGGGTTATTATTAATATCAGCACCTGTCTTTGCTTCAGATGTGAGTGATTACAAAGCAAGTTGGGAATATAAGGCATTACAGCTTCAGAGCCAGATTGACCGGTATGCTCCTTTGGGTAAAGCATCCTTTATTACTACTCATAATTCATATAACGCCGGTGTTTATTCACAAAATGGGAGTTATATTGATCCAAATCAGAAAATAAGCTTATATGATCAGCTGGAGATTGGTGTTCGGGCGCTTGAACTTGATGTTCATTATACTTTTTCTTCAAGCGGGTTCTGGCCGTGGGAATGGAGATTTACTGAAGAATTGAAGTTGAGCCATGGGAACGGGGATGTGGGAACTCACCCGAATGACAGGTTTTTTATTCAGGGTCTTGCAGAAATCAAAAATTGGCTTGATAATAATTCTTCGGAGGTTGTGATTCTTTATCTGGAAGATCATATGGAAGGTAAATATGATAAAGCCATATCCGAGATGAATGACATCATTGGTGATTTAGTATACAAACCTTCCGGTTGTCAGTCTCTTCCCATGGATATATCAAAGACGGATATTCTTGCCGCTGGCAAGCAGATTCTTTTGATCGGTGGAAATTGTGCGACCACTAATTGGTCAAATTATGTATTTAATGGACATTTTTCAGCAACGGAAAATCTTGAAAATTTCACTGGCTATCCTGTTTGCACGGCCGGGAATAAAGATATTGATTATATTCAAAGTCATCTTGTAAGAATTTATGAAGATTCAACAAATTTATCGGCAATATTTGGTAATCCTGGACCGCCTATTACGGCTATTGACGCAGCCCCAATGGCAAAATGCGGCATTGGGGCGATCGGTCTCGACCAGATTGTTCCCTTTGATTCCCGTTTAGAAGCACAAATTTGGAGTTGGGGTGAAAATGAGCCTGGGAATCCAGGCAATGGGGAAGATTGTGCTGCCCAGAGAAGTGATGGCAGATTTAGAGCACTTTCTTGTTCATCATATAAAAATGTTGCATGTCAAAATTCTGATACTGGAGAATGGTTTATAACAAGCGGTACCTATACATGGGGGCAAGCATCTTTGGCCTGTGATATCGAATTTGCGGGTCAGGGACTGGTATTTGCCGTTCCTGTCAACGGGTATGAGAATGCTAAATTACAGGATCTTAAAATAAGTATGGGGATCACTGATGTATGGATTAATTATTCAGCTGAGTTGAACGATGGCAATTGGGGGCCTTATTAAAGAAGGCCGTGAAATTGTAACTTTTTAAGCCAGGAAAAGTTTTAATCATAGGAATTTTTGAGACATAACCACTTGATATTAAAATAGATATCAAGTGGTTATGCTTTTGGGGGTCAGGGCAATCGCATGTAACTTTTTATGTATTATTCGATTTTCAGTTACTTCGTCTCAACCCAGCCGCGGAAAGGCAGGGGGATTGCGCTAAATCTCAAGCAGTCGTCCTGACTGCTTGAGAAGCGAAAATGACCGAATCCT
>JAAELK010000260.1 GCA_024226935.1 Desulfobacteraceae bacterium
TGTGGGCAAGGCCCCCTGGTTTCCAAACATGGCCTGGCGACCCAATAATAAACTTGTATTTGACGGAAACGGGCTTTTTGAATACGACCCTGTAACCAGGGTAAAAAAAACAGTCAATGAAGATAAACTTGGCAAAAACATACTCTACCACGCATTCAGGATAAACCAGAGGACAGGCAATATCTATATAACAGGTGTAGATACAAGAGCAAAGGGAGATGGGGGGATGGTTGCCAGCCTGAACCCTGACTGGTCGTTGAAAAAAGAATATTTTCTTTCTGCTGGCAAAAATTTATTTTTCATCTCTCCGGACGGCAAAAAAATGATTTCTCATTCTATTGAAGGAAAATATGGTTTTAATTTTACAAGGGGTCAAAAAATAGAAGATTTCAAACCTAAAGGTTTTTGGGATTTTCCATTTACTCCAGATTCAAAAAATTATTTTTCCAATAGCAAATGGTATCTTAGCATCAACGATTTAAAAAACAATAAAGAGGATAAGCTTTGTTATATCCCTTTTGGTTTTTACAAGCTGTCTTTAATCAATTGCAGAGGAAAAAAATAGATGTTAAAAATGAACGATGTTACCCTGAGAATCTGTAACAAGTATATATTCACAGGGTCTCTTGAAAAAAATATCACCGGCAAAGGAGCCAGGGCTTTTCGTTCATTCTCGCCGAACCTCCTGTCCGGCTCCGAGGTGAATGGAGCTTTATCCCGTCCATGGGACACGCTTCCATTCAAATCCACTACAAACCCTGCCTCCTTTTACCTGTAATTGTCAGGCTTTTTAAAACCAGAATATATTTCTAAAATTCAAACTTCCAAGGAAAAATAATAATGAACCACAAAATATTTAAAAAATACTTAAACCCCCTTCTTGTACTGATCCTGATATTCTTTCTGGTTTCATGCAACGACAAAAAGGACACCTCCAGGACTAAATCTCCTGCCAAAGCTGTTCAGGCCGTTGAAAAAACAACGGCTGTGGCAGTGAGAAAAAAGGACGGGAACGATACTTATATCTCTTACGTTTATGAAAACCTTAAGAACAACATAAAAAAAGAAAACTATGAAGACCCTGCGTCCTTTGACATGCCAAGAATCCAGTTTACTGGCTGGTACCCAGATGAAGCGGAAAAAAGAACCATCTGGAGCGTTAAAATAGACGGTACCGATTTAAGGCAGGTGATGGATGAAAAGGAAATCTTTGGCAATGGTTACGGAACTTTGAACGATACTCCTGTAAGATCCCCCAACAACCGCTATATTGCCTTTCCCCTTGGATCTGGAGATAAGGTGGTTTTTGACCTTAAAACAAGGAAAAGATTTGTTGTGGGCAAGGCCCCCTGGTTTCCAAACATGGCCTGGCGACCCAATAATAAACTTGTATTTGACGGAAACGGGCTTTTTGAATACGACCCTGTAACCAGGGTAA
>JAAELK010000261.1 GCA_024226935.1 Desulfobacteraceae bacterium
ATGTCGTGTTGCCGAGCTACGGCAGGCGCAATGGTTGGTGTTTATGAGCAAAAATTCCCCGAAAAAGTGGCGGTTGAATGGCTCGATAAATCAGAAAATAGAATTTATTACGGTGAAGTGGCCATAAATGAGGCAGGGTATAAATTAGCTAAAAACTTACCTAATTTTAGTTATTACACAGGTGAAGTTGAGGACGAGATTTTTCCCTACCTAATTATTGGTATGGGTGAGACAGGTGAAATAAAAGTGTGGATATCAAATACACCTTCAGCAGGGTTCACAGGGCGAGTATTACATGAACTAGGCTCAGGGCAAGCGCAATGGCGTGAGAATAAATAAAAACTGACTATGGACAAGTTTATAAAACCACTCATCTCAATTGCATGTGCTTTGTTACTGGTAGGTTGCTCGTCAACGGGAAAAATAGATTACATGGTTGCAGGAGGTGCGACACAAAAAGGTAACCAAATTTGGGTGCAGGCACTTGTTGGGGGGTTCCTATGGGAAGCCTCGGTTGTTGTTGGGAAAGTGCAGGCAAAACAAGTGGTGTATACGACCAAAAATTCCCAGAAAAAG
>JAAELK010000262.1 GCA_024226935.1 Desulfobacteraceae bacterium
CTAAGTCGCGTGATGTGCCCACGTGAGGGCGGATGGCCCCTTGAGGCCAACAACATTTGTTTCAGCATCGTCCGGGACGATGCTGTGCGATCACTGATTCAGAGCTATCAGTGAGAGAGTGGTTGGGAACCCACCGTCCTATGAAGAGTCCTTCCCGGTGTCCGGACAGTACTTCATAGGACGTGAGAAGACAGCCCATCTCGAACAGTCGGATGGAGTCTTCGAGTCCGGGGCGTGTATCCGGAGTCAGGATACACCCCTGACCGGACGAGAAGTGTGTGCGCGCGAAGCGCGTGCTTGCTTCGGCAACGGGTGAGCGGTAAACAGAAATCCGTAGGATTTCGTCCAAACGACCGTTACAGGCTCAAAACTAGCCGTTACGGTCCCCAACGGTCGGAAACCGACCGGGAAGGTGTTCTACACACTCCCGGGGTTCGGGAAAATGATTTTGGGCAAAAATCATTTTTTCGAAAATTTTCGACATTTTGGCCATTTCCTATGTCCCTGGGAGACCCCAGGAGCTTAGGGGATTTACGTGACCCCATTCCGAGGTGCCGACTTCGGACCTTCGAATGTTCACAAAATCTTCAAAAATTTCGGAAATCCCGTAATTTCTTCACCAGGATCTCCGTAGGATCCTTCTGAACCGTTTCGCGATGAGATCGCGAATCGCGGGTCGCGAAATCATGCCGAGACATAGTGCCTCGCGCGAAATCACCGGATCCGCCATTCCGGCCAAAAGTTAGAACTTCCTGAGGTCGATATGTAGTCCGAGAATCTTCGGAATTGACCCGCCAGAAAATAC
>JAAELK010000263.1 GCA_024226935.1 Desulfobacteraceae bacterium
CAACGAGAAAAGAGAAATGCTCAAAACAATAGAAGAAGTGAGACAGCAAGTGCCAGCTGTATTTGACCAGTATAGAACATGGCTAGGAACAGAAACGTGCGGAAGGGAATATGAAATTGCGGGGCTAGCCCTAGAAACAGGAGATGTAGAAATACTATTCAAAGGACTGGGACAGAAGAAATGGCTGAACATAATAAAAAGAAAGGTAATACAGGAATTCTGGAAATCCGGAGGAGCGAAACAAGGACCGCAGCTTCCAGATGACCACTGGAAACGATGGAGGAACATTTTTAACACTCTACAGGAATGGATAGAATACTTACACTCAGAGTATGAAGAAGAAGTAGCACCGAGGACAGAAACAACACAGGAAGATATAGAAATCGACAGAGAAGGAAGTATCAGCGAACCAGAAGAAGATGAGGGCATGGGACAATCAAGAGACCCAGGATGGACATGGTGCAAGGGAAATCCACAGCGCGAATGGGACGCCGAAGAAGAAGTTGGAAGAAATGAAATACTACAAGAATGGAACAATCTACTACCGGTCGAAAGTCACAGGGATATTTCACGGGGAGCGTTGTATTGGTGGCCACGAAAGGAGAAATGGGTCAGAGCAAGTGGTATCACATACACAGAAGGATGGAAGGTCAGAAGTACACAAGACAACATAACATGGATAGAGATACCAATCGAAGAGATCAGAACGTCAGAGGAAGTACGCGAACACGGAATCGACGAAGCCACGAGAAACGACGAATGGCAGGACGCGGAACGCGAAGTCGTACGAAAACGCAAGAAGAAAACAGGCGATTATGTACAAATCTCGGAGATACAGGAAGAAATAGCGAAGAGAAAATGAAAGAAACGTAAAATACAACGGGAAAGAAAACGGAAGGCATCAAGAATGAGCACAGAAGTAGAAATGTGGGAATCAGTACCACAGTGTGCATGTAGTCAAACACACAAATTTAGGAGAGTAAGGAATTGTGCGACCTGTGGAAAGAAGCTATGTTCACGATGCATGAATTATAAGCAACAACAAAAAGGGGATGATAATTGGTACCAATGCAAAACATGTGCACAAGGGATAATGCGAATACTGCTGGAAGAACCTGAAGAAATAATTGGATGCAAATGTGAATGCCTGAATGGCCCAGAAGGCACAATTACATGTGAGATATGTGAAGAAAAATTATGCAAGAAATGCAACAGCTTCATGATGTCACCACTCCAAAAGAAGACCACGTCAAAGTATTGCGTATGTACCAAAAAGAC
>JAAELK010000264.1 GCA_024226935.1 Desulfobacteraceae bacterium
GACCTTGAAGTTCCTTTTCATAACCCTTTAGTTTTGCGACGACTTTGTCCGCAATTTCCTCTGCAGTGTGAGACTTTGGCAGTGTAGATTTTTCATAACAACTAATAACTGGATGCAGCAATAAGGAGACCATCAAGACTGTTATGCCTATGAATAGAATAAGTTTGGGGTTTTGCTCTTCTTTGGGTTTATGTTTTTCATACCAGAATAAAATAATCGTTCCCAGGCCGGTGATGATGCTCAATAAAAGTATCACTAATGACCAAAAATGCATTGATAGATCCTTTATTCTCAATTGGAAATTTTTGTTTGAGTATAATTTAAGGTATCACTTATCAACACGTTTGTCTATTAGGTAAACCCTTAAAAGTGCATTCTTTTTAAATCAAGTTCATAATATACAAAAGTAGAATTTGCAAAACTCAAGATTTCTTGCATTAATATTCTCAAAATTATGAATAAAAAATGGTTTTGATTTGTATAAGTATCTTTAAGATTTCTTACAATATGAAAATTTTAAAAATCTGATATTGCCTACCAGAAAACCTGAGATTATTTGCCACGTTACACTGGGCAACTGTGAAATCTTGGGATAAATCTGCATTATTATATTTACCAGGCCAGAGGCAGGGAAAGAAGGTAAGGTTTGCAGCGGATTTGAATGGCAGCGGGTCCCATGGACGGGACAAAGCGCCAGTCACCTCGGAAACAGGACACGAGGTCCTGTGAGAATGAGCGAAAAGCCTTACCTTTCTCCCCGCCGGTCCCTGTTAAATATTCCTGAAATCCAAATA
>JAAELK010000265.1 GCA_024226935.1 Desulfobacteraceae bacterium
CCCCTGGGGCCCTACCAGATTTTAGGTGGTGAAAAAAGTTTTAAAGCTATTTTTTTAATCAAGGTGGGTCAAAATTGGGTTATAAAAGGGGGTCATTTTTTGGTTGTAAATTCTATTCATTATTAAAAAGTATATTTTAATTGCTTGGTGTACATATTTTGATCCCATTATATCATTAAGTTTAAATAATACAAAAAATATGCAATTAAAAAACGATGGGCTTTAGAAAATGGATATGAACAAAGGCTTATATTCTGATAAATATGATATGGTAAAACCTGGTTTTTAGATTTTGGGAATTATTGACTCTGTTTGAAATTCAAAAGTAGAGGGATGAAATTGTGAAAAATGGTATGATCTAAAACAATGGCTGGATGATGGCCATCGGGATCAGGTTCTAATATTAAAATTGGAACTTGGCGATTCCGCTAAAAAAATCTTGACAAGGTCGAGAAAAAAATTTTAGATTTCATCGGGAATTATGTTTATCGCACTACCAATGTAGATAACTATGGCAAACTTAGGAAATAATAATTGTACGTAAATTCCCGTCGAGACTTTAACCAAGTCAAAGATTTTAAGTGCCGGCAAAAACATTATTGTTCTCTATACAAATGATTGTCTCGGTGACGGTGATTTGAACCAGAATATTTTTTATGGTGGTGATACCGTGTAGATAAAACCGAGTAATATTATTGATTATCTGGATCTGGTGCAATTGAATCATTTTCCTATCCATGGATAATGGTGGGTTTTGGATTTTTAGAATTGGTTTTACCCTATAAATTTAATTATAAAGGAGTGGATGTGATGAAAAAATCATTGGTATGTTTATGGATTTTGTTATTAGGTTTTACCTTCTTCTGTTCTTCAGCGTTTGCCCAGCGCCTTGCAAAGTGGTCATCGAAGCGGACCGCCGTCGCAAATTTTTATGCTGATTCCATATCGGTTATAAAAGGGGATACCATTAATTTTACGTCAGATTGTAAGGGAAAAATCAGATCTTATTTTTGGACATTCTCCGGGGGAACCCCATCAAGTTCAGAAGATAAGAATCCCAGTATTAAATATGATATAGCCGGAACTTATAGTGTTTCACTGACCATTGTCAATTTGAAAGGTTTGACGGATACTCAAACCAAAACCAGTTATATTATTGTTGATGCTCAATCAGCAGCCCCGATCGATTATCTAGTTGTGGATACACAGCAGAGCGCATGTTTTGATGGAGATGGTGCTCAAATTTCCTGTCCTTTATCAGGAGAATCTTTTTATGGCCAGGACGCACAATATATAAGCCTTGTTTCAAATTATACCGATAATGGCGATGGGACGGTTACCGATAACAATACCGGCTTGATGTGGCAGCAGAATCCTGGTGATAAAATGAGCTTTGCCGCAGCGAAGACCGGAGCCACTACCTGTGAACTTAGCGGATACAATGACTGGCGTTTTCCAACCGTAAAAGAGTTGTACTCCCTGATTAATTTTAGTGGCCAGACCGGAAATCAGATGTCCAATGATGAAACCGACGGGTCGTGGATTCTTTATATTGATGATGATTATTTTGTTCATGAATATGGTGATACCGGTAATGGTGATCGAACTATTGATGGTCAGACCTGGTCAGCCACCGAATATGTCAGTACCACAATGAATGGTGACCAAACCGTATTTGGTGTAAACTTTTGTGACGGCCGAATCAAAGGGTATCCTAAATATGATCCAAGGACCGGCAGTGATAATGTGATGTTTAGCCGATATGTACGGGGTAATACCAATTATGGAGCCAATAATTTTACAGATAACAATGATGGAATAGTGATCGATCATGCCACAGGTCTCATGTGGGCGAAAAATGACAGTGGGGTAGCTTACGATTGGGAAAGTGCATTGGAATATGCTGAAAATCTGACTCTGTCCGGATATTCAGATTGGCGCCTTCCCAATGCAAAAGAGCTCCAGAGTATTGTCGATTATACTAAATCTCCGGATACGACTAATTCTCCTGCCATTGATGATACTTATTTTAATACAACCCAAGTGACCTGGACAAGTGCCTGTGACGGAACTGTTCTTACTAATTATCCTTATTTCTGGGCGAGCAGTACCCACTTGGAATTTGGTCCTGGTGATTATGGAAACAAGGCGGTTTACCTGGCATTTGGCGAAGCGCTGGGTTATATGAATGGTTCCTGGATGGATGTTCACGGTGCCGGTTCCCAGCGAAGTGACCCGAAAGCAGGTGATCCGGAATCTGATACTTATGTGTGTGGTTTTGGTCCCCAGGGAGATTACATCAGTATAAAAAATTTTGTTCGTGTTGTGAGAGATGCGAATTGATTTAGTCCTTATAAGTTTTGACATGGGGTGAAAGTTGTATAAAAAGCAGTTTTAGTTCAGACGTTATTTGAAAAAAAAATTTGTTTATCAAAAAAGCTCGTTCATCTGAACGGGCTTTTTTGATGTTTATTTTATCTGGTATCGGCTGGTGAGATCGTCAGATAATCTTATCTCTTAAATTATGATTTCATGAATTTAAATTATCATATCGTTTTTACAGTGTTTTGTTGTTAATTGTTTGCGAAAATACTCTATTTAATCACATATTTTAATCACTTGCTGCACATAGTCGGGTGTTATTCTTTTATCAGGGTTAAAGAATAATTGAAGAGAGGAGATTATGGTTATCAATAATATCAAGGGCTGCATTGGCTGTGGTATATGTGTTAAAAGTTGTCCTACAGATGTTCTTTGCCAGGATGAAAAGACGAAAAAGGCTTTTATTAAATATCCGGCGGATTGTCAGATTTGTCATTTGTGCCTGATGTATTGTCCGGTTGATGCCATCAGTATTTTACCGGATAAATCTGTTCCTGTTGTGGTTTCATGGGGGTAAAAAATGATTGCCTATATAAAGACTAAATTTTTCCGACAGCTATTGTTAATTTTTATCGGTATTCCTCTGCTTATTTGGGTACGGCAGGTTCTGCCGGTTCGATCTACATTTAAAGAATCTCTTTCCATTCTGACGATTCTGACATTTTGTCAGATGTTTGGAATGTTTTTCTGGTCACGGCTTAACAGATCTGGAGTAAAAGATATGAAGATGGTCCAGGTGATCAAGTTTCATAAAATTATCGGTTATACTTGTACGGCGGTATTGTTGCTCCATCCTGTTTTCTTGGTAATTCCAAAGTTTTTTGAGTCCGGTGTTTCTCCAGTAGATGCTTTCGTTACTATTTTGACTACTTGGAATTTGGGTATTGTTCTTGGTCTTTTTGCATGGAGTCTGCTGCTGATAATAGGAATAACCTCATTAATTCGTAAAAAGCTACCCATGAAATACACGACCTGGCGGAGTATCCACTGCATTTTGGCTGTTATTTTCATTTTTGTTGTCGCCTGGCATGTCATAGACCTTGGTTATCACTCAAACACTGCCATGATAATGTTTATTAAAAATTAAAAACCACGTCCTGTGGGCGTGGTCATCGTCAGAAGGCTATGCCTGAAGGATCTACCCATGGTATTAATTTAATCGGTTATCCCCATAACAGATTAAAGGAAAAAACCATGAGTAGATTTGACAA
>JAAELK010000266.1 GCA_024226935.1 Desulfobacteraceae bacterium
GGGTAAAATTGCGGCTTTAAGGAAAAGCACCATTTCTTAAACAGACTATTTTGCTATTAAAAAGGGCCTTCTAAGAGCTTAAAATGGCACGTGTTTTAAAATTTTAGACGTATAATCAAGCACTTAAAAAGGTCCGACCCCATTTGACATACAGAGATCACAGAGAAGGCACAGAGAACCACAGAGTTTTTTATATATCTGCATACAACTTCAAACTACCCACCTTCGAATTCCAAACGTTCGGAGTTCCGCCTTTAGGCGGCTGTGTGGCCATACAACTTCGAGATCAGACGCTTCGGGTTAACTCAGATAAACTATCGACCAACCCCTCAACGCTCAGGAATGGATTGACAAATCCGTTCCTGATGACAAGTTAACTCAGAGGAATTATCTGCACACAGCTTCAAGTTAAGACAACATAAGCCTCACTTCAAATCCCGTTAGGGATGGCCTGTTTATAGGAAACGGTTAACCACACACTTCAAGCTCCGTCAGGTGCGGCCTGGCTATTCAAACATCCTGGCCCCTCAGCGGAGGAGATCGTGTATGTTGGGGTCTTATGTTGGGGTCGGACCAGGCAAAAATTTTTAACAAGCTGATTCTAATAGGAAAATTTGAATATCATGACCATTTTCGGCCCTTAGAGGTGCCATTCTGAGGGTAAAATTGTGGCTTTAAGGAAAAGCACCATTTCTTAAACAGATTATTTTGCTATTAAAAAGGGCCTTCTAAGAGCTTAAAA
>JAAELK010000267.1 GCA_024226935.1 Desulfobacteraceae bacterium
CGAATAGCGGAGTCTGGAAAGGCCCGGCGGTCAGTTAGACCGCAACTCCCACCCTCTTCTGGGATGCAATAAAAGATTTTCCGATTCAATGAATTTTTATTCCAGTTCGATTTTAAAAAAGGGAAGTTTTATTACGTGAAAACGCAGCTATGTTTTCATTTTGCCCATGTAATGGAAAAGACCCCACCACCACACCAATTGGGCCTTTAAGTGCGCGCGCCAGTCCTCGACCCTACCTGCGAGAGGCTGAGGGGGAAGTTCCCTCGGCCTACTCACCCAGTTAGCAACTGCATAGGAACTTTGTAAATGTTACTTGCGTTGGCCCTGCGGATTGGGGTTGATTAGTGGAGTAGTTTTTGTTAAATATACTAATTAATATTGGTTCATTACATGTATCTCACATTCCGCACCCCATATATTGATTTTAAGGTGAATATCAATCAATATGCAGTGCTTCTTTGATTTTGACTGGCTATCTTATTGTAGCAATAATATAGAATATTCATAGTTTCTCTTATAATCAGAATAATATTCAAACAACTCGGCATTCTTTTGAATATTATGCGTAATGCAGGTGCGGAATGTGAGATGTATGTAGATATTTATACTCTTTTTCCAATGAAAAAATAGGGATATCTTTTATGACAAAATCATTGCAGACTCTGGTCGGCATCAGTATTGCATCAACACTCATTGGTATCGATTTTGCTGTTGTTAATACTGCTCTGCCTGTAATCCAACACACATTTAATGCCCCCATAAGTCATCTACAGTGGCTCATTTCAGGTTTTGGGTTGCTATACTGCCCATTGATGATAGTCATGGGGCGTTTAGGCGATCTTCGTGGGCGAAGGATAATTTTTTATTCCGGGGTAATTGGTTTAATTGTTTTTTCCCTTGGAGCCGGATTGTCCCATTCAATATTTTTGTTAATCGTCATGCGTTTGCTTCAAGGGCTTAGTGCGGCAATGGCTTTGCCTTGCTCCATGTCCATTGCAACCGTTATTTTTCCAGAGGAGAAAAATAAAGTCAGGGCCTTGGCGTTTATTGGCAGTATGATGGGGATCGGCATGGCATTTGGCCCGGTGCTGGGCAGTTTTATCGTAACCTTTCTTAATTGGCGCTGGATATTTTTTATTAATGTGCCTTTGGGCTTATTGGCTCTGCTGATCTGTTTGCCGAATATAGAAGAATCCAAAATGAATGACGGGCAAAAGATCCAATGGACAGGAGTGTGTCTTCTTATAACATCGTTAACCTTATTTCTTTTTTCAATTAGCCAAAGCCCAGTTTATGGCTGGCATTCACCTATTATTTTTGTTTCATTTTTACTTTCACTGGTGATTTTTATGGTTTTTATCATGTTGGAGAGGCGCAACGACTCTCCATTGATCCCTTTAAGGCGTCTTGCAAATCGTAATTTTTTCAGCGGAGTAATAACATATATTGGAGGAACAGGTCCATGCTGGGCCGTGATGTTTCTTATGCCGCTGTATCTGCACAACATACTCGGTCTTTCCATGGAACATGTTGGTATCATGCTGTTTATCATGACAATCATGACTTTTATTGCACCAATTCTTGGGGGGCAATATTACTCTATGTTTGGTGCATCCCATGTTGTTAAGGTTTTGTGTGTTACCATCTCCATGGGCTTGTTTTTATTTTTAATGTTTGAACCCCATAGTTCCATTTGGCTGATTCTCATTGCCTTTATTCTATTTGGAACCGGATGGGGGCTTGGCAATGCCATCTCCATGCCTCTGGGGGTATCACAATCCAACCATGAAGATAGTGGTTTAATAGCAGGGTCGCTGACAACAATCGCTGCTACATCCGGTATCGTACTATTGACTATTGCTGTGACATTATTTGATTACGGAAAGCAGATATTTTCTTTTATGATAGGCTTTCGCATGGCATTTGGATTCCTTTTGCTGATATGTGTCATTTTATTTATCGTGTTAATGATCATCAGGCGCAACATAAGGTTACAAAATGGTGTGACGTGATATAAAGCTGTGGTGATATTTTTGGTTCTGTTGCAAAAAGATTATCCTCTCTGAGAGCGTATCTGAAAAATATTTCCCTTTTTATCTCTCGAAAGATAGTCTACGAGCCATTATCCGGATCATAGCGATCTGAATTAGAGCCTCGGAGGTATCCGTAAGGCATTCATAATCCTTTGAGGTAGATTATACCTGTCATCTTGGTTTAGAGTAAAATGCTCGAAGAGTTCTTCTTTGCTGAAATGGTATGGGAAGTGGGGGTAGTCCATAAATTGCCCTTTCCAAACTTCCGAGACCGTAGAGAACCGGAAGTTTAATGATGAAGTTCCGGGTAAAATACTAACGAAATGAGATGAGTTTAACTGAATAATGTCAAATATTCCAGTTCGATTTTAAAAAAGGGAAGTTTTATTACGTGAAAACGCAGCTATGTTTTC
>JAAELK010000268.1 GCA_024226935.1 Desulfobacteraceae bacterium
GTATTGATTCTCAAGGGTTGTAGCGGTAATTGTTGGTAAAAAGAAACATTCATACTTCTTTTAATATCAAATCATTTTACTCGTGTCCCGAACTATTTTTAAAAATTTGATAAAAACTTTACTAACCCGAATATTTACAAACCATTGGTAAATGATCGGATGTACCTCTTGACTTATTTTTATTAAAAGTAAAAGGTCTTGCTCTTCCCGATTTAGTGGCAACATTTTTGTGATTTATTGTTCTTAGCGATCCCTCCTTAAATTGGAGTTTATTTTGACCAAGTAATCCTTTTGACATGATTATCTGGTCAAGAAAAGCCCATTTTGTAACATTTGAATAGTGATAATAAGTACCCGCATTTTTTGTGTCTAAGAGTTTCCATGTTGGATTATAAAGGAATGGTTGGTGACGCTGGTATTTTCTCCAGGAAATGGAGTTCTTTGGTTTATAAGGTTTTTTAACAATATCAATATTGGGAACAGCCATAAGATATTCTCTGACAGATCTATCAAATGGTTCATCATTAAAATCTCCCATGATAATAAGATTTGTATGAAGATTATTATTAATTTTTTTTTCAAGATCGGTAAATTTTTCAATTTCTTTAAATTCGGTTTCACTTAATTTTAGATGATTTGCAACAATTATAGAACAATAATCTGCAACAGCAATTCTAAACGGTTCGCTTAGAATTCTGCCTGATCTTCGAGAAGGCCAGTGATTTGCCAAAACAACTATATTTTCTTTGGTTTTTTTACATTTAAGTGTAATTTCCAGAATATCATGGGTATGGTGCCTTGTGTAGATATCATACCCCTTCGGCTTGCCAACCAGTTCAAATTTAGATCTGTTATAGATGAATGCTGTATCAATTGCTTCCATATCTGTGGCTTCATGGCAGATATAATCATACTTATTATCACCGATAGCTTCTATCAGGTCTGTTAAGACACTGCTATTTTCAATTTCACATAACCCGAGAAGGTCTGGCACGCCTTTTTCAGTAAAAGATTTTATCGCATTTGCAAGATTGAAAATTTTTTCTTTATAAATACTTTTTGTCCAGCCTTTTGATTTTGAATAACCGAAATTAATAGCAATCTTGTTTTCATCGGTGCTAAATAAATTCTGAACATTCCACCATCCAATTGAAACTGCCATGTCAAATACTCCTCCTCCAAAAAAACTGGTGATCAAGTTAAGTCATATTTTGCAAGTTATAAAATTTTAAAATGAATTTGCCTGAAAGCAAAGTGTTCGGGAGCTGATAAATTCCAATACAATCGGCCAAATTTCGGCTTTGGCATTTTGACTGGCTATGAGCCGTGGGTGATTATAGTCTTCCATATAGCCGGTTGCCTTTGAGCACAAAACATATTTTTTTTGGGTGCTGCCTAATGATTGAAACATATGTTGACACCCATCAGGCGGAGCTATTAAATCGTTTTTACCTGCAATTAAAACTATTGGAATATGAATGTTTTTCATAGCTTTATCATAGTCAAAACCATCTTTTCCAATCCATTTGCCAGAACTATTCCATTGGCACCATTGATTTAAAAAACCTGAAACTTCATCTTCTGGTCCTAGACCAAACAACGGCCCTGGAACTTTCCCAAACATTTGAATGACCTTGGGGACGACTCTTGTAGCTAACTTGCCAATCCATGTTCGACCAGCTCCGGTTGTTTGAGAACCGATTCCAGCAATAGTTTTGATTTCATGCTGGCGGTGAATATTTCTTGCCATATAAATGAGGGGTAAAAAGCCGCCACCACTGTGCGCAACCCATATGCAGGAAGTTTGCTTAGTTGCTGTTAACACAGTTTCAATTACTATGGGAACATCATTAAGAGCAAATTCTTCCGCGTCAGGATATAACCCTCCATATTCACTGAGGCCATGCCCAATCCATTCATAAATCCAGCAGTCAAATCCATTCGTATTCAAAAATTTTGCTAATTTTACGCAAATCAGTGCGTTGGAAAATGTACCATGGGTCAATATGACAGGTGGGGATTCACTCAATATATTCCCATAGCGGTATAATGCAATTTTACTATTATTTGCTCCTTTGATAAATATGGGTTTGGGCAGGAGATTTTTATAGTTTTTAGTCATATAGATTTAATTTGACCCCGGATGATGATCCAATGGGTTTGAGTGGCTTTGAAATCCATCATATAGGTCACCTCCATTGTTTTGGTAGTTTTTTGGGATAGCATTTCTATGGGCAAGCGAATCATAAAAACGGCAGTCGTCCAGTTGGCCACATAGACGTGGGCATCAAAATACCGCTGCATCAGCTTGTCCGAATCCCCTTTGAAATTCCCCCAGTTATATTCGTTGATAAAACTAACGGGTGTGATTAGGGCCTGTGTTTAACCGAGGCCGCAGTGCAAGCGCATGTTGTGAATTCCATCAATAACTCTAAATGCCCGGTATGTTCATCAATTTGTTCTTTCTCAATTTTAAATCCACATTTTAAATTTTCTAATCATTACCTTGTAATTTTTTCATGGTTATTTCGGGTTTTCGGTAAGCTTGAGGGGGGAATCAGTTGTCAAGGCCGTAGGAATGGATACAATAGAGCTGCTGATCCGGTGAATTTCTGATCGGAATCATGGAACACGCAAACGCCTCCTGATATCCGATGCTGAAAAGAAGAAATGCGGCAAAGGCTGAAATTGCCCACCCCATGCCGCATCTGTTTTAAAAAAAAGTTAACTTATTGATCCAATTCCGAAAACCCCGAATAATCATAGGGGTATTTGTATGCTCGAAATACGGAGGTGCCGTCAATATTTTGATATGTCCATACAATGGTTCCATCGTCTGTCACCTCAAAAATGTAACCAATAGGACCTTGGCAAATCAATGTGTTTCCATTTGATAATCGCTGTGCACCTGAAATCATTTGCGCGTAAAAATCTGTTGGATCGGGTGCCATATAAACCCATTCCTGGGATTCAGGCCCAAAGGCGCCGCCGATGGGTATGGGATAGGACCCATCGGCATTTACATCCGGAATAATTTCCTCGACCGTTGAATAGTTGCCTTCAGGACGGCCCTGGCCATTATTGAAAACAAGTATATTGCCGGCACCCGGTAAATCCGACTCTATCCACTGGGCATCATGCTGCCCAAAGAACTCTCGATCGCCGGCAGCGCCATAGGTTGAAGGATTGCCCCATCGATACAGAATATCACCGCCCTTACCATAATTTCCTCCGGAATGGGAGCCAGCCTCTGCTGTTGTGGTGCTATGGTCAATCACCCAAAATTCACCAAATCCATGCACTGAAAGAATGATTTGATCAAATTCTTCATTGTAATCAACGGAATTGGTATGATTCCAGTCTGCTACCCCGGCGGGGTTATTCACATGGTTGAGATTGATTCGTTCCGGATGGTCTGCCACAACTCCGTAATTGGGCTTTGATGCATCATGATCCTGAATAAGATGATCCCATACATGCCATTCCCAAACAATATTGTCGGTATTTGGATCAACCTCTATGATTTTGTCCGGCCATAATTCGCCTTCAGACAACAGACTCGGATTTCGTCCGGCTGCTTCAGCTTCCGAAGCGGATTTATATTCCCAGGCAATCATAAGAATGTTACCGTTTGGAAGGGCTTCTACATCGTGGTGACTACAGGACTCATCATCGGCAATAGTATAACTCCATATGACGTTGCTGTTCCAGTCTATTTTTTCGACGATACCGCCAAATCCGCCGGTTCCGGCAAATCTGTTGCCGTTCATTAGACTGCCTGTCCGAAGCAAAATTTCATCTTCCAGAAGATATGCCACATTACCAGGCTGTTTAGTGTTGGTCCAGGTGTGTACAATGGATTCATCTGTATCAACAAGATAGGTATTGGTGGATTGCAGGGGGGCCAATAGCATGTAGCCGCCGGATACACCAGTGTCCCCCATGACTGTAATGTAGGCTGTTTTAGTTTCCGTACTACTGCGACGTCTATTGGACACCGTAAGGGAGACATCATGTATCCCGGCAGTGTTGTACGTCACACTTGGATTTTGAGAAGTGGAAGATGATGGTGATCCCCCCTCAAATGTCCAGGACCATTCAATGATATTGTATCCAGCTGAAAGGTCTGTAAAATTGACAGTGTCACCCGCATTAATGCTGGTGACATCCGCTTTAAATTCCGCATCCAGCCCTTGGGCCAAAACAAAAGTCGGGATTAAAACAAATGCTAATACGATAATTTTTTTTAATATGTTTCTCAAAATACCTCCAATCTAAAATATTGGAATTTTAAAATCAAAATGGTTAACAGACCAATTGTGACAATTACTGATAAGAAATCAGGTGCGGGGTTCTTTCTCTGATTTATTCAGATCCAAGTGCCGCACTGTTATTCAGACGGACGCATCTGACAGCATTAAAAATACTGATATAATCTCCTTGGGGGCCAAGACCACAATCGTAGTTGGCAGGATTTCCGGTCTTTGGATCACTTCTCTGGGCCCCTGGGGCATGAGCATCTACCCATTGATAACCTACATACCCCCACGACTTGCCAAATGCGATATAAGTAGCTTTATTGCCATACCCGGCGGTACCTGTGGCCGGGTTATATTCCCTGTGAGTCGTACTTCCCCAGAAGAATGGATAAGAAGTAAATGTTCCACCATTACAATAATCCGGAAACTCGACCTCACTGATGTCAAAAAAATCAGTATCAATAGCGGGTAAATCCTCTTCTTCTGGATTGTAAAAAATGGTGTGCAGTTCCTTGATATCCGGAAGTTTCCAGTCGATATATCCGGCATAATCCAGGTTTTCACAAAAAGACAGGGCGTCTTCCCATAACATGGCACCCTCTTCGGCATCATTGTGAGGAATACTGAGTACTTCAGGGAATTCGACACTGTCATGGCTATCCGCCTTTGTCCACATGAGTCCGGTTGCCCCCAATCCACCACCTAAAAAAAGAAAAACCCCGTTGCGCTTGATGAATCAAGCAGATAGAATGTTTTCGACCAAAAAAACCTTTCATCAACGGGGTGCAACAGAGTATGTCACAAGGCGTGTTACCATTCAAGTATGAA
>JAAELK010000269.1 GCA_024226935.1 Desulfobacteraceae bacterium
TTCAGGATACTCAATAACCAAAAGTACCTTTAGCCTTTTTAAAGTTCAAGCCGATAGAGACACGGAGAATCACAGAAATAATTTGCTTTGACTAAAAAGTTTCGATAGGATTATTGAACCCATGAAACTTACGATGTATGATGGTATATATAATCTGACACATAAATGGAATCTGATTTTTTATGGAAAATATTCCACCGAAAGACAGGGCCTATAGCTATCGCTGGTGGGCTTTGCTTGGCCTAGGAATGGCTCTGGTCATTCTCAATCTCGATTTAACCATCGTCAACCTGGCCCTACCCATTTTAGGACAAACGTTTCATGTTAAATTATCTATACTCCAATGGATTAGTAACACTTACTCCCTGACCTTTGCATCTCTGGTTCTACTCGCAGGAAAAGTAGCCGATAGCTATGGTCATCGATTGATCTACTTATGGGGCATTAGCTTTTTTTTCCTGGGTTCTTGTATCGCCGGGTTTGCTTCCGATGTCACAGTCATCATTGCAGGGCGCCTGTTCCAGGGCATTGGCATGGCCGGCACTTTTGGGATGGTATTCATCCTGGCAAGTGCTGCATTTCCAATAAACCAAAGAGGCTTAGCCATAGGATTGCTGGTGGCTCTGGCAGGAGTCTCCCAAGCCATCGGCCCCACCATGGGCGGTATGATTGTCGAACACTGGGGCTGGCGCTGGGCATTTTTGATCAATCTACCATTTTGTATCCTGAGCTTTATCCTCGTCTCCTGGGCCTGTGAGGATAAAAGTTTAAAACAAAAACTTCCCATCCACTACCCCAGTGCAGCGCTCTTGATCGCTACCTACTTCGCCCTGGTTATCGCATTTAATGAAATTGAAAATTGGGGTGCCCTGAGTTGGCAATTTCTACTCATTATTGCTGCCTGCAGTATCACTTTTTCAGGAGTGATGATCTGGCAAACAAGACTCAAAGATCCCCTTATAGATCTTAAATTATTTAAAAATCATATTTACCGGACCGTCAGTATTACGCGTCCACTCTTTCAATTTAATTTTGGTGCCTTCTTTTTTATACTACCTATTTATCTGCAAAACATAGCTGGAATGACGCCAGGACACAGTGGCATTGTCATGTTGATTATGACCGCATCGTTGGCTGTTAGCTCGACCATCATAGGCAGATTAAATGATCATATATCACCGGCAGGACCCATTGTCGCTGCCCACATTCTATCGATAACAGGTTTTATTGTAATGTCTATAACTCCCATAATTCCTATTCATTGGCCGGCGTTCAGTATCGCCTTGATCTGCATAGGCAGCAATGTGGGTATTATGTATTCAACAACAAATTATGCAGCCATTCACAGTTTACCTTCGGATAAAAAAGGGGTGGGTTATGGTTTTTTTACGGCAAATGCCTACCTGTTCTACAGTATAGGGATTGGCATGGTAGGATATCTGTTAAGCACCATTGGTTTTTCCCATTTCAATCACTCCATAGCCATGCATTTTGGCGAAAATTCCAGCTTTCTTAACAATAAAGATATCATGTTCTACACCAATGGAGCCCTTCCCATTGAGCAGTTAAGACACATCTACCCACAACAGGGCAAAGTGCTTGCAGACTTTGCCATAGATGCTTTCTCCAAAGGGTTTCACAGTATTATGTGGCTGTTTACAGCGTTCTCCACATTGGGACTTATAGGTTGCCTGTCCTTTCTTAAGAAAAACCAGGAAGTCAGTCAGCAATAACCAGGCAGTCAATTTAAAACTGCCTGGTTATTTGGATCTTTATCTATTCCAATGGTTTGTCCACAATTTTTTTATCTGGCTGCAACCTGTATCATTTCCCGGACAGGGCCAGGACTGCCATCGCCACGTTGGCCTTCCACTCCAGAGAGGTGATCCCCCATTTCCTACAGTCCTCCGGGTCAGCATCCCTGTTAAATGCGGATTTGAGCCATAAAGCATCCCTGTTGTCATAGCACCAGGCGGCAAAGGAATCATCCATGAGGAAGGTGGAAGGGGAAGTTCCAGGGTTTTGAATTATCATTTTTCTGAGTTCATCGGCTGTTTTTGCGAACATAATTTACCTTTTATTGTGTGGGTTTTAAAGTGCTTTAAGTATATCCAAGTCAGCTGCATCTGCCACAGCCACCTGGCTCATGTCGTTTGTTATTTAAGATTGTGGATGTAAATATAACCTCCACCAATATTTATATCTTTAGCATATAGCCGCAAAATATAATTTAAAAAAGCCAATATTTCAAATGAATATTTTTTATCCTCCAAGGCAAACCCATGAAAGCGATTGTGTACACAAAATATGGATCACCGGATGTTCTTAAATTAAAAGAGGTTGAAAAACCTACTCCCAAAGATAATGAAGTTTTGATAAAAGTTCATGCGGCCTCCATAAATTCATGGGATTAGGAATATCCAGGGTTTTGGTAAAGGAGATTTCACAGGAAAAGTAGTAATAACAATAGACCATAATAACCTTTGATTCATTGACGATAAAATTCAGAAAATACAAACGACTCAAATATAATGGGGCTTGCAAAACACCATTTGAATTTCCAGGCCTATCGTATTAGTTTGAACCTACAACTCCTTGATTATACAATATTCCCCCCTTCGATTTAAAATATCTATTTTTTATTGCATAATTACAGTAAAATGTCGTATTCTCAAATATCACTTTGTTCATTGTGTTCAACCCTAGCCAATTCATTCTTTATTTTCCTATTGGAAATAGATCTGATTTGGACTTCAATAAATCTTTTATGGGGAGAAATTATGACTTTTTTAAAAAAACTGATAATACCAATTTTGTGCATCTTACTTCTTGCTGTTGTCGGATGTGAGAAAAAAAAGAGCGTTAACTATGTAACGATCGGAACCGGTGGTGTTACCGGTGTATACTATCCAACCGGCGGGGCAATCAGCCGAATGATCAACAAGAAATTTGAACAATATAAAATTAAGGCGACTGTTGAATCAACAAGTGGGTCTGTTTACAACATCAATGCTGTTTTAAATGGAGATTTACAATTTGGTGTAGCTCAATCAGACAGACAGTTCCAAGCGGTTCATGGAGAGAAGGAATGGGACTTGGCGGTATGATTACGCAGATTGTGGAAACACTTGCAGCAGGGAACATATTTTTATTGCTACTGATTACTGCTATTGCCAGCCTTTTGCTGGGAATGGGACTTCCAACGACCGCCACCTACATCGTAATGGCATCATTAACAGCTCCAATAATTGTAACTGTTGGAGCAAATTACAACTACTTTATTCCGCTGATGGCAGCCCATCTTTTTTGTTTCTACTTTGGAATATTAGCAGACGATACTCCACCCGTGGGTTTAGCATCATATGCTGCTGCAGCGATAGCGAATTCAGATCCCATTTCAACCGGAATACAAGGTTTTTTATATGATCTGAGAACAGCAATTATCCCATTTATGTTTGTTTTTAACTCCGATCTTATATTGTATAATATCAACAACTGGTTCCTGGGATTCCTTATCTTTTTTATGGGAATTTTAGCAGCCTTTTGTTTTACAAGTGCAATACAGGGTTGGTTTATTATCAAAAACCGATGGTATGAAATTCCCCAATCCACCACCTAAAAAAAGAAAAACCCCGTTGCGCTTGATGAATCAAGCAGATAGAATGTTTTCGACCAAAAAAACCTTTCATCAACGGGGTGCAACAGAGTATGTCACAAGGCGTGTTACCATTCAAGTATGAA
>JAAELK010000270.1 GCA_024226935.1 Desulfobacteraceae bacterium
GATCGTCCTGTACAAATATTTCCGCTTACGTTTAACTTTCACATAAGTTTCGTCAACCTTCCAGCTGTCACCTAAACCTGGCTTATAGTACCATCGTAAGCGCTTTTCCATTTCGGGTGCGTATTGCTGAACCCATCGAAACAGAGTTGTATGATCCACATTAATGCCTCGTTCTATCATCATTTCTTCTAAATCACGGTAGCTGATTCCATACTTACAATACCAACGTACACATCCTAAAATAATCTTACCCTGGAAATGTTTCCATTTGAAATCACTCATACCAGCTCCTATTTTTTTGATGCTGTTTTAGTGATTTCATATCACAATTGGATTTTTTGCAACAGAGCCTGCTCGTAACGATGAAAAAATGTATAACGCTGCTAAGTTTAGACTACAAAGTGAGCTAAATCGATTAAAGCCAATTACATTTACACAACCTACTGAAGCTCCAAAAGAATTTGTAGTGCCTTTTGAAGAAATGTTTGATAAGAAATTTGTGTGGTTTCCAGGAGATTATTTTTTAGAATTAAACATCAAAACGGATGTTCCAAAAGTGGACCTTGTAAAGAAATATCGGTTTACTATTTTCGAGTCTTTCACTGAAAATTTAAAAAATCACAAAAAAGGATTTGCTATCGGTGCCGGAGTATTTTGGGAGTCCCCTGACTACGCAGGATCATGGGTTGAGATTGAAGAAAGAAATAGCTGGAATTAGAACATAGAGGAGCTATTTGCAGAATACACACCCTCCGTGTGAACTATCAGTCTCACATCGACCTTTACTTATTATTCCATTTTGATCGCAAGCTGGACAATGTGTAAAAAGAGTACCTTTCAAGTAAAGACTCCCTCCACTATCTTTTTTAAATCTCTTGCTAGCCATAACGTTTATTATCTGAATAAAATCATTTACCAAATTAATCTCTCCCTCATCTATTGACTGGATCAAATCAGCAAAATGGCTATTTAAGGCTAACAGGGCTATTTTTATATCGGCAGATACTGCTTGTTTGTTTACATGTTCCACAAAATGGTCAGAAATTTTTTGAATACTATGCCTACTCTCATTCATTGCACTCCCCTCCATTTTTAATAAATATAATACTTCAATAAATACTCTTTATAATTGCCAAGCGGTGTAATTCCTTTCATTTTTTTTAAGTATTTAGATTGATTATATTCGTATTTAAAATGTTGCTTATTTTCCTCTATTGATTCCCAAAAAGACTCCATTTCTTGAGGTAATCCTACAACGTCAAGAATCTCTCGGTTTAATTTGTATTCAACATAGAAAAAGGCAATTAAATTAAACCACATACAAAAGCGTACAATCTCATTAAAGTGCTTATGGCGATCAATTTGCCTGAGTTTAAATTCTATTTCTCCAACTTTTTCCTGCTCTTTTTTTTCCTCATCTTCAGAAATTATATATTCTGAAGGTTTATCCAGATAATCTATGACTTGAGTATACGATACGAGTTCTTTTGAAAAATATTCTACAATTGAAACAGCACGATCATGCTTGGTTCTTATATTTGAAAAAATAAGCGTGACAAACGTTGCTGCTAATCCTCCAAAAACGACTCCTATAAAAACGGACATAAAATCCCCCTTATAATTAACAACATTAAAAGGATGGTTTTTATATTATAAAAGAATCAAATAGTTATGTCAAAACTATAAAAATAATATCTGTGTCAAACCCAATAAAACAGGACAGGCTTGGAAAAGCCTGTCCAATCAATCAATTATTTGCATTTCTATCCAATGGAGATTGTAACATTCTTTTGAACAATAAATACACCTCACGCGGTCTATCCTTTCTTATCAATTATATTTTTTTATTCTCCTTTTTATGCGTCCAATTTTTATGATTTCATGGACTTGTTGTTTTAATGTTCGCAAGCCATCATCCCTTGCTTTTGCTGCTTTATACTTATTGATTCATGGGTAAAGTGTACCCAAAAACCATTGGTGTATTTCTATTTTACCCAGAAAGGTTTTGTGGGATCTCTTTTAGTCTTTGGAACGTGTTTCAGTCCCAATGGATTTTTTTGCCATATTTGATTCTCCCTTGTCGCTTAGGCATTTGATCAATTAATTTACGATCTGCATCCACAAGTTGTATTAACTTCCCAACAATCAAGGCCCAATCTGTCAAGTATCAATCGGCAACCCGAAATATTGGATCGTAGAATTTAACCTGATCCAATATTTCAACTCATTCTTATTCTCAATAATCAATAATACCCCTGCTCTTTTCCCTGTCTGCATTGAATAATAAAGGGATTGGCCTATGGCCTCATAGAATTTTTTTGCAAAATCGACCTCAATAGCATGGGTGTCGGTTAGGCAATCACATCTTGTTTTATCGGGTAGACGATATTCGGTTTGCCCATTTTGTTCAGCACACCATTTATTTTGATACCATTTTTCAGGGTGGAGATGCTTTGCGTGGGATATGGTGGGGATGATGAACAGGAGGAGGAGGCATAGGGTTTGTACTTTTGTCGGTATGCTTTTCACGATGTAAGTTTCCTACCTGCTTCGGCGCTCTGATTAGCCAGTTCTTCCCATTTGCCTGTTCTTAGGTCGTGTTGTATTTTAAAGCTGACGTGTCGGTTGAAGGCCTCCCAATTACCTATAAAATCATTTGCTCTATATTCGCAGTTGGAGCAAATGAAACATACCTTCTTGGGAGCGGAAGGCCTAAGGCCGAGAAACTCAGGCATGATTTGATACTCACATTTTGGACAAAAGATGGATATATTTATAATATTATAATTGCCGACGTAGTCCCACCAGATGTCAAGGCCATCTATTAATCTCCGTTTGTAATCCCGCTGAGTGATTTCTTGTTTCTTGGAAAGGCTTTCTTTAATTCTCAATATCAGCGCGATGACCGCTAACAGACATATTATTGACATCAGGAGTAGAAGCCAATGTGCCACCTCAGACTTTAGCCATAAAAACTTCCAGCTATAACTGATCCAACCGCCGATAAGAGAGGGGAAGCCGATAACCCAACCCTTTATAACCGAAAATGCGCCAGTGAAATAACCCCATAAAAATATAATAGCAGCTATTATTCCCCAAGCTATCACTTTACTCCATATAGGATCTTTCCAAGCTTTCTTTAGCATTCCGACATTACCTACAATTATATGTTTCACCCAATATCACATTATCTACACCCACAAATTATATTGAATCCCTATCAATTTTTTACAGGGATTGTCAAATAGTGGTATGTTTTTAATGGGTAGACGAAATGGAGTCTACTCACATATTATTTTTCTACACAATTATCATTACCAGAGTTGACCGTGGATGGTTAAGACTGTTTCAAATGAAACACCCAAAGAAAAGCCTGTAAAATCAACAGCTAAGGCAAGACTTGAAAAACTTGAAAGAAAGAAACACGAGGCAAGAGAGCGGGTGAACCCTGGTTGATTGGAAAACCCGTGATGGTTTTTTTATCATTTGACATCGCAACAACCTCTTAGTAACAATATAGAATCAAAATCATTTCATCCATATGATCATATCAATAACAGGAGGGTTTAAATGGGAAAAAAGCCATCCGAAGGCAACATAGACATCCATTCTATTTTTTGTCCAACCTGTGGAAAACCAGGAGATAAGATCCAAGAGGATCTAAATAATTTGGAAGAAACCATTGTGGTGGTGCGTTGTCTGAAATGCGATACTGTTATGGCATCCGGTTTTATCTTGGGTTTGAGGGCGGTATGTTACCATTGTGGGGATCTGGTGGTGGTTTCATAAATCTATCAAACAGGTTTGATTTTTTCCTGATTTGAACAGTAAAATTTTATCAAGAGTTGACCTGGTAGCATTGATATTTTGAAGGGCTAATGGCAGCTATCCATAGGATAATAATGCTTAACTTACTATAGTATACCTCTCAAGGCTAAATACCAGACATAATAATTTGGTTTATATTACTATATAGTGTTTGACTTTATTCTTATATGGCTATAGTGATACTGTTGCGTTTTGTATTGCGAACATTAATTATAGTACAAAGTAAAAGGAGATTTTGTTTATTATCATGAAACTAAAATTCACGTTGCTGTTCCTTCTGATCACATTTTGTTTTGTTGGTTGCGCTCATAAGATGGACGTAACAAACATAAGAAGCCATTTTTCCCCTCCAATCGCTCCACCTAAAACACCTATTAAAATAGGGATAAAATCAAGTGACGATGCTGTAATGGAGAAATCCAAATATATATCTGCCATTGTTGATGCAATAAAGCGAAGCGGTAGTTTTGAAAAAACTATATATCCATATAAGCATTCGGTACACAATGGAGACGTAGATGTCGTCGTCGATCTTTCAGTAATGCCAAAGTACTCAGGTAGTGGTAGCAATTTTCTTGTTAATTGGCCTGGTTTTTTAATATTTGCGCCTGCATTTTGGGGTTATGGCTATAATGCAGACATAGCCACTATGGTAAACATCACATTCGCAGAACAAAATATCTCACAACAAATAGCTGTGCCTTTACAATATAAATTTAGGCATGCTGCAATTAATAGGACATGGACAGAAATTGGTTGGCTTGAGTTTGGGATTATCCCCTTTATTGGTGGAATTGCATTTACTCAATATGATCCAAAGATAACACCTGATTTTATCTCTTCAATATCAACCAGTTATGGGGCAAGTATATCGAATAAAATTATCGAAACTATTTATTCAAATCCCGTAGCTGAATTAGTAAGTAAAAAATAGGTTCAAACCTACTGCATCACAAGAATGATTTTGAAATGTTCGGAGCATATCTAAAATATAAGATATGTTCCGTTCAGCCTTATACAGACTCAAGTGTAAGGGTGCATGTACAGTTATGAACTGAGATCTCAAACATCCTTGCATTTGTTAAAATAATTTTTTGCCGGGGAATTGGTTGAATATATTTTTTGTATCCTGGAGTATCTTGGCCCTTCCTGGATAGCTTGACAAGGATAATTATCCTTGAGATTAGCCATTTTAAAAGTAGAAGCTTAACTGAAGTCTTTAATATCAATATAGGATCAATCAAAAAAACTTCAGCAAGAATTAATAATACCTTGAAAAATTATCCTGTTTAAC
>JAAELK010000271.1 GCA_024226935.1 Desulfobacteraceae bacterium
TTCATAATGGGGTTTGTTTCCCTGTAATACCTTTTTTAACACGGCTTCTTTTAATTGGATAGAATATCCCATATTTATCACCTCAATGCCCCAAATTTAATTTTTAATTGAGACGACATCTATCCTGACACAGGGGGGTATCAATCTTTTTCTGATCTGAGCTTGCCATGAAATCAGCTACATCCACAATTCTTGGCGCACCGACTTGAGCCAGGGCAACGGCGAAGTCTGTGACGCTATGCTTTTGTTTGTCAACCCGGAGAATTTGAGAGACCGTTCCTTTTTCAGACTTTGAAAGTTTACGTTCAAACTCTATCCCGCCGTAAACAACCGCCGTGGTAAGCGTATTTCCTTGTCCAAAATCATCCAAAATATCGCCAGGTTTTTTGCTGGTCTTGGAAGCGAACGGGATAGACCCATGCAATGTTAACGCAATGGCCGCAGCCTTGGTTGATTTGCCTGATGTGTTTTTACCAAAAAAAAGAGCTTTTTCCGGTATGTTTTCGTTAAGATCGGCACCTTTAAAACCCTTGGTTTTGAGGTGTGTTACTTTCGCTTGATCTGCCATTTTTCCTTCTCCATTTTATGGGGTGGCGGTTTACCACCCCATTGGTTAATTCTTTATGCCGGCACTATATCCAGGAGTTCATTGATTCTTTTATAGACTTTTAGTGCATCTTTTGGTGTAAGCCGTTCGGGCGCAACGACTCCAAATTTAAGCTCATCACAAGCTTTTTGGTATTCATTTTGGAATTCTTTTGCTATGGCTATCACTTGTTTAGTCTCTTTGGAAAAGTTTTCCTGGGGCAGTTTTTCTTTTTTATCAAGTCCCGGGTTTTGGGTCTGTTTATTCCTCTGGTTTTGATTAGTGTTTGAAGGGGGAAGTTGTGCGTTTTCCATATTAATAGAATGAAAATCATCTAGGCTAATATCAATGACATGATTCATATCTTGGCCAGATCTTTCTTCGGTATCCATAGCATGCATTGCTTTCCTAATTTCAGCACTTTTGGGAACACGATTCATCAACCGGCGAATAGCAGTTTTTACCCACATAGCAGGGACATCTTCTTGTTTATTCCAGGGGGAGTCTTTTTGGAATTTTGCAGCGGAACGCTCTTTAGCTTCTGATGCAACCTTTTCACCGATCACTTCAAAGTCAAAACCACCTGTCATATACTGTATGATTGCATATGCGTTTATCAGTTTTCCTGGATCTTTATCAGGGCAGGGAATATGAGAAAGATCGGGATTAAGGCCGTAATTGTACTGAAATTGATCATTTTGAAAAACGGGATGGGCAGTAATATTTTTCATATTCCCGGTATTGTTAGCTAAGACGATCATACCTTGATATTCAACAACAAGGGTTGCCTCATAACCATTAATATGTTTGTTTTTAAAAGGGATCAAAGTAGCCTGTCTTAAAGGCCCACCGACTTCTAAGCCCAGAATGGATGCTTCTATGATAGAGTTCATTAAAGACAGTTGTGTGCATCTGGCCAGGGTTGGGTTCTTTACAAGTGCGGTATATGCGATCCGGGCCGCACGTTCTGGGGTTAAGTGTTTGGGTAAAACGCTTTTGATTGCCTGGATATTATTGGCAATCATTGATTTTACCTGTTTGTCTTCCTGTACCGTAAGGGCCTTTGCCATACTGCATTCCTCCTGAAATTTTAATTGTTTGCTGTAATACTTTTGGGCTTCCACATGGGATGTATTAATCCAAAAAGTGGTAACTTCATCATGTGGATATGCGGCCCATGTCCCCGATTCTGTCGGTTTCCCATCAACGATGGGTAAGAGTTTAAAAACGTGGGGAAACCTCTCTGCTCTTTTAAGAATTTCCTCTAAATTCAACTTCCCTCCATTTCATAACTATGACTAATGCATTGATCACAAAAGGATTTATCTTCATCTATTTCTGTGCCACAGATTGTACAAACTCCACCTTCTAATGGATAAATCCTACCTCTGCACTTTCTACGGTTGGGTTTGATAACGATTTCATTGATGTGCTTATCGCTATCTCGTTTGCTTTTTCTGAACCAAGCAACGCCACAAAAAAACATGCCGGCCCCAAGAATAGGAACTGGCATGTGAATTACATTACTATCAAGAGTGTCTGATCCACCTAATAAAACACCCGCTATTACAATTAATCCTGAAATAAACATCTTAAAACGATTCACTTGAAATCTCCTTCCTGGTAAGGTTGTGAACATAAAATGAAATTTGATATAAGTTTGTTATACACTAAATGTAGATTTTGTAAAGAAAATATACATTCACAAGATACGAAAAAAGAATATTTTTTGTATGTATTTGTAATGATTGATAGATTTTTATGTAGATATGGAAGAGAAAAGGGGTATGTAGGGGGCTAAATTATTTAAAAAAGTAATCTATGGAGGTAGAAGGAGCTATGAGGTTAAATTTAAAAGAGTCTCAAGGGCAGAATGATCTTGTGGAAAAGGTTTTTACAGTATTGGGTGGGAAATTTTTTGGGGAGGGTAGAATTATTGTTTTAGGCGTTTATATAAATGCCTCCCTTCGATATAAGGTTACAGGAAGGCATTTATATATTATTACCAACGCTTTTGAATAGCAGCAATAAGCGCTTTAAGTTCGTCTACATATACTTTGTAGAAATCAATAGGACTTGTTTCACCATTACAGAAATTAATCCACCCCTTTGGCTGATAAGTTGTTAGTAGGCCGTCAATGCCAAAAGCTTTATTGGTCAATTCTACTATTTTCCGGGCCTGAACTTCTGAGTTTGGCGGTAAGTGTTCGACCTGGCCGGAAAAAGGAAAAAATCCCTCACCATTTAAAATCATGCGACCGATTTTGATTACGTTTTCGGTGAGAACTCCGTATTCTTCGGAAAGAGCATCTTGTAATTTGGGGCTCGGGGTACGCTTCGCTCGAAAGACCTGTGAAATATGTGTGGTCGTGTATCCTATATCTTTGGCTATATCTTTTTGGTCTCTCTCTTGCCAACCGTGATCTCGAAGTGCTTTTATTCCGACTACAAAACATTCGGATGAATTCGTTGTCATGTTGGTCTCCTTGATGAAGTGTTTATATTATATGGTGTATAATACTAATTTTTGTAAATTTGTCAATATAAGATATACATTTAAAGCATTATTGGTGCTTGACTTGCCAAATGAAAAGATGTAGATTTTAAATCATTTAATCTACAAAAAATGTAAAACAATTGAAGAGGGAGGTTTCATGGCTGTTCCGAAAAACAAAGTATCTCTTATTGAATTAGCAGAAAAAGTAGGTTCATCTCCAGAAAAGGTTTGGGAAATCCTGGCTGGTGGAACGACTAGGGATATTGATCTTGCAAATTCTCTTGAGCACGAAGTGGGTCTTTCAACCCAATCTCTTATGTTTAAAGAAACTAGCAATCTCCGTTCAGGGGTGCTCGATTGGATAGCTGCATGTATCTCGACTACAAAAAAAGAGATTGCTAAAACGACAATTTGGCGATTTCTCCACGGGCATTGTCCTCCCAGTCAAAAATTAAGAAAAAAATTATCTGATTTTTCCGGACTTGAACCTGACGTTTGGGAACCAGAGAATGCTGCTACAAACTGGCTGCTATCAAAAAGGGGGGTAGAAAATGCCAAAAGAAGAGAAAAAGAATAGCACCTCATTTATTTCGACACAAAATACAGCTCTTTCTCAATATCTTCAAATGGGAAACAGCATCACCAGGCTGGAAGCTCTTGCTCAATTTGGAATTATTAATCTGCCTGGCCGGGTATTTGATCTCAAAGGACAGGGGCTTTTGATCCAAGACGTTTGGGTGCGCCTAAAAAGTGGAAAGCGGGTTAAGCGATATTGGCTTGAAAAATGATCTGCCATTGAGGTGCTATTATGAACTATTGGGAAAAATCAAAAATTCAAGATAGGCAAGGGTTTTTGGGTAAACTAAAAAAAATCATAAGTCAGTTAAGGGATGAATCATGAGAGATTTCGGGATGATTTATACTCGATATTGGGAATGGTGTATAGAAGAAAATATCCCTGATTCAGCGAAATTGATTGGAGCCTATCTTTTAACTTGTAAACATGGCAATAGTTTGGGGCTTTTTAGGATGCCATATGCATATATTCAAGCAGATTTAGGGCAGGGTGTCGACAGGGTGTCGACAGGGTGTAAAAAATTAATTGAATCTGATTTTTTGCTATATTGTGACCGCACACAGACTGTTTTCCTTCCATCTTACCTCAACTTCAATAAAGTACAGAACAAGAGCCACGGGATAGGGGTTTTGAAGGTTGCCAGGGGGGTGTCAAAGAATTTTTCTTATTTTACTTCATTAATCGAGGCGTTGAAGGTGCATAAAGGTAGGTTCCCAGATAAAGAATATTCTGAAACCATAGGCTTTTTAACAGAGTATAGTACACGGTGTGGGACAGGGTGTAGTAGACGGTCCGTAGATACTGAGACTGAGACTGAGACTGAGACTGAGACTGAGACTGAGACTGATATATCTATGCCGAAAAATGGCACTCCAACTACCCCACCTAAAAAATCACAAAAAAAAAAGATGCCAGCTAAAAAATTTATACCTCCCACGGAAGAAGAAGTGGTCAAATATTTTATTGATAATGGTTATCGTGGAGATATTGGTAAAAAAGCATGGAAATATTATGAAACCGGAAACCCTTCTTGGCATGATGCCAGTGGTAAGCCAGTAAAGGCATGGCGGCAAAAAATGAATGGGGTTTGGTTTAAAGATGAAAACAGGTTGGTTAAAAATAATAACAGTAAACATAGAGATCCTTCCAGGACAATGGCCTATAGTGGGGATTATTCCCCGGAAAAAATGAGATTTTAGGAGTGAGTATGGAGCATACCAACGCTAAGAAAATTAAAACATTCACTTGCCCAATTCATGGCAAATATAAGGGCAATGTAGTGGTTTATGCAGGAAGGGAAAGAATACCTCCATGCCCTAAATGTTTTGAAGATAAAGAGCAAGTGCAACGCCGGTTCGAAAACAAAGACAATATCGAGAGACTACAGAAATTGGTGGGCAATTCAGATATTCCGATTGACCTTATGGGGTTAAAGATAGAATCGTTTAAGCCTCCTTGTCCATCTGCTGAAAAAGTATTGATCAGAGCTAAGGAGTATGCCATTCATTTCGCGTATGAACAGACTGACATCGATGATAGATGGTTCCCGACAAAGCAGGGGCCTAAGTCGGTTCTTTTCCTTGGTAACAATGGGACCGGTAAAACACATCTTGCTTGTGCCATTGCCCAAGACTTGCTTTTCTATGGCAAGATATCCACGCTTAAGTATCTTTCAGCATATGATTTATCTTTGGCTATTAAAAATTCTTGGTTCAGGGAATCAGCACAAAGTGAGATGCAAATTGTTCGTGGTTTTGTCAATCTTGATTTTTTAATTATTGATGAAATTGGAGCTCAATTCGGCAGTGATACCGATGAGCTTTTATTCTATCAAGTGTTCAATAAGCGGCTATCAAATGAAAAACCGACCATCTTGATCAGCAATCGGAATGCAGATGAATTAAAAGATTTGGTTGGACCCAGGGTGACAGATCGAATTCGTGAAGGATTAGTCTTCTCGTTTGATTGGGAATCTCATAGAGGAAAAGATAGGGAAACTGAGTAACTCATTCAGTTTTAAAACTCACAAGGATGAGCAAACTATATCACTGAGTTCTTTTTTAAGAGTTGGTTGGTGTATGCGTATGGGGGAAGATGGAAGATGCTCTTAAATAAGTCCAGGGTTGGTCAATTAATTGCGTTAAAATGTATATTTTGCTGTGTCACATAAGCATACATTATTGTAATTTTTACTTTTAATCATATTTTTTGGTGGGCAATGAAAGAAAAAGATGTTTTTGAAAAATGGTGTCCCATGAGCCGGGTGGTTTTGCAAAAGAAAGCGGCTGGTGATTCGATTGAAACAATAGGAATTGCGTATAATCGGACAACTATGAATTTATTGCCCGGGCAAGATCCTATATTGTCTGGTACCGCTGCTTGTATTGGGACTGAGTGTGCCTGGTGGAAAGGTTCTGCCTGGAATTTTATGTGTTATGTGCCGGTGATAGGGTATTGGTGGCCCCGGTGTGGTCGATGTGGTCGGGGTACTTGATGGGTATTCCTTGAGACGGATAATAAAATAACAAATGGATAAAAAAAATATAATTAAAAAATATGGCAAACATGATGGAAATGATCATCATCGTTGGGTAAATGCGGCTGAAATGGCAGCGGAAAATGATTACCATGTTGAGATTTGCTTTAAGTCTTTGATATCCCTTGAGGATAAAGGGTTGATTGTTTTGAATGAAGTGGAAGGGTAAATAAAAAAGCTTTTGACGGGGCAAATGATTTGCTATAGTGTTTTCCAAGTCCATAGTGGGCTTACAATCAGCTTTTTGAAAAGGACCCGGATCTCTCCGGGTCTTTTCTTTTTTAATTTTTTTTTAAAGATCGTCTGCTTTTTCGGTATAAATATGCGGGTTATGTAATTCTTTGAATAGTGGTTGTTTAAGGCCTGTACGCACCAAAAATGCGTACACTTAAAATTTAAGTCCTTGAGATTTCAGTGAATGTTGTACTCTGATCAACTGATACACTATCAGTTGGTAATTGGTTCAATTCCCTGCGGATCACCATTGAAAACAATGAATAGCTTTGATCGTCGTTCAAATGATCGTTTCCAATAGTTTTTCCCCAATCCACCACCTAAAAAAAGAAAAACCCCGTTGCGCTTGATGAATCAAGCAGATAGAATGTTTTCGACCAA
>JAAELK010000272.1 GCA_024226935.1 Desulfobacteraceae bacterium
AAGGCATGCCATTAAGGCAGGTACAGGAGTTTTTAGGGCATGAGGATTTGAATACGACAGCAAAATATCTGCATCTTCAGATAAAGGATTTGCAGAGGGAATACAAGCGGTGTCATCCTCGTGAGATGGGAAATTAAAAATATTGCAAGGTGAAGAAAGAATGAGAAAATTGTATAATAAAGAAAAAATCGAGGAGATTGGTATTATGAAAAAAGATGTGGATACTCAAAAACCTCAAGTTCGCTTTATTACGGATGAAACCGGACAGAAACAGTTTGTGGTCATTAAAATGGAAGTTTACCAGAATATGTTGGAAGAGCTGGATGATTTGCGCACTTTGGAGGAACGAAAAAATGAGCCTGTTATTACAAGTGAAGAAATGAAGAATCGACTTAAAAGAAGTGGCAAATTACAGCATTAATTATCGGGAATCGGTATTCAAGGATTACAAAAAAATGCCAGCAGATATTTGCGAAAAGATAGTTAAAAGAATAGATGCTCTTGGCAATAATCCAAGACCCGTTCATAGCAAAAAGCTAAAGGGAAGAAAAGAAGAATATCGATTACGTATAGCTGATTATCGGGTTCTGTACTCGATAGATGATAAGAAAAAAGTTGTCCTTATTTCTCATGTTAAGCACAGACGAGAAATTTATCGGTAATCTACTTAATTATTATTTGGGCGTAAGCCCTTACCATCTTAATCACCGGAACTCCGGAAAATAGTCAAGGCTGCAGCGAAGCGGA
>JAAELK010000273.1 GCA_024226935.1 Desulfobacteraceae bacterium
CGGATTATTCAGGGTATATTTTAGTTTGGAAAAATATACCCTGAATGAACGAACGGCAACCGACCAGGGCGGCAGTTTTCTTTTTCATGTTGTTTCAAGATTGGTTTTTAATATTTTATATAAAGTTTGCCGACTAATTGTCATTTACTTTTAACCTCAAATCGGTTTGCTGTAAGATCTAAAAATTCAGTTTCATTTTGAAATATTAAATCTATATGCCTTCCTTGCACCAAGTCACCATCTTTCAGTGCGTCAACTGCCCCTTGATACCTTGCTTCCGTATAGTTTGCTTTATCCATGGTTTGAAAATAATTGTCACGATACCAAGCCTCCCCAAGGGTTTGATCAAACGCAGTAAAACTATTTCCCAGGAAGGCAAAAAAGAAATGGTCCTTTGTTTCTTCCCATACCTTTAAGACATCCCTTACAACAGGAGATGTCAGATTTAAAAAAATATCATAAACATGGTCATCTCCAAAGGATAAGATCATATGCAGAATAGATAAATTTTTGTTACCTACCAGTTCTGTGCCTAACTCAAAACCGTTTTGACCTGTTGCACTGGTAAAATCTTCTGTGGGTTTAAAAGCTAAAAATCCTTTTTTTTGTCCTGCTATTTCCACGATGCCAAGAGATGCACAGGGGTTGGTTTGTTCAACAAAATTTAATACAAAATTTTTGTTAAACGTCATGGGTGGTAAAAATTTTATTATATTTGACACAAATACTCCTTAGATTCTGAATTATTTATTGACGGGACTTGAATATGTCGTATAATTTCCACCTCATTTACTTTGAGTGCCTTATATAATGTTTGTCGGGATATTTTGAGTTCCCGGGCAATTTCAGCTTTGTTTCTGCCAGCCTGTAACAATTGTATAATTTGTTGGAGCTTTTCGTTATCAACAGCCGGTTTGGGTCCAAACTTCACGCCTTTTTGCAGGGCTTTGTTGATCCCTTCTTTTTGACGGTCAAGAATTAAAGATCTTTCA
>JAAELK010000274.1 GCA_024226935.1 Desulfobacteraceae bacterium
CACCATTTGTTTCCGATGAACAACAGACTCAATAAAGATCTTATCTTCTCTATCATTTACAATTAATAGGACCCTCTCCTGCCCCATTCGCTTTGCCACAAACCCTTTGTCAGTTTGTTCTTCATCAATGAAAAACGAGCATTCCATGACATTCGTCAGGATTGCCTCCATCCACCGGAACAGATCCGGCACTGGATCCCAGCAATCCGTCATTCGAACTGTCACAGCCTGGCTGCCAACCGTTAAATCAAATTTTATATAGCCGTATTTGCAGCCATAAAACCGGACTTTGACGTCTTCATATGGTTCTGAATGTTTAGACATTCTCTTGATCTCGATGAAAATAGTACTGTTGATTGTTATGTATAGCGGCTCGGAGCCTATCAGGCTCGGGCTCTCTATTTAATAACTGGTTGATGGTTTTAATGATACGTTAATGGTCCGGATTAGTCTACTTTGGGCCAGATATTATAAGTTCTTATCCAAAATTATATTTTTTTACGGAACGAGTCTCAAAAAACGATCATTTTCTGAGACTTTCACTTTTTTACATAGCTTAATTACTAATTTTGGGCCAATTTTTATTAAAACAATGATACTATTATGATAGA
>JAAELK010000275.1 GCA_024226935.1 Desulfobacteraceae bacterium
TGCTCTTGGCTGCTCCTGGCTGCTCCCAGCGCCTCCCACCACCGAGCCCCAAGCACACCCCGAGCATGACACCCAACATGGCCAACTTCCCCTGGACCTAGCGCTCCACAGCGAATTTTCTAGGCAACCTGGTGTGCACCATTGGACGCGTCTAACTTAGTTTTCGAGGGTGCAGGTCTCAAAACTTGATTCCAATGATTGGATCTCAAGTTATGTTCCATTTACCACCGATTTGATATCAATAGTCGCTGGGCCCTGTCTTGCTCAATCTTCCCCTGGGTCCGTATTACTTAGAGTAGCCTGCTACGCAACACAACTACTCCATAAGTCAATCTGGTGTTTTTTTCGCGTCAGCGAGCCGATTTTGAGGATTTTAGGTGCCTCGGGGCTCAGGGAGCGAGGTTTGAGGCGAAATTTGGCGCCCAAGGCTCCGAGCCGAAAGTGTCATGTTCGAGGTGTCCTGGGTCGCCCTGGGCTCGCCCAAAGCTGTTCCAGAGCTCTCCTGGCTGCTCTGGGCTGCTCTCGGGTGCTCCTGGGCTGCTCTTGGCTGCTCCTGGCTGCTCCCAGCGCCTCCCACCACCGAGCCCCAAGCACACCCCGAGCATGACACCCAACATGGCCAACTTCCCCTGGACCTAGCGCTCCACAGCGAATTTTCTAGGCAACCTGGTGTGCACCA
>JAAELK010000276.1 GCA_024226935.1 Desulfobacteraceae bacterium
GCCTAAATTGCTTTTTTTCACTCGTTCGGGGCTGATCTGTTACCAACATAACAAACAGCCGTTGTATGCCCCTTGTTTACAGCGAGAAAAAGCCTATATCAAATTCAATGCTTTTTCCAATACGCTCAATCTGTTTTTCAAATGCGAAAAAAAAAAAGCTGGACACCTATTTCCGCTAAAAATTAGATGCCCAGCAAATTGCTATAAAACCAATTCTGATATAATTAAAATTATTTTTATTTTTTATCAAGGTTAATTTGGGGGGGTCAGGGTTTTGTTTGCCCAAATCCCTGAAATGTCCGGTAGACTTGGCAAACAAAGCCAGATATGATATTCACAGCTTTTTCAAATCAGCTTAGCTGCTCCTGGGACATAGTGTTGTAGGGGTAGTTTTTATCAGCCGAAGAGGTATCAAGCAATGGTAACGGGGATTCAAGACGATTATACTTTAAAGGCTTTTCATTGTCCTCACTGCAAGAGGTTTCTTTTTAATGGAAATTTTACAACTTAATTCAATCCTACCGCACTTTTCGGGGATGGGATGGGCAAAAAATCCCTTAACTGAATCTAATTTATTACAAATGGTGCATCAATTTTTATTGACACATTTAGATGAGTAATTTAGGTATGTCGGGCACAAGTCCATTTCATCAAATAGGCTTGAATAGTTACATATAGCAAAAAAATAAAGTTGCTCAAGACTTAATATAATTTATTTTTAGAGAGGATTAAAAGATGAAAAAAAGTTGTATTACGATGTTTATACTGATTTTTGCTTTATGCACCACTAATTTATTCGCACAAAATTTTGAAACAATAGATGAATTGTTTGAACAAACCAATGAAATGGCTACAGCAAGCATAGGTAGTGATAATTGGAATGTGGTTAGGATAGTCTTAGTTACCTCGGAGGATACCACACCTTCATGGGACACAATATCTAAATATGATAGTACAACTCCTTCTGATCATGGAGGGGAGTGGTTAATAGTAGTAACAGAAGAGTTTAGTTATCAACCCGTTAACGGGTTAATCGATGTAAGTGCTACGTTCAATAATAGGAGTGCGGTAGAGCTGGTAAATCAAAGAGTAGACATCAGTAATGGTATTTATACCGGTTTTAGAAGGTTTTGGAATATTGAAAGAAGTTTTGACTCTGGTGAGTTCGAATTTGAAGCAAAATATGCACAGCAAATTGGTAGTAGTTTCCAAATAATTAATTTACATAGAGAATTAGATATAAAATAATCTTTACTTTAGTCAATAGTGCAATTTTTAGATTGTAATATTGATGGAGCTATATTGTAAATCCAAAGTATCGGTTTGAAGAGCAGAGAGGACATTAAATAAGTCTTGGGCATCCTCTGATTGGATAGACTTAACCTCAACCTCTTCCAACAAATTAAAAGGAGTATTATCAGGACCAGAATAATATACTTGTCCCGGGGGATACTCATGGTTAACCCCTATAATCAGCATTGATTTATAATTATCTAAATTAATTGACCCTTCTTTATACAGCTTTTCGGCTAATTTGTATGTTTCTTTTGGTGTAATATTTGTAAGATCATAACCACACTGCTTTTTAATGGAAAGTGATTCAATCTCAACCGTAGTAGTATTGGTATTTTTTTGGGTTTGAGGATTTGGTTTAATTAAATTTTTTTCTTGTTTAAGAATATTGAGCTGCTGATGTCTATTATGCATTGTCGCTGTGTTGATGGTGTTCATCCCGTTCTCTCCTTTTTTTTAGGATAAAATTTTTTAATAAAATAAATATTCACTTTAAAACTCTATCGCTATTTTGTTAAAAATCTTTAACAGAGGTAGTGGGGTAAAATTAAACATTGGGACGAAATCCGTCATAGAATTTTATCAAATGTCAATTCAGACAAGGTTTGACGCCGATATTCCACTTCCCATTTTGAGGTACGGAACCAATTCCTGCAAAATCACGCAGTTCAAAATCAATTCAACCCCAAAAAAGACAGAAAACCTCAGAAAATAGGAGTTCTGTCTTTTTGCAAATCAAGTCGTTTTTTGTAATATTTTTGAAACGATATTTGCTTGTAAACGGAGATCCTGAACCCAGGCTGCGGTTTTTAAAAACCGTTAGGTCTGATAATTTTCCATTATGTAAACTTTTCGGGGGGATGAGAAAAAATATTTGTTCTTTCCTTTTTATGATATTTTTTGTAACACTGAATATAAAATTTCGCTCATTATTGAAAGGAGAAACACTTTATGAAATACCTTGTATTTTTTCAATTGATTACGCAATATCTCGTGGGGAATTTGTACCAAATGTTTAATGAAACCCTTAACCGGTAGGATATCATTCAAAATTACAAGATACACAGATTCGTATAGGTACTTGTTATGATTTTATAATAACTCAAACAATGGAGGGAAAAATGGATAAAGATGTTGGTAATCATGGAAAAGAGTTTGTGTTTTTCAAGCGATGTATCGGCAATGTTATTCTTATCAAGAAATGCGGAACTCTCTCGGCAAATACAAAAAACGAATACAATCTGAAGGACAAAAATTCGCCGGTAAGTAATGATGATGTAGTTGGCTTTAAAGCATACAATATTGCCGCCGGAACAGTCATCAGGATGTATGATGACTCGCAAGGTAGTACTCAAGATGATTGGTGCGAGATAATTTTTAAAAAGGACTGTAAAAGAGTCAGAATTACAGACTTGGAACAACAAGTTGACAATGACAAAATCAGAATGCTTTATTTCCGAGATGATAATTTAAACGGTAAGGTTTCCCGCATTGAAATCAATCCTGGAGCATATACATCACCTGACGATTATCCGGGGTACCTGGCGTTTTACAGCAAAAACGATTGTGAAGGAGGTCTATCTGGATGTGTCAATTCATCGGCGGCTACATACAACTGCACTAAAGATGATTCACCGATTAAGAATGATGACGCCCGTTCCCTTGTGCTGTATGCTGTCCAAGCAGATATAAATATAGTAGTTTATGATAATTCGTCAGAATCAACCTCAGATGATTATTGCACAATATCTGTGTTGGAGGATGTTCCCGCAAATGAACCCTGCGGAATCCCCACATTTGAAAAAAATCAAACATATGAGGACATTGTCAAAACAGATTATGAGGAAAATAATGGTCTTGATGGTAAGGTTTCCAGTATATCAATCAGTTGATATCAAGAAAGTTAGGTTCATCCGATTAACGCGTACTTTTTTCTATGAAGATCAAAAAGCTTCAATTTGAAAAATTCAAAATCACGATATCCATAGGCCTGCCTTTTCATAGTTTTAATTTTGTTATTGGTTCCTTCCAAAGGCCCTGTTGA
>JAAELK010000277.1 GCA_024226935.1 Desulfobacteraceae bacterium
GACGCACAGGACTACCGCACCCAGGACGATGGTGGATTCCCATCCATTGTGGATGAAAAAATCGATGCCGTGCCACGGGTTGATTGCGGCCAGAACTTCCGGGTGCCGGATAATTGAGAATACTCCCAGGGTTGCAATGACTGTGAACCAGAGCAGCATGACCGGTCCGAATATTCGGCCAATTCGATGGGTTCCGTAGTGCTGGACCATGAACAGCCCGATTAACACTGCGCAGGTGAGTGGGATCACGTAGGGGCTGGCTTCCGTCGTGATTGTCGAAAGACCTTCAAGGGCGGACAGGACCGAGATGGCCGGGGTTATGAATCCGTCACCATAGAGAAGAGCCGCGCCGAAAAGCGCTGCAATCACCACCCACTTGTGTTTTACGCGTATGGAGTCCGGCAGCAGGGAGAACAGGGCTATTATGCCTCCTTCCCCCCGGTTGTCGGCACGCATGATGAAAGAGACGTATTTGAGACTGATGATGATGGTCAGCGCCCAGAAGATGAGTGACAGGACCCCCATCACGTTGAAAGGGGTGACCGCCACGGCATGGAAGCCGTTGAAGCACGCTTTTAGCGTATAAAGCGGACTTGTGCCTATATCTCCGAACACAATTCCAAGAGCCCCCAGTGCAAGGGCTTTGGATGAATTATTATTTGTCATTAAATTCCTTTGATGTCTTATTTGTTTTGTGAATGTCAAATATAATACATCATTTCAATTTAAAAGAAAATTTCAAATTCACCATCTGTTCTTTTTGTATGCCAGTCACCTTGGAAAAAGGATGGTAGACACGGGTGCTTGTTATCAGGGCAGCAATAGTTTGATAAACGCTAGAATCATCCATCGGAAAAAATCAATTACAGGGTTTAGGGCACCGAAATAAAGCAGCCCTATAATAATAAAGAATCCATAGCGTTCGATACGAAAAAGGTAGTTTTGAACCTTTGGGGGTGCAAAACCCATGAGAATTTTCGATCCGTCCAGGGGCGGCAGTGGTATCAAATTAAA
>JAAELK010000278.1 GCA_024226935.1 Desulfobacteraceae bacterium
ACACAATAGCAAAATTTTCTCATGGGTGAGAATGGGCTTCAATGACCCGTCGGAACTCATGAGGAGATTTTGCGGTGAAGCTGAGAAATCTTTTTAGGAAAAGGCGACAACTTGCTTGACACACACCGGCATTGAAGTTACCCGAATTGAAAATATATTTCGCGAGAAAGAGCTTTTTTTGTGCCCTCAAGTTGAAATGTCAAAGGCAGAATATAAAGCTCTTTACACAGAGTACAAAGGAACACGGAAAGTTGAAGATTCCCATCGTGTCAGGATTGCTATAATTAAAAGTTCTTTATATTGTATTTTTTTGACTGACAGTAAAATCCATAAAAAACCTGAAAAAATCGAAGTGCAGCCGGACCCCATGAGAGTACCCAAATTTATGGAACGACCAACCCACAAAGCCCCGGAGCGCACCAAATTTGATGATATGAACGATAGTTTAAAAGAAGGGGTAAAGGTTGTTTCTGCCCCTCAACTTTTCCCCACGCCTACAGAATTAGCCCAAAGAATGGTTAATTATGCAGGGATTAAAACCGGGCATTCCTTACTTGAACCAAGCGCAGGAACCGGACATCTTTTGGATGCGGTTAGAACTATAGGGGTGGCAACCATCCAAACGGCGGTTGAAGTAAATGGTAGGTTATGTGATCGCTTAAACCTAAAAGGGTATGATGATATCCGTCAATGTGATTTTTTAACCTGCAATGGTGATCTAGGGGTTTTCGATAGAATTATAATGAACCCTCCCTTTGAAAAGGGCCAGGACATAAAGCATATAAAACACGCTTTAAAATTTTTAAAATCGGGTGGTCGGCTTGTGGCTTTATGTGCCAACGGTCCCCGGCAGGCCCAGGAATTAAAACCCCTGGTTGAACAAAGTGGTGGATACTGGGAAGACTTACCGCCCGGAACTTTTAAAGCTGCTGGAACAATGGTCAATACTGCCATGTTAATTATTGAGGGCTGATTTTTTACCAAAAATAAAAAGGGGTCTTTATTCCCTCCTGGAGTCGCCCAGGGGAAGAATAAAAGACCCCCTTTTATAAAAAATTCGTTGGCATCAGGTGGTGCTGGGGCAAGGCCAAAAAAAAATTTAAGGGCTTCGCCCTTATCCTTCGCGTTTAGCCGCGAAGCGGCTTCGTTTTCTTAATGCGATTCTAATTTTTAATTTCCGGGTGCTCTAATAAAATAAGGTAGATTTTTTCCAAAAATCATCACGCTTGATTGAACGGCTACTGCCGTTTTATAGAAGGAAAGAGCCTAACGGCTCCACCATTTTAAAAACTATAAAACTGGTTTTACCGTATGGACATATCCTTAACTAAAAGATAAGATAATATCTTCCCAGAGAATAATCTTATCTTACTATAAAGGATAATATGATAATTCCTGATCAAATCACCAAAGTCTATATGGATATTTACCCGGAAGCTGCTGAACAATCAGAATCCATGCTTGGGGTAAAAACTTCTGGAGAAGTGGCTTGGCCGGATTGGTGTTATTTGCCGGTAGGTGCTGCCCATGCCATCGTTGAAAACCAAATTGCAGAAAACAATATTCCCATGATGGAAGCTGCTCCTGATATTGGTAATTTAGCTGCTGTTCTTAATTGGAGAAAGACCAAGGGAGTATATCGGTTTGATTCTGATCTTCTGGCGAGTTTATGGGAAGTTTTCCTTGACCGGGATATCCCGGTGGATGTTTTATTTAATCTGCCGGAATGGTGTTGTTATATAGATCTGTCAGGGTTTGAGCCAGCCGACAAGATGAATCTATGTGGTTTTTTTGTTTATCTTGAATATGATATCAACACCGGAGGAAGGGAAATAAGGTTATCCTTTGCCTTTTCTGGAGATAAGGGACCAGGGCTTACGACCATGCCCTTTCATATTAATGGCCAAAAAACCATTGCTGAAATGCTCTAGGGGACCATGGATTTTTATAGGAAGAACCTGCCGGAAGACATATTGTTACCGGAAGAATCTTCGTTAGATACCAAAAAGGTTTCTCAAAATTACAGTCGGTATTTTGCCCTGGTCATGTATCTATGTACAGCCGACCGGGACATTCTCGGGCCTGTTAAAGCCAGGAAACTTAAGAACTTAAAAAACCCAAAGAAACAAAAACGGCTGCTGCCGGTGGAGTATCGTGTGGGCACCGCCATTGGTGGGGCTATCAGGAGGGCAAGAGCCAATCAAGGTATTCAGACTCCTGGAGAAGGGGTCAAGAAAGCTCCCCATATCAGGCGCAGTCATTATCACACTTATTGGGTTGGTCCGGGCAGGAAAACCCCAATCTTAAAGCTTATTCCCCCGGTTCCAGTTAACATTGGTGATGAGCCTGTGGTCCCAATTATCAGGAGGGTGAAATAATCATGTCGGAAAAGATACAAAACAATTATAGTTTAAGCTCTTTTCATTGTCCCCATTGCAATCGGTTTCTTTTCAGGGGAAAGATTCGGGATTTGAAAATGGCATGTCCTTATTGTCATAGGTTGATGGTAATAGATGGGCGTCAGCAAGGTCAGGGTGCCCAAATTGTGCTTAAAAAATAGGAATTGGAATATTGAATAAACGGGAATTGATACAAAAACTTAAAAAGAAATGTAATGTTACCGACTATGAAGCTTGTCAAATAATTAATACCTTTTTCAATGAGATACGTG
>JAAELK010000279.1 GCA_024226935.1 Desulfobacteraceae bacterium
AGGATTCGGTCATTTTCGCTTCTCAAGCAGTCAGGACGACTGCTTGAGATTTAGCGCAATCCCCCTGCCTTTCCGCGGCTGGGTTGAGACGAAGTAACTGAAAATCGAATAATACATAAAAAGTTACATGCGATTGCCCTGGGTTTTCCCCAGCAATTCTCAGTCACACCTAATCCAGAACAGCATCATTTAGAAATGATGGACAAAAATAGCTAAGACCTGTTCTGGTCAGGTTACATACACCCTCTGGATTTGAATCTGTTTGAATAAGGGCAGGCGTGTGAGTATCATGGTGGCGCACAATCAGGTGGACCTATGATTTTTTTTTAACATTGTCTCCCAACTTTTAAAAGTAACTTTACCGGCATTGATTTCACAATCTTGTTTTTTAGAACCATCTTTGTTTTGAATCGGTTCAGGTGCAAGTGATAATACCTGTTTCATGTCTGGATAAACGATGGCGGCCTGAAGAATTTGATGAGGATATCGAATTTTTCCCCTGGTCTTTTTTTGAAGACACCCTGAACGCAAACGGGAATAAGATACTTACCGTTGAGGAACTGGTATAATTCAAGTTGTTTTGCCCTTTTGAAATTGAAACAGGTAATCAGAGAAAATTGCCGCAAGTTCCTCAGTTGGTGCCTAATCCAAAATGTCCCAAAGCTGAGTCTTTTTGGGAATAGATTCTATATTGAACATGGTTTTTAGATTGTTACAATTACAGCTTTTTTGCAAACTCAATGAGTTTGTCTGCATCACAAGCCCCATGAACAAGGAACTATTCTATTTTTAGACCAGAAATCCGTTAATTAAAATTATACTGCAGGGTCAGAAAAAATGATTCCACCCGGGGTTCCACCAAAGTTTTATCAGTTCTAGTGCCAAGTGTCGCATTAATCTCAGTTTCTTCATACCTTGTCCGCTCATAGCCCATTTTTGCCGTAAATTTCGGGGTAATATCATAGGAAATCCTACCCCCAGTGTATACCCAAAAAGGTTTCTATTGACGTTGTAGGTCGTTGATGTAGGGGACGATTTAGCAAAATCAAAGTCCCCAGATGATAGACCAAGCTTAGCAAAAACAGAAACTCCTTTGTACACATAAACACCAGGCAACAGCTCAATGCCCAATGCGTGATTTATGGCACTGGTATAACGACTTGATCCGGCGAACAATTCAAATTCGTCATCAAATGCATCAAAAAACACCTGACCACTGAGGTAAAATCGCTGATAGGGAAGTTTATAACCCACAAATAAGCCTCCCGCATTAGATGTGTACTTATCATCGAAACTAGATTCTTCTGTGATAACACCACTGGATCGACGTGTGAATTGTGTCTGCATATCAATATCTTGATTACCGTACTTAAGCCCCACAAACACTTTACCAGAAGTATCAATTCTAGCCTTTGTATTACCCTCGGCATAAACAACGTTAATCATGGATAGAAAACTTAAAAAAATAATTACACAAAAAACTAGATCTGCGACCCCAATTTGACCTTTCACTGGATCCCCCTTGATGATTTCACCTGAATTTTCGACAAAAATATAGATCTGATGATAACTTATATTTTCCTTATCATCTGAATTCCGACTTGTAAACCCTAATGTTTAACCCCAAATCCACCGCCTATTTGTTCATGGAACGATCCAAAACTAAATCTGGGAATTTAGCTTTCAAGGCATGAAAAAAGGCTGTCCGAACAAGAAAAAATTCAGGAAAGATTATGAATAACCTTTATTAACATCTTAAAAAGCACGTTTCGGTTTACCGGTTTTGATATATAAGCATTCATTCCAGCTGAAAGGCATTTTTCATCGTCACCCTTGAGGGCATTGGCTGTCATTGCAATAATTGGAAGATTTGTATGGGCGGGATTTTTACGAATAATATGGGTTGCTTCATATCCATCCATTACAGGCATCTGGATATCCATTAAAACAGCATCAAAATGGTCACCAATCAGTGCTTCAACAGCCTTTTTACCATTATCAGCCAGAGTAACCACAATTCCTGCTTTTTCTAATATGGCACGTGTTAATATCTGATTTATCTGGTTATCTTCCGCCACAAGAATATGCAACCCTGAAAGTGGTGCTCCATTCAACTCAATTTCCATTTTCCCGGGTTGATAACTTACTTGCGCTACCGGCTCTTTTTCACCAAGAAGAAGAAAAACAGCATTAACTAATGATTCAGGATAAACAGGTTTAGTTATATATACATCCACTAAAGATGATTCCCTGTTAATTTTGGAATTAACCCCAAGGTCAGTCGAAATAATCATCGGCATATCCGGCCCGACTGTTTTTCGTATTCTCCGGATCTGTCCGGTATCCGGCCCACTTGACAGGGCTTGGTCAAAGAGTATCATATCAATACTACCCCGGTTTTTTTCCAAAAATTTTTCGACTATATTGCTCTTTGCAACTTCCACGGGTATCATGGAAAGTAATGTCAAAATTTTTTTCATTGCAGTTCTAAATTGATTGCACTCACCAATGATCAGTATTCTCAACCCCGAAACTATTTTTTTAATTAAATTTATGTCAAGTATGAAGTCATTGGTATTTTTTTGCAGATTTACGGTAAAATCAAACAAAGCACCTTGACCAAATGTACTGACTACATGGATTTCACCATTCATCATTTCAACCAGTCGTTTACTGATTGTTAACCCAAGCCCGCTACCACCGAATTTTCGTGTGGTTTCAGCATCTGCCTGGGAAAAGGGTGAAAAAAGTTTTTTCACGGTATCCGGACGAATACCAATACCGGTATCTTTAACCATGAATTGCAGGGAAATGATATCACTGTGACCTGTTTCAGAAATCTTCTCCAACAGCGGAGATCTCTCGGCTGTAATAGTGACAACCCCACTATTTTCCGTAAACTTCACAGAGTTTCCAATCAGATTTGTCAATACCTGCTGAAGACGTAACGGGTCACCAACATATGATTTTGGCAAACCCGGATCAATATCGATAATCAAATCTATCTTTTTTTCAACCGTCGTGGAAACAAATAGATTTATTGCACTTCTCATGACATCCATGAGATCAAAAGGAATACTTTCCAGATCCATTTTATCTGCTTCAATTTTAGAAAAATCCAGAATATCATTGATAAGTCCAAGAAGAGCGTAACCAGATGTATGAATGATTTCCAGATAATTTTTCACGGAAGCATTTTCAACCTGATCAAGTGCAAGATCGACTGCCGCAAGGACTCCATTCATTGGTGTTCGTATCTCATGGCTCATATTTGCCAGAAATCTACTTTTTGATTCATTGGCTGATTCCGCCTGCTTTTTTGCAGCCTGTAATTCTGAATTTGCCGCCCTGAGCTCCGCAGTCCTTTTTTGTACTGTTATCTCAAGCTGCTCAGAATATTCGCCCAGTTTTTTCTTTGAAAGTTCTAATTCCTTTGTTCGTGTATACACCTGGGCCTCAAGGTGTTCCTGATAGGCTATATTTTCACGAAGAAGCCGCACTCTTTCAAGGGCCTTGTCAACGGCATGGGCAAGTATGGAAAGATCCGTCACCGGTTTAATAAGATAATCCCAGGCACCTAACCTCAAGGCTTCCACAACATCAGAGATAAGACTTGCACCTGAAATCACAATAATCGGTGTATCATAACCCCGTTTCGTACATTGCCTGAGTAGTTCGATACCGTCCATTTCCGGCATTCTTAAATCTGATAACACGAGATCCGGTTTTTCTTTTTCAATATAATCAAGGCCAATTCTCCCGTTTTCAGCTGTGACTACGATATAACCTCTATCTTCAAGATAATAGGCAAAATTTTGCCGGATGACTTCTTCATCATCAACGACTAGGATTTTATTATACATTTCAGCTTTACCCATTGGCTACCCTGATTCATTCGTTACTGACCTTAAAGAAATATTTTAAACGCATGTAAATGACGGGTTGGTAAAAAGTGAGTAATTACAACGTATTGTTTTCATAACATACCATTTGCCGGAGATTGTGTCTACCACAAAGCTCAACTCACTCCAATTAACATCGGATGATATTTTACTCCCACAGTTTTTATTATTTTTAACCAAAAAAGAATGCGATAAATAAAAAAACAAATAGAATTAATTTGACATATAAACCCCTTTTAAATAAAAAGCATATAATGCACAAATTATCCTATTCTTACTATAAACAAATATATGATTCCCATTATCATAGTTCAGACATCATAAAGCCAAGGAGTTAGTTATGAAAATTAAAAAAGCAGTTTTCCCGGTGGCAGGACTTGGCACCCGATTTATCCCCGCCACAAAAGCCATGGCCAAGGAGATGCTTCCCGTGGTTGACAAGCCGCTTATTCAATATGCTGTAGAAGAAGCCTTCGATGCCGGAATCGAACAAATCATTTTTGTAACCGGCAGGGGTAAAAAAGCCCTGGAAGATCATTTTGATCGATGTTTTGAAGTTGAATTGACTCTTCAAAACAAGGGTAAAAAAGATCTGCTCAAGCAGATTCAGGAGTTGGTCCCCAAAACCGGAACCATTGTATATACACGGCAAAATGAACCCCTGGGATTGGGCCATGCTATCTGGTGTGCCAGGGATATTGTGGGAGATGAACCCTTTGCCGTCCTCCTTGCAGACGATTTGATCCAAACCAATAAACCCGTATTGACTGAAATGGTAAAAAAATTCGACCGATTCCGTGCCTCCATTGCAGCGGTCATGGAAGTGGAGAAAGACCAAACCGATAAATATGGTATTTTAGATGCCTCGCAATTAGAAAAAAATATTTTCCGGATTAACGATATGGTGGAAAAACCTGCCCCTAAAGATGCTCCTTCAAACCTTGCCATCGTTGGACGATATATTCTTACACCCACTATTTTCAAACATCTGGGCAAAAAGAAAACAGGTGCGGGCGGAGAAATCCAACTCACAGATGCCATGAAATCGCTACTTAAAGAACAACCCGTATTTGGATATAAATTTGAGGGAACCAGATTTGATTGCGGAGACAAGGCAGGATTTCAAATGGCCAATCTGGCCTTCGCCTTAGAACGCCCGGATATGAGAGATAAACTGATCCACTTTATCAAGGAAATCCAAAAAGACTTTTAAAAATTTTTATACCGGTTATACAGAATTATAACCTTTTGTACATAGGTCATGGTTTCCTTGTAAGGAGGAATCCTTCCATATTTATCCACTGCCTCTGGTCCTGCGTTGTAGGCGGCAAGTGCCAGGGGCAGTTTGTCATCATATCGGTTTAAAAGATGTTTCAAATACCTTGTCCCCCCCATTATATTCTGGAGGGGATCAAAGGGGTCTGATACAGACAGAGTCTCATAATTATCCGGCATAATCTGCATCAGCCCCTTGGCCCCTTTTTTTGAGACCGCCCGGCGGTTAAAGCCTGATTCAGTTTGAATCACTGCCTTGATCAGGGAGAACTCAACCCCGTATTCTGCCTGGGCTTTTTGAATAATGACATCATAGGTCTGTAAAACAGCATCGGCACTGATACCCATCGATTCTTCCCTGATATACAATATATAATCCGATGAGGTGGGAATATTGGTGTAGTGAAGAATCCCCTCACTATTAATATACCTGTAGATATCCGCCCGGGAAAAATCAATAGGAAAACACACCAGAAGGAAAATCACCAGGAAAGTTACCGGAAAAAGAACCGAGTCCTCTCCATCAGCGGCATAAAAATCATCTTTAATTATATCTATTTTTCTTTTCAATCCTCTCCTTGTATTCCTTCAAGATCATTTTTTCCGGAAATATAGGCCTGGAGATATACGGCACCACATTTTTTAAAAAAGTTTCAACCAAGGCTTCAAAAATCCGGTCCTTTTCAGCGGTCATAATCATGTTTCGCTCACTCTTGTATTCGTAGGGGATAGTATCCCCCAGTGTTTCCAGGATATCGACAAACTGGGTGTCAGATATTTCCTGGGAAACAAAAAGATTTTTTTTAACTCGAATTTGCATCCTTGCTCCCATGATCACCACATGGGCATCTGCCCCGATTTGCCTGGAATCATCACGAATTTCTAGAATATGATTATTTGCAAGTTCAATGGTTTTGAATATTGTATCGTTCATTTTCTTCTTTCCCACGACCCGGATGATTGTTTCTTCCTATTGGGCCAGTTTTTTTCAATTTCGTCAATAAAAAAGGCTTGTTGCCACGTTTAACTGGTGCCATATATGCGGCTTTTTTTGACATAAGTCAAACAAAGAATAGCCATGACCCAAAAGGCTTTGGAATGAATATAAAAATCTGTAATATGATTATTTATATTTTAATTAAGATAATTTCCTCTTAATTAAAATAGATGGTTCTGATAAAGAATACTTAAGAATCAATTCCATAAAAAAGGGGAAAAGCAATGAAAATGAATAAAAACCAATTGCTTGTCATCGCATCAGACGCTTCCGCCCACACTATTTCAAAGGCCATGACCAATATTTTTGGACTCGAAATGATAAGGTCCTATTCTGATACAGAGGCCATTGAATTAATAATAACCACTACCTTTGTCGGAATACTCCTGGAAGATGATCTCTCCAATATAACCCCCTTAAAGATAGCCGCAAGACTCTCAAGCCATGAAAATTCAAAAGTGACACCCCTGATGTTTATTACCAACTCTCTAACTTCCATGGATCCGCTTATATCCTTTCCTTCATTGCTCATGGATTTTATCGCAAAACCTCTTGAACCTGGAATTTTAGAAGCAAAAATTAAAATTTTTTTTGAACTTTACAAAAATAAAACCGCTGTGGCCCAAAGCATTAGTGAGCTGGACCGTATCTATGAGAAAATAATAGATTTCCAAAGGATCTCCTTTAAAGAGCAGGACCTGAGAAAAAAAATAACAAATTTTTCATCGGCCTTTACCAACCAGATGCATTCTCCGCTAAAAGAGATACAAGCCGGGATATATCAACTGCAAAAAAGCCTGGATCTTTCCCCCCAGTCCGGCCAGGCAATAAACCATATCCGAAATGCCACCCAACAGATTACCAATATAACAAAAAAAGCATCCTCCCTCATGCGTATTGCCCCCAGACGGTTAGCCCACCTGATCGACGATACCGGGGCGCAAAGGCCATGTTATATTCTCTATGTGAACGGGTCCAAAGATGAATTTGAAATTTTGCGGCACTATATCAAAGGGGCCCTCGACTGTGTTTTACATCAGGCTTCAACCATTGCCCAGGCAAAAAAAATCATCTCCGCCCAGAATCTGGATATCCTCTTCATCAATCATCGACTCTCCGATGGCACAGGATTTGATCTTTTATCAGATCTCAACCGGCTGAAATCTGATGTTCCGATTATATTTACCATGGATAGTTCCCAAAACAAATTAGGCGCAAAAGCTATTGTCCAGGGAGCGGATAATTTTTTTATAAAAGAAAAGATATCAACACGAAATATTCTGGCAATCCTCTGGGAAACCCTTGAAAAATCAAGACTGACAAAAGAAATCAAGGGTGCCAGAAAGAGAATCACCTTGATTTCCATACAGGATCATCTCACCTGTTTGTATAACAGGCAATACTTTGACCGGACCCTGAAAATAGAAATAGACCGGGCCCTGCGATACCAACTTCCCCTATCCATCTTGATTATAGATTTTGATAAATTTAAATCTCTGAACCAAACCCATGGATATGAGATTGGAGACCAAATTCTTAAAACCAGCGCCGTCCTGGTCCAATCCATGGCCAGAAATATAGATATAGTCTGCCGATACGAAAGTGATCAATTTACTATTGTACTTCCCAACACCGACCAGCAAGGTGCTAAAATTCTGGCACAAAGAATCCTGGAAGGAATCCGCAGATATGGATTTGAGACCGCCGGCAAAGCCTTTTATTTAACGGTCAGTATCGGCTTAGCCACCTGCAGGGATGCCCCCTCCCCATATCAGGATCTGATCAAAGAAGCCACAAAGGCTTTAGACCTGGCAGTCCAACAAGGAGGCAACACCATCCGGCACTTGCCAGAAACAAAAAATAGCTCCAGCCGGTATTAATACAACTTATAGAATCTATTACCTCCTATTCTTGTTCCCCTTGACGAAATACTCAATTTCCAATAGGGATAGGACAATTTAAATTTATGGAGATCCCCATGGAAAATCTAATAAAAAAATATGATTTGGCACCCCACCCGGAAGGTGGATATTTTAAAGAAATATATCGGTCCTCTCAGGTTGTCCAATCCGGTATTGCATCGGAAACCAGGAATACCGTCACCCATATTTACTTTCTACTGGTCAAAGGACAGGTCAGTCGGTTCCACCGGGTGATCCACGATGAAATATGGAATTTTTATGAGGGTGCCCCCATTAAACTGATCCAATTTGATACAACAAAAATAAAAGAAGATACCCTGGGGCCTGGTTGTAAAGAGTATGTTGGCATCGTACCCGGCAACACCTGGCAGGCTGCTGCCACAACCGGCCAGTACAGCCTCATGGGATGCACCGTGGCCCCGGGATTTGATTTTACCGATTTCTCATTTTTAAAGGATGATCCCGATGAACTTGAACGATTCAGGGCCATGCAAAGCGAGTATACCCATTTTTTATAGCAAACCTGATATTTATCCCCCCCCGGAGAAGATAGCCCAAAAAGAGTTTCATTGACAACACCCGATCAAATCGCATATTTTTATCAATATGAAACATAATTAAGCCCACGAGGAGATAAATCAATGAAAATTACTAATTATAAAGAGATATTACCCGTCACCATGGACAATGATCTGGTAAAAAACTTGGGCGGAAGGGTGTTGATTGGAAAAGAAGACGGTGCCCAAAATTTTTGTATGCGTTTTTTTGAAATGGGCTCCAACGGGCATACGCCCAGGCATACCCATGACTGGGAACACGAAGTCTTTATCCACACAGGCGCAGGAGAGGTCTTCATTAAAGACCAGTGGCATCCCCTGTCCAAAGGTTCGGCAATTTTTATACCGCCCAATGTGGAACATCAGTTCCGGAACACCACAGACAAGACTTTTGCCTTTATCTGCCTGGTACCTGCCAATGCTCCGGAGCTATGATGAAACTGCGGACATGCATCGACCCCGCAGGTTATTTCAAGGTAGGAATACACCAACCACAATTTGAAGTTGAAAACCTGAGGGAAAATGTCTATCTCAAAACTTTAGGGACACTTCCCGACGGCACCCCCGTGGACAACCAGATAAATTTTCCCAAAGAAAATGTTCGGGAACAGGGGGCGGATCAAATATATGAAATTGCCAACCCCTTTCCATTCAGGGGTGCCACCTTTATCAATTCCGCCTGGGCTGACAGCCATGCAGGCCAGCCGGGAACCATAACAATTGCCTTACCTTCTCCCTGTTCATTATTCCAAAACATGGAAGCATGGGACAAGGATATAACCCTTGAAGATAAAACCAGACTATTAAATTTACTGCCCCATCCCCTTTGTATTGCCCTGGCCCAGGCATCCACTGATCCAAAAGAACTGGTAATCCTGGCCCAAAAAGCCTGTACCCTCCTGTTTAAAGAAGAATCTACCACACCCCAGGGTATCGGATATAAACAAGAAAAGAACGGCAATATTGTCCCGGATATCCATGACCATAAGATATTTGAGGTGGTGGTCAATAACCCCCACCTGCCAGATGCCTATAAAAAAGCCATGGTTCTCAGGCCCGGGGTCCAGGGAAAAAGTGAAATAATCGGGGAATTTAAATCCAAAAACAGGGATACCCATGTATTTGAATACCTGAGACGAAATTCCTATATTCCCTGGGGCCATTATGCATCCAATATGGCCGATGATGCCATCCGCTACCGGGCAAGGGATCTGACCATAGAAGACATGAAAGGCCTGCGCCATCTTTATTATCAGCGGACCTATGTCCGGATGGCAAATCAACTGGGTATTACCCCGGCTGTCACCGGCAGATGCCTGGGTACAGATGAACTGGAAGCCCTGCGAAAAACCATTGTCCAAACCCTTGAATCGAACACCAGACAAACGCTTACCTTCAACCGCTCCCTGTGGGGGTGGAATTTCGGGTTTGGGTTTGCCCAGTCCGGCCACAGACTCCACGCTTCCCACCAGATGATTCACCAGCAAAACAGCCTGGTTCCCAAAAAAATAATTGATGGCCATGGAGATCCCTATGATTGCTTTTCCTGGGGAGATCTTGTGACCGATTTTATCACGGAATTTAAAAAGTCCACGGGGAAAAACTTTTTTGATGCCTATCTATCAGCCATCCGCAACAATGAACGAACAGACCAAAAAAACGTTGGTCAAACCTCCCTCATTGTCCATGAAGACGATCAGGTAATCTTATTTGTTCCCAAGGCCCAGGTCAGTGAATGGGAGCTTTGCCTCATGACAAAAAATGCCTGGGGCAATATCCTGGAAACCGATATTTCCACAAGAAATTCTCTGGACCAGGCTATACTCACCGCCATCCAGACCCTTGAAAGCTTGGGAGCCCAAATGGTTACCGCCGTTGAATTATCCGGCCGCTTTGACAACCGAAAGTCGGGGCAACATCTGGTGTATTCATTTATTCCAAGACTTCCCCATGCTCCTGGAACTTTTTCCGAAGCACAACTTCGATGGATCAGCGGATGCTACCCCGAAGATTTTGCCCATGCCTGCCGCAGGGCATCAACCCACTAAAGAACAAAAGAAAACCTATGATTCTTCATGATATCATCTATGAATGGGATGGAAAGAGCAAAGCCGGAGAAAAACCTGTTTCATGGTGGCCAGGATCCTACAGAGTCAGAATTGTCAAATTGGGAGACGATACCAAAGCAATCCGTTATCTGTTTCCCATTGCCGTAATTTTAAAATCCCAGAAAGACACCAAACCCCTGCACACCTCATTGAAAAATTATATAGATAATTTTGCCAAAAAATTATCCATAACCTATGGTCTTGATATTGAGAAAACCCTCTGGGTGGAATTGGACAAAGAGATCAGGGTAGCCCAACTTAACCCGGACCAAAAACTTTCCAATGAAACCTTGTATACCATTTCCTGGAGACCAGCCCGGCCCAATGAATTAGCCATGATTGACCCCTATATAAAGGACATGTAAAATGTTTGAAAATTTTATTAAAACAGCAAGTATGATTATTAACGGACAAACACCTGATATATCCACATACCAACAGATAGCCAATACAAAACCGGCCGATGTATTTCAATTATTGGCCGGGGCTGATATGATTCGAGAAAAATATTTTAAAAAGCAGGTACACCTTTGTACCATCACCAATGGAAAATCCGGGAAATGCTCGGAGGACTGTAGGTTTTGCTCCCAGTCAACCTACCATGATACCCGGATTGATGTTTATCCCATGTTAGACAAAGAAACCCTGGGCCAAAAAGCCACTGCCTTTATAGACACGCCTGTCCACAGGCATTCCATTGTTACCAGCGGCAAAAGATTACCAAAAAATGAGATCAAAGATATTGCAGACATATTTTCCGAACTTTCCACCGACCAACTATCCTATTGCGCCTCACTGGGTATTCTGGACAAAGATGATTTTTACTGCCTGAAAAATGCCGGGATCACCAGATACCACCATAACCTTGAAACATGTCGCAGCCATTTTAACAATATCTGCACCACCCACTCCTATGATGACAGGATAAATACCATCAAAGAAGCAAAAAAAGCAGGCATGTCCGTCTGTGCCGGGGGACTTTTCGGTATCGGTGAAACCATGGACCAGGTGCTTGAGCTGGCCCTTGATCTAAAGGCGCTGGACGTGGATGCAATTCCAATCAATTTTTTAACCCCTGTAAAAGGAACCCCCCTGGCCAAAGCAAATCCACTCACGCCCTGGGAATGCCTAAAGATTATCGCAATAATGAGATATGTACTGCCGAACAAAGAGATCATCATTTGCGGAGGCAGAATGCTGAATCTTAAACTGCTTCACCCCCTGGTTTTCCATGCCGGGGCCAGCGGCATCATGACCGGAAGCTATCTTACAACCCAAGGAAATCAACTCCAGGACGATATCGAGATGATAAAACAATTGGGATTTAAACCAAGATCCTGATTTGCTTTGTTAAAACAGCAACGCCGGTCCGAAAATTACCCGGACCGGCGCTTTAAAAACCTAACTATTAACCTAGACGATACCCTGATCCATCATGGAATCCGCCACCTTGACAAATCCCGCAATATTAGCACCATTGACATAATTGCCTGGGGTACCATACTCTTCAGCAGCTCCCATACAGGCATGATGAATACTGTGCATAATCCCTTTAAGTTTGTCCTCCACTTCCTGCCTGGACCATTTTATCCGCATGGAATTTTGGGACATTTCAAGGCCGGAGACAGCCACACCACCGGCATTAGCAGCCTTACCCGGTGCAAAAAGAACTTTATTTTCAAGAAAGATATCAATGGCCTCGGGGGTAGTGGGCATGTTGGCACCCTCGCAAACCGTTGCGATCCCGTTATCGACCAGATTCTGGGCATCCTTCCCATTAATTTCATTCTGGGTGGCCGAAGGGAAGGCACAATTTGCCCTGTGGGCCCAGAGAGGATTATGATCTGCAGCCGAATCAAAGGAGGTAAAAACAGCTTCGGCATATTTGTCGGCATATTCCTTAATCCGCCCTCGTTTTACATTTTTAAGGTACATTAAAAACTGGAGTTTGCCCCCATCAATACCTTTTTCATCAAAAATATATCCGGAAGAATCGGAAATGGTAACAACCTTTCCCCCAAGCTGATTGATCTTCTGGGTTGTGTACTGAGCCACATTACCGGAACCTGAGACCAGACATATTTTTTCTTTCAAACTATCATGGCGGGTGGCCAGCATTTCATCGGCGAAAAAGACCGATCCATACCCTGTGGCTTCCGGACGAATCAAACTGCCACCCCAATTAAGGCTTTTGCCCGTGAGAACCCCGGTAAATTCATTCTTCAGTTTTTTATACATCCCGAACAAATATCCAATCTCCCTGCCGCCCACACCAATATCACCTGCCGGAACATCTGTATCCGGCCCCAGGTGACGATAGAGTTCAGACATAAAACTCTGGCAAAAACGCATGACTTCAAAATCGGACTTTCCCTTGGGATCAAAATCAGATCCACCCTTGCCACCGCCAAGAGGAAGGGTGGTAAGGGCATTTTTAAAAACCTGTTCAAAGGCAAGAAACTTCAATATGGAAAGGTTGACGGAAGGATGAAAACGAAGACCGCCCTTATAGGGACCGATGGCAGAACTCATCTCAATTCTAAAGCCCCTGTTAACCTGGACCTGACCCTGATCATTCACCCAGGGTACCCGGAACTGAATCACCCGCTCGGGTTCAACAATTCTCTCCATAATCCCTGCATGTCTATACTCGGGATTTTTATCCAGAACCGGCTTAACCGATTCCACAACCTCGGTAACAGCCTGGTGAAATTCTTTTTCAAAAGGATCTCTTGCGGTGACTATATCCATTATTGTACCCATTGTTTACTCCTGTTTCCTGTTAAAAGTTTGTGACGATGATAACGTCCCGACACCCTTACAAAACTGAACAAAACTGAACAAAATGGTTACACCATTCCAAGCAACCTACCATATCTTTGTCTGGGATACGAGAAAAATTCCTCGTATCCCTTAACTTTTATCCTTCAAACAAGGCCATAACAGTCCCGAGAAAATCCGATTTCCCGGCCGCCATGTAATCGTCCCAGTCCAGGCCGTTCTTGTAAAAAGCAACCGAGGACAGTTTTTTAGTGATAATCGCATTTCTATAGGAATTCAATTTTTCAGAATTTAAGATCTTCAAAATTGCATCACGCCCCAGGGTTTGCACCAACACCCCGGGAATATAATCTTCCAATATCTGCCATAACAGATTTTCATCTGCCAACACGGTTTCAATATTTTCTCCAACAATCTTCTGGAAAGCAAAGATCTGCTCACTTGTTTTTTCAGAAAGCACGAACAAGGGAATTAAAGGATCTTTTTCATGAATTTTGATCAATATATCGGTTTCAGCACCTGCATAATTTAAGACCTGGTTCATGATATCTTTAATCAAAGCCCATCTGGTGATTTTATCTTCCAGAAGATGTTTATCATACTCATCTTCCAGTAAAAATGCCGTAAGCACTTCAGCCACAGCAGAGGAAAAGACACCGCCCTTATTGGCAGAAGTATCCTTGATCTGATAAATTTTAGTAGATGCTGCAATATACCGCCGGGAAGTGTCATCAAAAAAGACATTGGCTCCCTCCACAATAAATCGCAATTCTTTGAACAGGGAAGTAAATTTATGCATATTCCCATGGTTAATAGTATCCTTAAACCCACCGCAGGGGATAAAGGCCTGGATATTAGCCTGTTCAATATATTTTCGGTTGTCGGGATCAGTAAGAAAATTTCTGTGAAAGATAGCTCCGTCTTCCACAAAGGTGCCATCGGGCAGGGTGATATTCTTACTTCGAAGCTGGACCTGAAATCCATTTTTTCCCAATTTTTCCACCGGAAAACCCAGGGAATTTACCCGTGGGGAGGAGTGGCGCATGAATGAGATTTTCATGAGTTCTTTTTTATCCAGCCCATCGGGATCAAAAAGTATGGAGCCCCCATCAATTATCAGACAAACCTTGCCTTTATAACATTGGATTTCGTTACAACCAAGATCTCCATCGGGACCGCCTGTCATCATCAGGTTCAAATCTTGCTCTTTGCAGTCATGATGGGCAATAAGAGTTCTAAAAGCCCCCATAACACTGGTGGTTGTCATACCACTGATCTCAATCTCTCCACCTATGTGGCTATAGATCTCTTCCATATCCGCGGTGACAACTTTAGTATCTCCATTAATCTGGAGTTCGGTTTTTTTATCGTCATGGGGAATTAAACCGAACAGATCACCACTCTTTAAAATCCCATAGGTATCGTGGGGAATACCAAAACTCTTGCCCGTGGTAATGGTCCGCCAGTATTGATATCCTCTCTCTTTTGCCCTAAAGGCCACGGCATCCATCAAAGGGGCCGTTCCCTCATCGGGACCGAAGAAAACCATTTCAGGACGGCCATAATGATCAATAACCCTGTCATTAGGCAACATGAGATCCATAATTCCTTCAGTATAATCATACAAAGCATCCATGCTGTAACCGGCATAAATGGTATGGGGTACCACTACCCCCTTTGAACCACTTTCACAAATATCCTTGTGTTTAAGCCGCTGGGCTTTTGGTCCCAAAGCATAATTAAGCAATACGGCATTATCCAACTCCGTAGCATGGTTACCGGGAGTTACCCGAATCAGACGCAACCCGCCCCGGGCAATATCATCCGCCCGCAAATGAGTACCACAGGCATAATGGCCGTTCACAAAGAAAATTCCGTATACAAATTGTTTGAAAACCAGGGGATCCAAAATCCGATTATTCATCCTGAAGGAAAAGGACCGTTTTTCGGGTTTATAAAAATTGGTTTTAAAAGTAGCGGGAATAAATTTAAACATAAAGGCAAAAATATCGTGTCCCAGGGGAAAATCCATGAACTTCATGGAAAGCATTCTGTAAAATTCAGCCTGCTTTTTTTCCAGATCCTCCGGGGTCATGGGGACAAAGGGGGTATCCGGATTAAATTTTCGTTCAAACAACCCATAGAGAAAGGAAATAAGATCGGGATGGGCACAGGCCGTATCCATGATGAGCCGAGATACATAGGTAAATTTATTGGACTCGTGGATCCGTTCTGAAAACGCCTCTTGATGATCTACACTTGCCAAACTCTCCATAATATCCCGGTCGGTCTGGTTACCCCGTTCCTTAAATATAAACATATGGGTAAAATCGATGGCATTAACGGCAAAAAGCATTTCAGGAAAGCTTAGTTTTTCTTCCACGTAGAGCTTTGTAGCCGGGGAAATGGAAAGGCTTAAATAGGATCTCAGGTCATTCACCAGGACAGCTTCCATTTTCCTGGACAACTCTCCCTGGACATAGAGGGAACAAACAGATGATGCCACCCCGGACTGGGTATGATAGGGTTCCCAATAGGCACGGGTAATCACAAGTCCATGGTCGGCAAACAGTTTTCTTAACACCTGCAACTGGGGCCGGTCGAAATCGGAATTAAACATGAAACGGATTTCCCCGATATCCGAAAGGTTGAACACCTCAATCATGGGGATAACTGCGGTGGATACCTCCGACAAAAATCGTTCATACCGATTCCGGGTTAGACGGGGGGTAGTCCCATAATCCAGGTCCCGGTTGAACAAAAATCGAGATTCTAAAAAATCGGTCGAGGCAAAATCTGCAACTGTCTCCGGCCTGAACACATAGGTATAATTTTCACTTTCAGGATTATAATAATATTCACGACGGTGTCCTACAAGCTGGGTATTCAAGACTCCTTCCATGCGGTCCCGGGTATCTTTGGTGGCGATCCGGACTCTCTGGACCTGGCTACCATGGGCCACTAAATCAAAATCGATATCGGCCACCCAGGAATTGAGCAGGACCTTGTCGTCCTGGAGTTTGATACTCTTGGCAATGGAAGCCAGGATATGTTTCAAGGATTCTTTGGTAATGGTTTCAAAAAAATAATCCGGTAATCCCAGGTCATCAAGCAGAATACCAGCAGCCATATTAATACAATTGGCCGTAACTAGCCCCTCGGATGACAAATCGATCACGGCTTCGTACAAAACACTGGGGTTGAGCTTCACATTCTGGGCTTTATTAATGATATAAGCGCCTGCTGAAACAGGAAGGCAAGTATCAGATTGGGTTTCCATTGAATCTCCTATTGTGTGCTTCTGTTTTTTTTGAAAATTGGCTTGAATCGTATCGCCGGGCAAATGCCGTTACACCGGTAACGCATTTACCGGTAACACATTTAATAGATACGGAGTAAAATAACATTTTTTATTGTCCGATTACAATATTAATCAAATATAAGTTAAAAAATTTCGAAAACACTAAATTTCCTTTTAATTTCTTATTTCGCTATTGCTCTTATACCCTTGATTATTATAGGTCAATAAAAAATATTATTATTTTAAAAAAAAACAATTTTATCCAGAGAACAAATTGATAACCACCTATATTTACAGCTTATTTTAACCTGATGCTTTCCCCCAAAAAATAAGTAAAAATCCTATAATTCTCTTTTTTATAAATTAAAAAACACTAATTTATAATTATACTTCAACGCTGGTTTCATTATACTTTCATTGTGCTTTCATTAAAGCTGTTGGGATCCGCGACCACGTGGTATCTGGGGTCATCAATTTCTTCCTGAATAATGGCCCTGTATTTTCCATCCGACTTGTTCAAAAGTTTTTTGCAGTCGAAGCTTAAATGTTTGAGAGCGATCTTTTTGCCTTCCTTTTCATATTTGTCCACGATCCCTGAAATAGCTTCTATGCCGGAATAGTCCGACACCCGTGATTCCATGAAATCAATTTCCACATTCCCGGGGTCACCTTTCACATCAAACTTTGACACAAACATTTGAGTGGACCCGAAAAATAAAGGACCCCAGATTTCATACACCTTTGTACCGTCTTCTTTGATTCTCTTCCGGGCTCGAATTCTAAGGGCATTTTCCCAGGAAAACACCAAAGCTGACATGATGATTCCGATAAATACCGCCACAGCCAGATCAAAGGTCACAGTGAGAACAGATACACAAATCAGAACAAGAGCGTCCGATTTGGGAATCTTATGAATAATCCGAAGGCTGGACCACGCAAAGGTACCGATAACCACCATGAACATGATCCCGGTGAGAGCCGCGATGGGAACTTGCTCAATATAAAAGGATCCAAAAAGAATAAAACCAAGGAGAGACAAAGCCGCCACGATACCGGAAAGCCGTTCCCGTCCGCCGGAATTCACATTGATGATGGACTGACCGATCATGGCACATCCACCCATCCCCCCAAACAAGGCAGTAACGATGTTGGCGATACCCTGGGCCATGCACTCTTTATTGCTGTTGCCACGGGTTTCAGTGATCTCATCCAGTAAATTCAAAGTAAGCAGGGATTCTATAATGCCGATGCCAGCCAGAATAAAGGCATAGGGAACTATAAATTTCAGGGTAGCCATATTCCAGGGAATAAGAGTAAATATTTGTGATTGGAACACAGGCAGCCCACCTTTAAGGCCTTCTCCACCACCATCTCGGATAAAAGACCCCACGGTAGCCACATCCAGATGAAAAAACACCGTCACAGCGGTGACGACCAAAATAGCCGTGAGAGCCGCCGGAACTTTCCTGGTAATTTTAGGAAGAAGAGCCATGATGGCCATGGTTAGAACCACCAGACCTGCCATGGTCATGAGATTACTTCCCTGCAACCAGTGTGAGCCGCCGGCATCGACAATCTTGAACATATTCAGCTGGGACAAAAAAATCACAATTGCAAGACCGTTGACAAACCCCAGCATCACAGGATGTGGGACAAGGCGAATGAACTTGCCAAGCTTAAGCCCCCCCGCAACCGCCTGAATAATACCCATGAGAATCACAGTGACAAAAAGGTATTGAACCCCCATATTAGCCACAGGCTGAGCCATGGCAAGCCCCATGGCATTACCCTCTCTTACCAAAAACACCATAACAACGGCAAGGGATCCGGTAGCCCCGGAAATCATTCCGGGACGGCCTCCGAAAACAGAGGTAATAAGACAAACCATGAAGGCTGCATACAGCCCCACCAGAGGATCCAATCCCGCTACAAAGGAAAAGGCAACAGCTTCCGGTACCAGGGCCAGGGCCACTGTAACTCCCGATGTGACTTCATTTTTCACATTATTTGTTCTTCTCTTGATCAATTCAAACATAAATTTTGCTTTACCTTCTATTTGCTTTACCTTCTAATGATGACATAATTGACGACACAATAAAAACAGACATGGGACTCCCACGAAGATCCATGCCAGGGGAAAATTTCATTTTTTAATGAAAAGAAATCGTACTATTTATAGATTCTTTCGGAAAAAAGCAAGATAAAAGTTTGTAAATAGGGGAGGTATTAAATCGAATCAATGGATTTTTCCCAGAGCCAATTTCTCCAGATAAAAATCAATCCGGATGGAAAAGTCCAAATTATACTGACATCTGAAAACGGTTTACCAATAACTCAGGCAGCAGTTGTCATCATCCTAACTTTCCATTGGGCTGAACCCTAAATCAGAGAGCCTTTTGACTATTGGCTCCCGTTTTAAAGGTTTTATAAAATAACCTTTACATCCGGCTTTTACACACCCCATTACCATCTCTTTTTCACTGTCGGCGGTTGCCATCACAATTGTTGCGCATTCATTTTCAGAAATTTCTTTTTCTTCTTCAATTTTTTTGATCCCCTTTAAAACTTCCAATCCGCTGATATCTTCCAAGGAAATATCTAAAATCACCAGACCGAAGGGGCTTTCCTCGTCCAGAGCTTCTTCATAAATTTTAATCGCATCATTCCCGGTTGAGACCAATGTACATTGACCATATTCGGCAAATATTTTTTCCATTGCCTTTCTACCCAACTCCTCATCATCAACAATAAGAATTCTAATCATCGGGGCCTCCTCTTTTTGAATTATTTATATTAATCTTCTCTCTTATGGGCAGTCATATATTGAACAATAAACGCTTTAACCCTTTTACACTCCAGAATAAGCCCTGTATAGACCTCTTTGGCACCGTGCATTTTCTCATTCCTGCCCATTTTTTCAAGAGAGTAAGCGATATCCACCGCTTTTTTTGCACCTGCATACAACAAGGCCCCCTTAAATTTATGGGCGGTTTTTTTCAACGCATGGCCATTATTATCCTCTATTGCCTTTTCAATATTTGAAAGAAATAGTTCAAGATTGTTATTAAAATGATCAAAAGATTCTCTTATCAGATCATGACCTCCCCATATTTCCATGACCTCTTTCATATCGACAGCTTCATCAGATTCATAGGGTTTATCCGGCACGACAGGGGACAAATGGCCAGCTTGAATCTCTTTATTATGAACATCTGAACCACCAATTTGAGGATCCGATACAATCCATTTTTCAATAATTGCAAAAAGAGTGTCTCTTTTCAAGGGTTTGGTTATATAATCGTCCATTCCCTTCTCAAGGCACTTTTTTCTATATCCTTTGATGGCATGTGCTGTCAAAGCTATAATGGGAACATGGAATGTTTCTTGTTCCGGTTTGTCGGATAAGCCGATCTGGTTTTCCAGTTGTTCTTCAATCTTTCGAATAGCCATGGTCGCCATATAGCCATCCATAACCGGCATTTGGATGTCCATCAATATGAGATCATAATGTTTTTGTCTGTATGCCTCCAGGGCCTGCTTACCATTTGAAGTAACATCAACCTGATACCCTTCATTTTTCAGGTGACTCACAACCAGGATCTGATTTGTAGGATAATCATCAACCAAAAGTATCTGAATCTTTTTTCTTTGGGTCTTGGATATCCTGGGTTTGACATCCGAAGACAGCTCTGCCGACTCATCCTTTTCAACAAAAAAGCCCAGAACAGATTCAATGGATCTACGCAGACCATCATAGGAGACCGGCTTGGACAAACATTTATCAATACCAATAGCTTTTAATTTTTTTTTATCCTTTACCATTCTAGGGGTCGAAAAAATTATGATAGGAATATCTTTCATGGTTTCTATTTTTCGAATTTGCCGGGACAGTTCAAACCCATCCGTTTCAGGCATGTTAGAATCAAGTAAAATCAAATCAAAAGAATCTTTTATCAAATCAGCCCGGCTTATAATATCCAGAACTTTTTTCCCATCGGATACCTCACGGGGCACACATCCCCAATCTCTGAGATATTCCAATAAAACAAAACGAACAGCTCTATTATCATCCACCACCAGCACTTTTAATCCGGTTAAATCAAACTCTTTTTTTTTCAAGGCTTTTGCCAGGGCAATCTGTTCGGTCTGCTTACAAAAGGACATGGAAAACCAGAAAGAACTTCCCTTACCTTCAACACTTCCCACTCCGATTGTCCCCCCCATCAATTCAACCAGTTGTTTGGATATGGTTGTACCCAATCCGGTACCCCCATATATTCTGGTATAAGACCCGTCTGCCTGGGAAAAACCTTCAAATATTGTTCCTAATTTTTCTTTGGCTATACCGATTCCCGTATCCTCTATAAAAAAACACAACTCAATTTCATCATCAAGATCGTTAATTATTTTGCTTGTTATAAATACCTCACCCTCATTGGTAAATTTAATGGCATTACCAGCCAGATTTATAAGTATCTGCTTTAAACGAACCGGATCACCAATCAACATCTCTGGAATGTCGGAAGGTAAAAACACTACAAATTCCAGTCCCTTTTGTTCTGCCCGCAGGGCCAGGCCGGATGCCAACTCATCGATCAGGGTTCTCAAATTAATGGGAATCTGCTCAAATTCAAGTTTGCCTGCCTCTATCTTGGAAAAATCTAGAATATCATTAATTATATTTAACAGAGAATCGGCTTCGGTACTTATAATATTTAAAGTATCCCTTTGGGTATCATTAAGACCAGTACCCAAAACAAGTTCTGTCATACCGATGATTCCGTTTAAGGGCGTTCTTATCTCATGACTCATGTTTGAGAGAAACTCACTCTTGGCTCTGTTTGCAGCCTCTGCAGTCTCACTTGCAAGGATCAAACTGGTATTTGCCTTTTTAAGTTCCGCAGTCTGGAAGGAAATTTCCGCTTTCAAAGCCTTTGCATACCTTAATTCTTTTTTTCTATTCTCCATCAAAATTTGCTGATTTTTTCCCTTTAATGCGTGTAATTTACGATCAAACTGTTTCTCCCGTGTTGAATTTAAAATCTTTTCATTGGCCAAAATTTTTTGCGTCATAAACAGCTCGACACAAATTCCTATACCATCCCTGCAACTATCTGCCTGGGTCTGCCCCGGAAAGCTGAAAATCAGCACAGCCTCCAATTCCTTAACGGGAACAGCATACACAAAAGATGCAGGCGGTTGTTTAATGCTCACCAATTGGTTTGCCCTTCTGGCATCTGCTATCAGACTTTCCTGAATCTCAACCGGAAAAGGCAGTCCGTCTTTTTCTGGAACAAACCTGCCATTGTTAAAAACTATCCGGAAAAGACCTTTTGTAAAATATTTTTCAAGTAGTAAAATTAAATCCAGACCATCCCGGTCCGATTCGATAATAACATCAAAAACATCATCTAAAATATCCATGGAGATTACTCCAAATCCAAATCATAAATTTCCCTGGCTTTTTGAATTTCACCAGGCAGATCCACGCTTAATGTTCTATATTCATCTATTTTACTACGTACATGATCTGTCAAAGAGGCGGATAACCTTACCTGCATTCCAGGCAAAGCAGTATAATCAAGCCTTGCAACCAGATATTCAGCGATCTGAAGTATTCCTGCAATACTGGATGGATCAACCGGATCCAAATTTTTATGGTGTTCTCTTATCCCCTTTTGTACCTCGGAGGAAAGTTTCCACTCCTGTGCCAGCAAACATCCTATGGCGCAATGATTTGTACCGATAATCTCGGTTTCATACTGGGTGATAGGTGCTAAACCCGGTTCATAAATTTTACATGTCTGACAAAACAGCTCAGGCACAACCTGATTCTCGACAATCATTCCGATATCATGGAGGATTCCGCACAAAAACACATTCTCGCTGTTCAGGCCGAAAAGCCGTTCTGCAATCATCTGGCTGCAAATACTGACAGTAGCACAATGAAGCCACAGACGTTTTTTCGAAAATATCTCCTCATTCTTGCTGAGTTTAAATATTCCCTTCAAAGCTTCAACAACAACCATATTACGAAGACTGTCCACACCTATAAACACAATGGACTCGGAAATAGTTTTCACTTTAAAACGCAGGGAATAATATGCGCTGTTGACCAGGCGCAAAAGACGTACAACAAGAGTTGGATCCAGCCTGATAACCTCTTCAAACTCTTCCATGGTACAGGTATCATCGGAAATCATTTTAGACAGACGAATGGCGATATGGGGCAAGGTTTTTATATTGTTAAACTGTTTTAATAAAGTTTCAGCTGTAGCCAAAATTCAATCTCCATATATGAATTTATCAAAAACCCATTAATGCAGAGCATTCATTTTTCCAATAATGACAAAGACTAAAATAATAAAAATCAGGATGATAAATAATTGATTTATCAGGGAACCCACCTATCCCTATATCTATCTCTGGTCAAGAATACATGCTTATTTTCCTGAATGTCAAGATGAATATATGTAAAACACAATAGTTTCCCGCAAATATTTTTATTGTAAACCCATGGAGATTGGGATAGATTTTCCGGGCACAAACCCAAGGAGCAGAGAATCAAAAGATGACAATGAACCAGAAAAAATCAAAACTTTTTTTCTTTGGGGGAATGGCCCTTTTTCTGGGTAGATCCACGGATACAAATAAACACAAACACCACGCTCTGCAGATCGGACTTGGCCTGTCCGGTGAGTTCAAACTAAAATCCGATGACCTGTGGACCAGGTCCCGGGCGGTTATCATTAAAGCAAATCATCCCCACATAATGACAGGCGTTGAGGATGACCAGGCTATTTTACTTCTGGATTCTGAAACTGACATTGCCCGGCAGATCCATGACAAATATTTGCATGACCGCAGCTTCCATGCCCTGGAATCCCCACTGTTTTTTCCTGTTTATGACAAACTTGCTTCTTTGTTATATACGGCTCAATCCTGCCAGACAGCAAAAACAGCCATGGAAGCTATACTGGATACCTTACTGACTGAACGACTTCCCTCCGAACCCAAGGACCCCAGAATCCTGAAGGTAATTGATTTTTTATCCGGCCTGGATGAAAAAAAAATATCTCTCATGGATATCAGTAATTTTATCTGTCTTTCAGAATCCAGATTAACCCATCTTTTCAAGGCCCAGACGGGAATTCCCATCAGAAGATACCTGTTGTGGCTCCGTCTGATGGAGGCAATCTGTCTTATCTTTAATAAGGCATCTTTCACCAGGGCAGCCCATGAAACCGGATTTGCAGATTCTGCCCATCTTAGCCGAACCTTCAAGCAGATGTTTGGCATGGCCCCCAATAAAATATTAAAAAACAGCCGGTTTATTCAAGCCTTTTCCTGCGGCAGTTAGTATCATCTTTTCCTAAAAACCCCATCAACCCATTCAGTTTAAAAGGGAATCATGAAACTTGATAGATATTTAGGACAAACCGATCTGCTGGATTTTTCCCATCCACGTCTTACAACATTGGTGGAGACCAGAAATTGGCAAGCATTATCCGAATATGATAAAATCTTCGCTGCCTATGATTTTGTACAAAATGAAATTTTATTCGGTTACAATCGATCCGATGAAATTCCGGCATCAAAAGTTCTCAAAGATGGTTATGGTCAATGCAATACCAAAGGAACACTTTTTATGGCCCTGCTTCGACACCTGAAAATTGCCTGCCGTTTCCATGGGTTTACCATCGATAAAGCCCTCCAGAAAGGTGCAATTCCAGCCCCTTTATTTTTAATAGCCCCAAAAAAGATTCTCCACTCATGGGTGGAAATATTATTCCAGAAAAAATGGATCAACCTGGAGGGCTTTATCCTTGATAGATCCTACCTTGACAGTGTTCAAAAAGCATTTCCCGACAAGGAAAAAAAATTTTGCGGCTATGGAATTGCCACCACAAATTTTAAATCCCCCCCAATTGAATGGATGGGAAACCACACCTATATTCAAAAAGAAGGCATCAGTCAAGATTTTGGCCTGTTTGATGATCCTGACCAGTTTTACGCAACACATGGTTCAAACTTAAGAGGGATTAAAAAATTTGCCTATAAATATCTGATTCGTCACCTGATCAATTTAAATGTGAAAAAAATCAGAAAGGGAAGGCATAGACCTAAGCCAATCCATCAATAGACAAAAAACTACTAAAACACATTTTTTTAACAGCTTTTAAACTTTGCCAGGAACCCATTAAAATTACCTTGTATTCAAACATAATCTGGATGATCAATGATTTTTAATTTTGAATTTAGTGTTTTTCTGTCTATTCCCAAAATTTTAGCAGCCTGGGTTTTATTCCCCTTTGCCGTCGTCAATACGCTTAAGATATGCTCGGCAACAACCTCTTTGAGTTCCTGTTTGCTCCCTGATCCCGAAGGGATATTAAAACGCATGGATTCTGGAAGATCAGTTGTCCGGATAAGATCTCCATCTACAATGACGATAAGGCGCTGGATAAGATTTTCAAGTTCTCTGACATTTCCCGGCCAAAAATAGGTTTTTAAGGCTTTCAACACATTGTCTGAAAATTGCGGTAACCTGCAGTTCATTTCATCGCAAAATTTATTGGCAAAATAATTAATCAGCAATAAAATATCATCTCTTCTTTCCCGGAGGGCCGGAATAAAGACATCGATCACATTGAGTCGATAATAAAGATCTTCTCTGAATAATCCTTTTTTAACTAAACTTAATAAATCTTTATGGGTGGCCGCTATAATCCTTGTATTAACATGCTGTATCCGAGTTGATCCCACCAGGCGAATCTCTTTATTTTGTAGAACCCGAAGCAATTTGCCTTGCATATTAAGACTTGCATCACCGATTTCATCTAAGAAGATCGTTCCACCATCGGCAATCTGAAAAAAACCATCCCGGGTTTCCTTGGCGCCTGTAAATGCTCCCTTCACATGACCAAACAGTTCACTTTCCAGAAGGCTGTCCGGAATAGCGGTGCAATTGATTGGAACAAAAGGTTCTCTTCGGCGATCCCCATTATAATGTATGGCCCTTGCAACATTTTCCTTACCAGTACCGCTTTCACCAAAAATCATAACCGTTGCATTGGTCCCGGCGGCTTTCTGGATTCGGTGAAAAACACGCTGCATATTAATGGATTCACCAATGATGCCATAGGTTCTTGCTGGTTTAATGATAGACTGAACTATCCTGCGGCTTACCAGCTTATCTATCATGCGTTTAACTGCACCAAAAAGCTCTTCATCTGTGAAGGGTTTTACAAGATACTCATCTGCACCGTCACGAATGGCCTGGACAGCACCTTCAATATCCGGATACCCAGTAATCATTATTATCTCAATATCACTTAAATTATCCCTTGTATGCCTGATAAGATCCAGCCCACTGCTTTTAGGCATTTTATAATCTGTAATAATAAGATCAATTGTGCTCTCTGAAAGAAATCGTATGGCATCACGAACACTGCTGCAGGTATATGCGTCATATCCATTTGAGTTTAGATTACGTTGAATGACTTCCAAGGTTTCTTTAGAATCATCTACTACCAGTATTTTATATATTTTCTTTAATTTTTTATCACCCATCTTTTTCTCCTTTTCCAGATTCCAATGGAAAAGTGATATAAAATCGCGAACCTTTTCCTTGTGTGCTGTCCGCCGTGATAGTTCCATTGTGAACCTGGATGATTCCATGGACAACAGATAATCCAAGACCGGTCCCCTGGTCCACATCCTTGGTTGTGAAAAAAGGCATAAAACATTGCATGAGAGTTTCAGAGCGCATTCCGGCCCCTGTATCTTCAATGGTCAAGCTTATATTTTTACCCAATTCAAATTTTGTTTTAATCTTAATTTTACCACCATCCTTTGAAATTGCCTGGGCAGCATTGACCAGAAGATTGACAATAACCTGTCGCAACTGGGAAAAATCCGCCATAATTTCAGGCAGATCTTCTGAAAGGCTGGATAAAATTTCAATATTGTTCTGCCTGCAAAGGGGTTCTGTAAAATAAAGGCTTTCTTCAACCACTTTATTCAAATTTACACTTTCGTGTTTGGGCGGCATTTGGCGACTGAAAAGCATGACTTTCTTAACAATTTCCCGAGCATGTAGTGAAAATCGGATGATGTTGTCCAGATCAAGATAAACCTGTTCCGGCAAATCCTGCTGCTTGGATGACAGTTGTGCATAGCCCAATATATTATTAAGGGGTCCATTTAATTCATGGGCAATACCTGCAGCCAGCTGGCCTACAGTTGCCAATCTGTCAGAATGATGGAGCTGCCTTTCAAGCTCAAGATGCCTATCGTTATCCTCTTTTTTTTCATTCAAAACATGCCTGGAAACATCCTGTCCGGCACCCAGAATACCCGACTGAGATTTATCAGAACCATTAACCAGCATGAAATTCCACTCTATAAACAAACCATTTTCATAACAGGTCAGAATTTTATGGATCTGATCGGCTTTTTCCCCCTGGAGGATTGCATTTTTAAAATGGAGATGGGACTCTTCTTTTACGGACACAAATATATCAAACCAGCTTTTACCGATAAATCCGTTAGTTGTTTTTTTTGAAATTTTTTCAAGATAGGAATTAAAACTTAGAATTGTACCTGTATTATCCAGGGTAACAATACAACCATCGCTCATCCCCATGGCGGCATCATAAAAATCTGTCATCTTACGGAAAAGCATTTTTTTTTAAAACCTCTATTTTATTTTATGGATTCACATTCATGAACCATTTTTATATTTAAAACAGATTCTATATCTCTTTTAAACTTATTATGATATCGCTTTATCATTCCAAGGCTGGAAGTTATCATATCAAGCTGCCGGGTATGGGTGATCAGATAGCCAACAATTTTTAATCTATCCATCATAAATCCCTTCTCATATCCTTTTATACGGGCATGCATATTATCTTTTTTGATTTCAATCTTAAAACCATAATCGGATAAAAAATTTCCAATAAAACGAACACGTTTGAGTCTACGCTCATAATCAGCAGCCCCTCCCTGGAATCGAAAACTTATATAATTTTGCCTGACCCGTTCACTTACAAAGGCCTCCAATATTGAAAAATGGAACCCCAGCCTGGAACTCAAACTGCAATATTGTCTGGAAATCATAAAATAATTACGTTCGCTATATTTAGAACGCATACCAAGATTTAAAGCAGGATTTGCAGTTGCCTGAAACATCACAGACATAAGCCCTTTTCCATTAATTGGCGGAGGCCCCTCCCAGGGAACGGCAATTATACCCTCCCATAATGCAAGCATGGGGACGCAGGAAATATCATCCAGAAGAACATATTTACCGGCTACCTTTTTTTTAAACCCATCCTCAAGATTTAAAATCCACCATTGCATTGGAACATGGTGATATAGTTGTTTCGAAGTGTTTTCTTCAAAATCATGATTCTTACCAAAATTAAACATTTCATAAACTGACTTCTCATGAATAAATCGGGTAATATCATGGAGAGTTTTACAATTTGAAATACTGAATTTACTGGAATCAGGATCCAGTAAATTTAAAGGAGAGATATGCCGGCCGACCTTTTTAAGGAGTTTGTATACAGGACTTGCCTCCATAAGATTTTTCTTTTTGAACTTATTTTCAAGAAGACTTTCAATGCGGCCCTTATAAACACAAAGGCCATCGGCATCAATTGTTATTGTTTCTCCGTTTTTTATTTTTTGACAAATCGCTGGCACACCAAAAAGGGCTGGAACTTCAAACTCCCTGGCCACACTTGCCAAATGCCCGGCAAAACCTCCGTTTTCAGTGATTATGCCACAAGCTCTATTTAAAAGAGGGGCCCAATCGGGCAGTGCCCGCCGGGTAATAAGGATTGCATTTTCAGGAAATTTCAATAAATCCACTCTTTTGTCAACAATATACGCCTCTCCTGCGGCTACACCCGGACTTGCCATTATCCCTTCCCCGGCTATCAATTTCTCCTTATCAAGTTTGGATACAATACAAACCTTTTTTGCGGCCTTATGTTTTTGTTTGAAGGAACGACATTGTAATATATAAATTACCGGAGGGTCAGACCCCACCACCGCCCACTCAATATCCTGGGGAGCCCCGTAGTAGGATTCAATTTTTATTGTTAACTTCGCCAGATCTGTGATAGTTTTTTCATTTAATGACGGTAAAAGTTGAAAATCTTTTGCAATATCTATTTTGCAAACCCCTTCTTCAGGATCACAAACAATTTTTTTATCTTTTTCAGGGATATTTTTTTGAATAAGACGAAAACCAGGATTTCTATCCACAACAAAAAGATCGGAATTTAAGGAACCATCCACCACAGATTTCGGCAAACCCCAGGTTGAATGGATAAAGATGGAATCGTTATGAATGTCGAAGGGGTTACAAGAGTAAGCCACTCCACCAGAGACTGCATCTATCATGGCCATACAGCCCACACACATTGAAATATCCTCGTCCCTAAATCCCCTGTTCATACGATAACTTATTGCGGTAACACTGTATTTACTTGCAACAACTTCCTTATAGGCCTGGAAAATATTTTCAACACAAACATTCAAAACAGTTCGATATTGACCGGCAAAAGAGATCCCTGCACTATCTTCTCCCAGGGCACTGCTCCTCAAGGCCAATGTAAGAGGTTGCCTGCTGCGCTCTTTTAAAGCTGCCAAAGCCTTTTCAACAAGCTTTTTAAGGTCTGAAGGAAGCCTGGCATTTATGATGAGCTGCTGAATCTGTGAGCTTAATTTATAGGGCTTATTTATATCATCGAAGGGTACAGCCTGAATCAATCTGTTTATCTCAAGCTGAAGATTATTATATCCAAAAAAATATTCACAGGCGTAGGCTGTCAAAACAAAACCATCGGGAACATTTACACCAAGTACATTTTTCACCTCTCCAAGATTAGCCATTTTACCACCAACCAGATCGGTCATTGTCATATCAATATCGGATATAAAAATAACCAGCCGCTTATCCTCGACCAAAGGTTTTTCTTTCAATATATGATTAATATCACTCTGGATGGCATCAAAACGATGGAAAAGAGCACCATATTTTCCCGGGGCAAGCCTGTCCAGGTTACGAATCATACGGTAAATATTTACTAAAACGGCCGTGCAATTCGCATTTATGGAGGACATTCCAAAGGGGCGGCCCTGGCTTAAAAGTTTTTCAATCTCCCCCATTATTTCAAGGGCATTATTGTTAGCATTCAACAAAAGCTTAAAAGCATGATATCTTTGTTTGAAATCGCAAGACACCAAAGCCGCCTCTTGGGACTTTTTCCTTCGTGGAGAAAAAAATATATTTTTTAAATACCGTAAAAACCGACCCATTTCATCCCACCATGGATATGCGGGAAAACACATATATTCCCCCGCATATTCTTAAAAATTTAGTGGTCAAACTGCAACCCCCAACCTTCAAATAAAAACATGATAGCAAACCCGTACCATAAGGTATAAACAACATAAAAAACCAGTGAAAAAAGAACAATACCCCATTTGGCTGAAATTTTCTGGGACTCAATTTTATAGTAATTATATGAAGTTTCCAGACCCTTTTTTTGTACTATGGAAACAACCTTGGCCTCTTTGAAAAGTTTTTGCTTTTTAAGGGCTTTATCCATACGGCTGGATGCCACCCACCAATTATAAAGAACCTGCTTTTCATAGTAACCATACTTTTCAACAATTTTTGTTCCCTGATTGAAATACATCAAATCAGCGTCTTTCAGGCAATTATCAAGTATTTTACCCAGATCCCCTTTTACTTTCACCATGGAACCGGATACTTCCACATTTGCACCATTTTTATTGATAAGTATGGCGGTCTGGGAAGCTTGTTCAACACTGTCCATTTTTATGGTAAAAGAGACAATTTCCCCTTTAAGGGGCTCGATATCTTCTTGAAGTTTAGGAATAAAATAAGCAGATCCCTTTGAAATGGAATTATACAGATCATCAAGGTATTCCAGACCGTTTTGACCTTTAAATATCGGTGAAAACATCAAAACAAGAACAATAAAAAAAGAGACCAGCAACCCAAGTCCAGAATAAAATATTTTCTTATTTTTTATCATGATTTTGCCTCCTTTCCATTAAGTTTACCAAGATTAAATAGAAAGGTAGCAATAACCCAGATGCTGAAAAAGCCGATCACAAGAAAAAATGCCCAGATACCGATGATATTCAAAATATCACCAACCTGCTTTGAAATAGGAATTATTTCCATTGCACCAAGCTTTCCCGGTAGAGCAAAGATTCTATTCACAAACCCTGCAAGCACGGCCATTGCGTAAAAGCCTCTGATGGTAACTCCTTTGACAACTTTTGTAACCATGGCACCGATCTGAACCCCTATCAAGGATCCCAATAGCATACCCATGGCCAGAGTATAGAAAATAAAACCATAAACTGCATACTGGGTGATACCTGCATACCCGGCTGTAAACACGATTTGAAAGATATCGGTTCCAACGGTTGTCATTGAGGATACACCAAGCATATATACAAAAATCGGGAAGGTCAGGAAACCGCCGCCCACACCCATTATTCCTGCGGCAAGGCCAACCAGAGCACCACTTAAAACCAGAAATACCCATGAGATGCTGCGACCTCCCGGAACCAGATCATGATCGAAGTTAACCATGGGTGGAATTTTAATGGCCTGCAACTTTTTGGAGAAAGTTCCCATTTCATCAGCTTCTCCCCCGTGGGGATCAGAATCTCCCAAATCCGATTTTCTGGCTTTAAGATAATCAAACAAGGAATAAAAACCCAAAAGCCCCAACATGATTGAGTATACACTGGTAATAAAAGCATCACTTAATACCGGATTAATTTCGTAGAGTAAGCGATTTATCAATCCTCCGGCCGTGGCCCCGGATATCGCCCCGATAAGAAAGACTAAAGCCATGGGCACATTTACATTACCTAATTTTCGATGGATAACACTTCCCATAATTGCTTTTGCAAAAATATGAAAAAGGTCGGTTCCAACCGCAAGGATTCCTTGTATACCTGCACTCATCAGTGCAGGAGCAATAATAAACCCGCCGCCGGCTCCAATACAGCCGGTAATCAACCCCGCGCCCATCCCGATAAGACTGGAGATAATAAAAATACCTGTAGAATAAAATGCAGGACTATAGGCTTTTTTACCCCCCAATAGTTGTGGCAACTCCATGGTACCAAGCTGGTCAGCAAAGGCATAAGCTCCCAGTACAATTGGAATAAGTAATAAAAGGAGAACAATCAATCGTTTTTTATCCCGGAAAATCGTATTGGAAACATCGAGTTCCCACCGCGCATGGGCCTGAGCCCCCATTGTCATAAACCTGCCCCATTGTCGAAAAAAATTCATTATTTAAAACTCCTTATATATTAAAGTTATATTTTCATCATCCCAGTTTGACTGTTTTTTTTATGTTTAAATTTAATCCCCCCTCGTCGGTTTTTATTTTTCCTTTGCTGATCTGAATTTTGTCGTAGGCATCCTCAAGCTTAAACAGCAAATCATCGATATCGATGGGCTTTAACAAATAATCAAATGCCCCTGTTTCCATCCCTTCTCCGGCCGCTTCCAGACAAGCATGACCGGTCAGCATAATCACTTCAATGGCAGGCCATTTTCCCTTTATTTTTTTCAAGACTTCAATTCCATCCATACCCGGCATACAAACATCCAGCACGACCAGGTCAACAAGATTAGCTTCTAAAATAGTTATGGCAGCCTCCCCACTATTTGTACCCGAAACATCCATACCCCGTTTTTTCAGCCGTTTGATCAATGTTTCCAGAAAAGCAACTTCATCATCCACAAATAATATTTTCATAGGTTTATTGTTCATAAATTTACTCCATTAATCCTGGCCGGTTCGCATATTTATTGGTATTTTTGTCCATAAAAGTTTTCCTTCCTATGGACGATGAGAGGTAATTTCCCTGATGCTTGCTTCCAGAATTTTTTCTTCATGACGCCTTTTTTTATTCGCTGCCTCATCAACTTTGGCAATTAAAATTTCCATATCACAGGGTTTTGTTAAATAATCAAAGGCTCCTGATTTCATTCCTTCAATTCCCGATTCAACCGTGGCGTGCCCCGTCAACATGATCACTTCAATGAGAGGATGACGATTTTTAATTGTTTTCAACACCTGTTCACCATCCATACCGGCCATCTTGACATCAAGAATAACAACTTCGACTTTCGGGTTTAAAGACAGGTGTTCCAGTGCCTGCTCACCACTAAATGCTTTGGCTATATTTAACTTTCTTTTATTCAAACGTTTGGCCATGGTCTCAACAAAAGCTTTTTCATCATCAACCAGGAGTACATTTGCATCCATCATAATCTCTCTCCTTTCTGGTTATTACATCCCCAATAAGGGGTATTCATATTTTTAACCTTAAAGATTTTTCTCATTTTTTTTATCGTTCACCGGTAAATATATGGAAAAAGTTGTCCCAATATCCATCACGCTGTCCACATCAATTTTGCCACCCATTTTCTTGATGATTCCATAACAGATAAAAAGCCCCAGACCGGTTCCCTTGCCAACGGGCTTAGTTGTAAAAAAAGGATCAAAGATTCTGTCTAAATTAACCGGGGAAATTCCGGCACCGGTATCTGAAATTTTTATCAGGATTTGCCCATCCACATCCATTGCAGATATTTTAACAATCCCATCTGTTTTTCCCAAAGCATCAACACCATTATTAATCAGGTTAAGAAAAATTTGCTGCAACTCGGTATTTGATCCATGGATGATCGGCAGGGGGTCTTTTATATCCGTTTCCATGGTTACATTACTGCCTTTTATTCGTTTTTTGAAATGCTCTATAATCTCCCGGATAAGATCATTAATATTTATTTCATGATTATTGGATTGGGTTTTTCGAGCAAAACTCAATAATTTACGAGTTATCTTCTTACAACGGTGCCCCTGGGCTTTAATCTGGTTCAATGCCCTTTCAAACTCATCAAGATTCTCACTATTTGAAAATTCTTCCTCTTCAAGAAGATCCTGAATCCATCCGGCTTCTTCAACCATAATAGCCACAGGATTGTTGATTTCATGGGCAACCCCGGATGCAAGTTCTCCTATGGACGCAAGTTTACTGGTTTCAACCATTCGCTGGTTCATCAATTGTTTTTCAGTATCGGACTTGGCGATAAAACCAACCATCCTTCTTGAAAGTAGATAGGTCATGGCGATGATCCCACTGCCGCCAAAAATCAAAATTACCAGGGCTAAGCTCATCGACCTGCGTATGGTTGAAAATGCATCGGAAGTATTTTGACGATAGACAAGAAGCCAGTCATTGTTTTTTAAAAATGAGGAGACATAAAGATATTCATCTCCATAAACACTTTTAGTCTTTCTTCCAACTTGCTCTATGGTAATCTGAACCCCATTGAATTTTTCAGGTTTTTTGACCAATAAGCTTTTATACAACTCTTTTTCAGAAGAGATATCCACACGGGGCTTGGTCTGAAATTCATTTTTCCGATTGATTATAAATGCAAAACCAGTTTCACCGATGCGAATATTTTCCACCAGATCATTAAAGGATAAAAAATCTATTGTAGCCCTCAATATCCAATATTGATCACCTTTTTTTTGTCTTGCAGAAATAATAAAGTGGGGCAAACCACGCAGTCCTAAGAACAAATCACTTACAGACACCTCATTTTTAATAGCTTTTTTAAACCAGGCAGCTTCATGGTAATTTGCATTTTTCAATTTAAAGGGACCTGCATAAGCGACCTGCAGACCTTGTTCATTCAAAACCCCCATATCCACAAAAACATCTTTATATTCTTGTTGAAGGATGGAAAGCCGTTCTGCTAAAAAAGAATCATTACTTAATTGATCCATCCCATAAGATCTTGATAAAATTTTAATATCACTGGTTTTATCCTGTAAAAAAATATCAATATTCTGTTTATGCTTTAGAACCAATTCTTCCAGATGGGCATTTACTTTTTCATGATAAGAAGTTTTGAATTGATACAAAATAACCAGAGAAACCAAAATCATGGGGGTAAACGAAACAACAATGACAGTGAGCATAATATTTCGAGTCAATGATTTATAATAGGGTCGGCCCCATATTTTGTTTTTATTCATTTCATCTCTTTTAAATCAATTTACCGCTCAATTTTCTTTATTTACTCTCAATCGGCTTAGGAGCAACCTTTATACCAGCCGTTTGATCAAGCAAAAAAATCCTTTCAATTTTAAAGAGTAAAACTTTAAATTTAAATGTCTTATCATTTTTTTGGGGTAGCAAACTATTTTGTCACAACCAACCCAACCGGGGTATTTTTCCCCGGTTGGGTCAAAACTCCCCGATTTTTAAAAATCGGGAATTTACCCGATTGATTTTTTTCCTAACTTTATATAAGTAGATCAAGTGCCGTAAAAATCGTTTCACTATAAACACCTTAAGTTACAAAGTATGTAACCGACAGGGCGAAGCTGTGTCGACTCTCAAATCAAAGGTCTTCATCAAATTGGAAATTGAAACAAAAATAACAAAAATCATACAAGGATTAAATGCCGGAACCGACCCTTTAGTAGTTTCCATGTGCGGAGCTGCAGACCTTGGCAAATCCTTTCTATCGGATAAAATTGCCCGTCAACTCAACAACATGGGAATAAGTACAGGTCATCTAACTCTTGATTCATTTTTAATGAAAAGGGAGGAAAGGATAAAAAAAGGTATAAGTGGTTATCAGCCGGACGCTTATGATTTAAAATCCATAGAAAACCACATTACAAATTTCAAGAATCAAAAAAGCATTAAATTTTTTCCATATGACCACTCAAGTGGAGAAAAATCGCAAGAAAAAATAACAATAGGTTCATGCAAAGTTCTAATAGTAGATGGCCTTCATTCAATGCATAAAAAAATACGAAAAAACACCTCCCTTTCTTTATTTGTCTATACCGATGATGACAAACTACGAAAGATAAGACTTAAAGCAGATATTTTTAAAAGAAAACAGACTGTTGAACTTTCTAAAAAATTGGAACCTGTTGAATTTGAAAAATATAAAAATTTTGTAGAACCATACAAAAAACAAGCAGATTTTCTCTTAAACTTAAAAGAAAAATGGCGTTATGAACTAGAAAGAGGAGGATAATGAAAATTTCAAAAGTTACAATACTAACGCTTGGCGTAGCCGATCTAAGCAAAGCGACAAATTTTTATAGGAATGTACTTGGCACACCTCCAAATATATCCTCTGATGGTATCACGTTCATAGAGCTACCGGGTACTTGGATTGCTCTTTATCCTTTTGAAAAACTTGCAGAAGACATTTCACCCGAAGTTCCTGTTACTAACTGCGGGTTTAGCGGAATAACTCTTGCTCATAACGCTGATAGTAAGGATGAAGTTGTTAAAATTGTAAGACGTGCTGAGTTGGCTGGTGCCCGAATCGTTAAGGAACCGCAAGATACTTTCTGGGGCGGTTTCAGTGGATACTTTGCCGACCTTGATGGCTATTACTGGGAAGTAGCTTGGGGGCCAATGTTTGAGTTTACCAAAAATGGTGAAATGAAATTCAAACAAACCTCATAACCCATAGATCGAAAGGAACCGGGCTTACTGCAAGAACTGTGTGCCAAAGCATATAATCAAGGCTTTCACGGGATCGCGGTAAAAAGCCGCCGCACCTTTTGCAAGATTAAAGGGAAAAATACTCAGGAGGTTTGATATGACAATTAAACGTGTATGGCATGGTTGGACCACTTTAGAAAATGCTGATAAATACCAAAATCTTCTTCATGATGAAGTATTTCCAGGGATAGAAGAAAAAAAAATCCCAGGTTACCAGTGCATTGAGCTTTATCGACGAAAAATAGGTAATGAAGTTGAGTTTGTAACAACCATGACATTTGAATCGCTACAAAATGTCATCGATTTTCAAGGGGAAGATTACGAGAAATGCTATGTCCCTGAGGCTTCACAGGCTGTATTAAAACGCTGGGACAAATTGTATAGGCATTATGAATCAATAGAGGTTAGAAATTACATTAAATGACCTTTAATATCTTTGTTCAGACAGCCATTTATTGATCATACCAGCCTGTGTTGCCATGGTTCTGGACATATGCTATGACTCTTTACGGCTCAGTGCTGTTATAATAGTTTGTCTTTTGAATGTACCTGAGTTGAAAAGATTTCGGACTTTGGCACGGGTGTACTTCATACAATGAGATATTATGGTTGACACTTAACTGAAATATCTTAATAAGGACTCCTATATAATCTGAATTTTAAGGTTTGATTTTGTATGCTGGCTAAGGTAGTATTCATTTTAATAAATTGCCTTTATTAGATTTATTTGGCAACAAAACTATATCAAAAAAAGAGTTCATTCAATATTCATAATATATTTCAGATAATTGTATTTCAATTAACTTTCATTTAAATTAGGGGGGGGCTTTGAAAAAATTATTTGTCCGGATTATTTTATTTATTTGTCTTTTTTCACCTGCTTTTGTTTTGGCCCAAGAGTTGGATGCGGAATTTGAAGCGGATGTCACCAGCATTAATGCGGATGACACTGTCAATTTTACAGACCTTTCTGCTGGATACAATATCATTGAATGGTCCTGGACATTTGAGGGGGGATCACCACCATCTTCCACTTCTCAAAATCCAAGTGTTACATACAACACTGCCGGGATACATGATGTTTCCCTTACAGTGGCCAACAGGCGACGTAGCGATACTGAGACCATTGCAGGTTATATTATTATAAGCGGCGTATCCGCACCTACGGCAAATTTTTCAGCCAACAACACTTCAGTTACCGAAGGTGGTGCTATCACCTTCTCTGACCTGTCCACAGACAATCCAGCTTCCTGGTCCTGGATATTTAACGGCGGCACTCCATCAGCATCAACCAGTCAGAATCCAACGGTGATTTATAATTCAGCAGGGACCTATACTGTTTCTCTCACTGCAACTAATTCAAGCGGCAGTGACACGGAAACCAAGGTAGGCTATATCACAGTGACTGGTGCTCCTACTGCCGGTGATTATACCGTCGTGGATGGCGACCAAAGCGATTGTTTTGATACTACAGGAGATATCATAACCTGTGGATCGGCGTATGATGGTCAGGATGCCCAATACACGACTGTTGTCCCCAATTATACCAATAATGAGGATGGTACAGTGACGGATAATAGCACAGGTCTTATATGGCAACGCCATCACAGCGAAAAGATGTCATGGGATGATTCAATCACTTATTGTGACGGCCTGGGTCTTGGCGGGAGCACAGATTGGCGTGTTCCGACGGTGAAAGAACTTTATTCTCTGATAGATTTTGACGGTTATACGGGGAGTGAAGGGGATATGACGAGCTGGAAACTGTACCTGGACGGCTCTATGGACCCAGACGATGACTATGCTGTATTTATCCAGGAGCCTGGTAACACCAGCACAGGCGAAAGGTTTTTTGATGCCCAGGTTCGAACATCAACTGATCCGGTCGGCACAACCATGATGAATGATGACTCTGTTTTGGGCGTCAATTTTCTTGATGGAAGAATCAAGGCTTATCCTAAAAATGCCATGATGTACACCAGATGTGTTCAACCCAAATTCACCACCTATTTTTTTGTACACCCGTCCAAAGGTAATTCGGGGGATTTTTTTTAGGGCGGGAGATTACTTTACCGCTTGAACAGCCCTTTGGGCTCTATTTTCCTAATTATTTTGGATTTCAGGCGCAAC
>JAAELK010000280.1 GCA_024226935.1 Desulfobacteraceae bacterium
TATGTGCCATGTAGGTACTCCTTGAAAAATTGGTTTTCAAGGCGCGCCGAATTTTTGCGCACATTTGTCAACAATAAAATAACAATATTATCTATAAAATTAATATGTTTTACTTGCAATAACCTAACCGGACACTACTGATTAAGAAGGTATTATATGGAAACTTTAACAATTGCAAAATCAATCATGTATTTTTTGATTGCTGGATTATTTGAAATAGGAGGTGGCTATCTGGTCTGGCTTTGGATCAGAGACGACAAGCCAATAATGTATGCGGTGATGGGTGCGGTTGTTCTGATGGCTTACGCTATCATCCCAACATTACAGCCAGCTGATTTTGGTCGGGTTTATGCAACCTATGGAGGCGTTTTTATTGTTTTATCACTTTTATGGGGATGGGGAATAGATGGAATCAAACCAGATAGATTTGATTTGATCGGTGGAGCTATCGCTTTAATAGGTGTGACAATAATAATGTATTGGCCAAGAAACTAAAAAAGGTTTTCAAGCCGAAAGCTGAAAACCCTTGATATGAATGGTACGCCTGGAGAGATTCGAACTCCCGACTTTCTGATTCGTAGGACTTACCTTTGAGTTTCCGAACCCCCCATAAAACCTGGAACCCCTTTTAAATAAGGGGTTCCCATTTATTGATTTTTTCTGATATTTTCCTGTTTTGGCACATTTTAGAATGTTTTTCTCACACAGACTCTCACACAGGATTATGGTTGTTTTTTTATTCCAACCTACTCCATTCCAGGTGAAAATCATATTTCCCTCTACCTAAAATGTCAATTTCCGCGTTTCTATCAATTTATTGACAACATTTTTCAAGTTCTTTGTGTTTCTATTCAAAAGTTTTTTGATATGGGTTCTCTGAGATTGGGCTATAGGCAGAGTAGACTTTTTCTTTTCAGGTTATCTGACGCCACAAACACAAAATCAAGATTGCAAGTGGTGGAGAATCAAATGCCTTTATGTCCTTATGATTAAGAATCTTGATATGAGTAGCCATAATATTATTCTTTAAACGTTCCTTTTTTCGATAATGAAAGTTAGAAGAAATACATTGACAAAAAAATAAGATTTAATATAAA
>JAAELK010000281.1 GCA_024226935.1 Desulfobacteraceae bacterium
GAATTTTATTCTATCAAATCAGTGAGATACATAAAATTAAAAACAATTAATATTCGCATAATAAAAACTTAGGATTTTTTACAAATTGTTTTTTACTTAGCAAAACGAAAGATTCTATTTAGAAACATAGATTCCCAAAAACTGCTTTTAATATTTAGCTACTTGCGTTAACCCGAAAGCTCAACCAAAATCACCTTGACCCGGAACCTGTTTAATGATATACAAAGTGGTTTACGTACACCTGGATGGCAGGTGTACTTTAAGTATTAATCCTTGCTCCGGTAAACTACTGGGGCTTTATATCCGTAAGGAGACAAAATGAGGAAATATGAAACTGTATTTATTTCCGACCCAGATCTTCAGGACCAAGCTCGCTTAGACCTGTATGACAAAGTCAGAAATATCATTGCCAAGGAAAGTGGTATCCTTTTAAATTTTGATGAATGGGGCAATAAAAAAATGGCCTATGAAATCAAAAAAAAATTACGGGGCAACTATGTATGTGCAACATACGGCGGCACCGGAGAACTTGTAAAAGAACTTGAAAGAAATTTCCGTCTTACCGATGATATCTTAAAGTTTATGACCATCCTTCTCACAGATGATGTGACTATTGAATCCCTTGAGCAAGAAGTTGCCGATGCAAAAGAAGCTGAACAAGCAGCCGAGGCGGCAGCGGAAGAGCGAGCAAAAGCAGCTGCTGCAAAGGCTGAAGCTGAAGCAGCAGAAGCTGCAACTTCCGACGAGACCAAAGAATCCGATGGGACCAAAGAATCCGACGACATCAAAGAATCTGACGAAATCAAAGAAGTGCAGGATTGATTTAAGATTGAAGGAGAAATATTATGTATAGAAATCAAAGTCAAGGACAAGGTCAAGGCCAAAGTCAAAGAGGTGGCGGCAAAAACAGATTTTATCAACGAAAAAAAATCTGTAGATTCTGTGTAGACAACGGTCTTGAGCTCAATTATAAAAATCCGAAAGCTTTAAGACAATTCATCACTGAACGGGGTAAAATCATGCCTAGAAGAATTACGGGAACATGCGCCAAACATCAGCGTCAACTGTCCCTGGCAATTAAACAATCCCGTCAGATAGCACTGCTGCCGTTTGTCGGCCGCCCCATGCATTAATAAAAGATAATTAGCTGGAGTATTAAAGGTGCCCATTACCAAAACACCCCCCTTTGTTGTAAAAGAAATCATCATGGGGATATCCTTATGCATTCTGATTTTTGCAATCATTTTTGCATTTCCCCTGTTGGGGGTGTTCGCATTGCTCTTCCTTCCCCTGCCTGTTCTATTTTACAGGCTGAAACTGGGAAGAAACAGCAGCAGTGCTATTATGGTTATAAGCTTTCTCGTGCTGGCAATTATGACACGGGGAGTTGCCTTTGATATACTCTATTTTGGATCGCTTCTAATGGTGGGCTTTATTCTCGGGGAATGTATTGAAAGACATCTTAGCATAGAAAGAACCATGATCTTTACAGGTTTAACTATTATGGGATCAGCCGCTGTCGCCTTTCTATTGTACACTATGTTTCAAGACCGGACTATAAGCGCAATCGTCTCCGATTATCTGACCCACTATTTCAATCTGACTACCCAGCTCTACACGGACATGGGAATCGAACAAAGCCAGATCAAAATGCTGAACTCGGCATTTCTTCTTGTTCTGCCCGGGATGTTCACGGTATCATTCATGACAACCATATGGATAAATATCCTGATCATCAAACGACTGTTATTGAAAAAAGGAATTGCGCTCAAAAGCATAGAAAACCTTAATCAATACAAGGCGCCTGATCATCTTGTCTGGTTAGTAATTGTTCTGGGTATGATTTTGTTTTTACCCATGGAAGCCCCCAAATATGTCAGCGTCAATTGTCTGATAGTTTTAATGCTTGTTTATTTTTTTCAAGGAATTGCTGTCGTATCATTTTTTTTTCAAAAAAAAAAGTCCCCTGTTGCACTAAGGTTTTTCTGCTACAGCCTGATTGCGGTTCAATTATACTTTTTAATCCTGGTCATCGGCCTGGGTTTTTTTGATAACTGGATCGATTTTAGAAAAATTGGTACACAAAAGCAATAAAAGAAAACTAAAAGTCAGCCCTGATTAACAAAAGGGGCTGATCCTTTTTGGAGGTTTAAATGAAAGTTATATTAAAAGAAACCATTGATACACTTGGTATCGCAGGATCAGAGTGTGAAGTTGCCGCAGGATACGGCCGCAACTATCTTCTGCCCCAGGGGAAAGCTGTTCTATCCACGCTCCAGAACAAAAAAATAATGGAGCAAACAAGGGCAAAGCTTGAACTTCAGATTGCCAAGGAAAGAAAGCTTGCCGAAGAAATGGCCGACAAAATCAAGGGTATTGTATGTACAATTAAAGCCAAGGTCCATGAAGATGTCCGTCTTTACGGCTCGGTTACAACCCACGATATCAAAGACGCACTTAACAGCCAGGATGTTACACTTGAACGCCGTAGCATCCTCCTTGCAGAGCCCATCAAAGAAATAGGTGAATACAAAGTTCCGATTCGTCTATACAAAGGTGTCGAGCCTGAAATTACCATCAAGGTAATTGCCGAAGAAAAGCAAGACAAATAATATAAACCCCCAGCCAACTGTCCGACTCTTGCCGGACAGTTGGCTGGCCTAATCTTTCAAGAGAACCGTGCCCACAAAAAACACTCTAAAAACCGACCCTCTCTTAAGCAAAACCCCGCCCCATGATATAGATGCGGAAGAATCCCTATTAAGCGCCATTTTTATCAATAACAACAGCCTGTTAGACGTTACTGAAATTTTGATGCCCGAGGATTTTTACAAGGGCGCACATAAAAAAATATTCAGGAGCATCCTTGAATTAGCATCCAGGGAAGAAGCGGCAGACCTTGTCACAGTGGCCAATGCACTAAATGAAAAGGGAGAACTGGAAAGCATTGGCGGAGCAGCCTATCTGGCAGCTATTTCCGATGCAGCCCCGGTTGCGGTTAATGCCCTTCTCTATGCAAAAATTATCCGGGGAAAAGCAGCCCTTAGAGAGCTCATAGACTCCTCTTCTCAAATCATTGAACGCTGCCTGGAAGACAAGGGAGATTTCAGAGAGATTATTGATTTTGCCGAATCATCCATCTTTAATATTGCCGAAAAGAAATCAAGCGGAGCATTTCAAAGCCTGGGTGAATTGATCAATTTAAACATTGATCAATTGGAGGAACAACAGGGTAAAGATGGGGGATTGTCCGGCCTTTCCACAGGTTATTCACGCCTGGACAAGATCACATCCGGCCTCCAGGGATCGGATCTCATCATCCTGGCGGCACGACCCAGTATGGGAAAAACAGCCTTTGCCCTGAACCTTGCCAGAAACGTGGCCTTGGAAGAAAGAAAGCCGGTTGCTGTTTTTTCCCTTGAAATGTCCAACGAACAACTATCCATGCGTCTTTTGACCTCGGAAGCACGGATAGATTCAAACCGACTTCGCACAGGCTTTATCAGTCAGGACGACTGGCAGAATGCCACAGATGCCGCAGGAATCCTCAATGAAATGCCTATATTTATTGACGACTCCCCCAACCTCACAGTCATGGATGTCAGGGCCAAGGTCCGAAAACTCTACCAAAAACACAACGGAATAGGACTTGTAATCATAGATTATCTCCAATTGATGAAAGCACCTTTTCGATCCGACCGAAGAGACCTTGAGATTGCAGAAATTTCCAGATCCTTAAAAGCCCTTGCCAAGGAATTAAATATTCCGGTCATAGCTCTTTCCCAATTAAACCGAATGCTTGAGCAGCGAGCAGACAAACGCCCCATGATGTCAGATCTGCGTGAATCAGGCGCCCTTGAGCAGGATGCCGATATCATCGCCTTTATTTATCGGGATGAGGTTTATAACAAAGAACCGGATAATCCCAAAAAAGGAACAGCTGAAATCATTGTTGCCAAGAACAGAAACGGCGCCACGGGGGTTGCTTTAATGCATTTCCATGGTCAATTCACCAGATTTGAGGAACTAGCACCGGACTCATACCAGGAATTTGAATGAAAAAAATAGTTTACGGCAGTACCACCGGCCTGAAGAATACCCAGATCAAACGGATTGAAGACCTATACGCCTTAAAATCCCCACCCGAATTCATCCTGACACCTGAAATTGCCACCCAACTTGTTACCATCAGCCATGAAATAAGTCGCCAGATCGGCCTCATGGTTGACCGGAACGGGAAAATAATCTGTGTTATTGCAGGAGAACCCCACAGGATAGTTATTCCGGTCACTTCGGACTATATGGCAGGACCTGGTCGTCTCAAAGGTTTAAGATGTATCCATACCCATCTGGCCGATGAAGAATTGACCCGGGATGATTTAACCGATCTTGCCCTCTTACGCCTTGATTATATCACTGCCATCTGTATAAAACCCGATGGAAACCCCGGCAATGTTTATTCCGGCCATATCCTGCCCGATGAAACCGCAGAGCCCTACCAGATAATGCCAAAAACTTCCATCGATCAGATGGAAATCGACTGCCAGGCACAAATTTATGCCCTGGAGATGGAACTGACCCAAAAAAATGCCCTGCACAAACCTGAGACCGGCCTGGAGAATGCTTTTTTAATAAATGCCTGCACAAAAAATCCCGGAGAGGCCTATGCCTCATTTGAGGAACTAAAAGAACTATGCAAAACAAGCCGGATTAATGTAATTGGAAGTGCTCTCCAGCGCAGACAGCAAATTGATTCCAAATTTGTCGTGGGAAAAGGCAAACTGTCAAGCCTTGTCATCAAAGCAATCCAAAACTATGCCACTATGCTGGTATTTGACAGGGAATTGTCCCCCTCCCAGATTCGATCCATTACCGATTTTGTTGAAATGAAGGTTATCGACAGAACCCAGTTGATACTGGATATTTTTGCCAAACAGGCAAAATCAAGGGATGGTAAATTCCAGGTAGAACTGGCCCAGATGGAATATCTATTACCAAGACTTATCACCCGAAATACTGCCATGTCACGTCTTACCGGCGGAATCGGCGGGAGGGGTCCTGGAGAAACCAAACTTGAAATCAACCGTCGCCGGGTCAGGGACCGAATTACCCGATTAAAAAAAGAGATTCTTAAAATCAGAAAACAAAGAACTCAACAAAAATCCCGACGGAAACGAAAAGACCTGCCCATCATCTCCATTGTAGGATACACCAATGCCGGTAAATCCACCCTACTCAACACCTTAACCCAGAGCAGCATTATTGCAGCAAACAGGTTATTTGCAACCCTGGATCCTTCTTCCAGACGTCTGCGTTTCCCAAGGGATACGGAAGTTATAATTACAGACACGGTGGGATTTATCCAGAACCTTCCAAAGGAACTTATGGAGGCTTTTCATGCCACTTTGGAAGAACTTTCCGAGGCAGATATCATCCTCCATGTGATCGATATCTCGAATCCCAGATATATACAGCAAAAAGAATCTGTTGAAAAAATTCTAACCGAACTGGACCTTAATAAAATACCTACTCTATACGTATTTAACAAAATAGATCAGGTTGATCTGGAGCAATTTGATAACCGCTGGCTTCTAAATCAAGGAGTTATGGTCTCGGCCAATACAAAACAAACCCTGGGACCCTTGGTTGAAAAACTTGAATCAATGATTTGCATTAACAAAAATTAATCTATCAATTTAAATATGGAACTATAATGGATATAAAACAACTGGACCAGATTTTCATCGCCAATGCTGTTAAAAAAGACTCTATTGATATACCGGATTGTTTCGGTGAATATAATAAAAAGAATAAACTTTGCTCGACCTATTGTTCAATTTCCATCAAATGCTGTGTCATGCGAACCAACCACCCGAAAATTGATACCCTCGAAAAGCTATTACTTCATAATGACTATGCCGTCAAACCCCACTAAGCTCAAGAAAATATTTTCCCGGGATTTAAGATGTTCTCCGGATCAAAAACTTTTTTTATCCCCTTCATGATTTCAAGCTCTAAACTACCTATTTCCCGGGGAAGATATTTCATTTTTGTAATGCCTACCCCGTGTTCACCAGTGATGGTACCGCCAAGTTTAAGAGTAGCTGTAAAAAGATCATCCACTGCTTTTTCAGCCCTTTTTGCCTGGACCTTATCTTTTTTATCATACATGATATTGCAATGAATATTACCATCTCCTGCATGTCCGAAGCTCACCACAGTCAGGCCCGATTCTTTTTGAATTTTTCGGATAATTTCCACCATTTCGGGAATTTTTGAAATTGGCACCACAATATCTTCATTGATTTTATTGGGAGCTATTTTATACAGAACCGGAGACAATGCTTTTCTAGCCTCCCACAAGTTTTGCGCACCTGCTTTATCTGCCGCAACAAGAACCTCGATTGCCCCTGCTCCATAACAAAAAGCTTTAATTTGTTCGGCTTCTTGTTCAACCTGATCCTTATCACCGTCAAGTTCTAATATCAATAATGCCCGGGTTTTTTTTGGCAATTCAAAGGAAATAAATTTTCGAACCAGATCAATGGAGGCTTCGTCCATATACTCCACACACCGAGGTATAATTGCCTGCTTCATAACACTGGATATGGCTTTTGCAGCTTTATCCATACTATCAAAAAAGACCGCCAATGTTTTCACGGCCTTGGGCTTTGGCAGCAATTTTAAAATAACCTTGGTAACCACGGCCAGGGTTCCTTCTGAACCCACAATCAACCTCGTAAGATCATAACCCGCTACGCCTTTAGCCGTAGACACTCCTGTTTTAATGATCTCACCCGATGGAATAACAGCCTCTAACCCTAAGACATAGTCCCTTGTTACCCCATATTTAACCGCCCTGGGCCCCCCGGCACATTCCCCAACATTCCCACCAATGGTACACACGGAAGAACTGGCCGGATCCGGCGGATAAAATAGACCGCAAGCTTCCACTGCACTATGAATTTTAGAAACAACCACCCCAGGTTCAACCCTGGCAATAAAATTGTCTTCATCAATTTCAATGATCTTATTCATACGACTGGTGACCAATACCACCCCACCATCAATGGGGATTGCCCCTCCGGTCATACCGGATCCACTACCCCGGGGTATAATACAAATTTTTTTTTGGGAAGCCAGTTTAAAGATTCTGGCAATCTGATCCTGATTTTCTGGAAAAATTACGGCATCGGGTAAAAAAGATCGCCCGGTAGCATCATAGGAATGACACAAAAGTTCTTCTTTTTGAGCGGTTAGATATTTTTTCCCAACTATTTTTTCAAGGTCACTGTAAATAGCTGGGGACAAGCCCATTTAGAATTTACCCGCTTCAATTTTCTTGGAAATATAATTGATCTGCTCAAACACAACACCCTTTTGCTTGAGCTCTTTTTCAATAACATTGACCGAATAAATTGCCGTAGCATGATATTTTTTAAAACTGGAACCAATTTTTTTAATGGGTTGATCAGTATATTTTTTTGCAAGAAACATAGCTACCTGCCTTGGTTTAACAATAACTCGCTTCCTGGATTTAGACATAATATCTTGTTCTGATATGGAAAATTCATTGCAAACCAATTGTTTGATCAGATCAATATTGATCCTCTTTCGGTTTTTGGTAATATTATCCAAAACACTTTTTGCAAGCTCAATATCGATATTTCGGCCCATGATCTGTCCCTTTGCCACTACACCAAAAAGACCGCTTTCCAATTGCCTTACATCATCACAAAGTTCCTGGGCAATATACTCAGTCACTGGCATGGGAACCTTGCAGCCAAGAGTATTGGTTTTTTTTCTCAATATTCTAAGCCGGGTCTTATAATCCGGAGCCTCTATCTCTGTGACCAACCCCATGCTCAACCTGGATTTAAGCTGATCATTGAGCTTTGGAATTTCATCGGGCAATTCACACCCGGAAAAGATTATCTTCTTATCTGCATCCAACAAATAATCCAAGGTAATAGCAAGCTCTTTCTGGGTGGCCATTTTTCCAGACAAAAAATGAATATCTTCCAAAATTAATACATCACATTTTCTTCGATATTTTTCCTTAAACTTATCAATTGTATGGTTTCTCAAGGAAAAAATCATTTCATTGGTAAAATCCTCGGCAGTCACATAATAAACCCGATTAGATCCGTTATTGGCCATCATATGATGACCCACAGCCTGGGATAAATGACTTTTTCCAAGCCCTGTCTTACCAAGCAGATATAAAATTCCAGATCCGTTTATCTTTCCCTGGGCAAGGGATAGGGAAGCAGAATAAGCAAAATTGGAGTTATCGCCCACAACAAAATCATCAAAGGTATAACCCTTCTTTAACATTCTACCGCCATTAAAAGAAGCACCAAGTCCCGGCAATGTCGCCTGTTCCGGTTTTTTCCATCGGGGTTTTACCGAGAGAGCCGGATATGAAGCACCGAACTCATCTATTTTCTGATCTTTCGCCTTTTTTGAACTTTTAGCATCTTTTTTGCCAGCAGCTTGAAACTTAATATTAATGGCCTGACCAAGATTCAAAAATTCTCTTTTTAATATATCCAGATAGTTCTCTTTTATTCGCCTGATAAAAAAAGTATTTGGAGTAGCCAACGTTATACCATTACCATCATATTCAAGAAGCGCCAGTGGATCTATCCACATCCGATAACTATGTTCAGGTATCGACTTTTTAATTTGAAACTTAACTTTTTCCCAGGATAACTCCATTTGTTGCAAAAAAATACCCTTCCTTCCAAATTAAATTTGGTTGCTTAAACAGCGAATTATAATAATTTAAGTGAATCTAACTGACGATATAAAAAGTATAGGTTTTTTTATTCGAATATTAACCTTGGGTCAACTCGGATAAACACTTTTGGTAACAGATTAGATCTTACCCCAATATGCATTTTTAACATACTGAATTTTAAGACTATTTTTTGTGAAACAAGAATATTTCTTTAAATTTCAATTAGTTCTACAACTGTTTATTTTTCAAGGAAATTTTCACATTGCAAGACTTTTTTTATTATGAGGACATATTTTATTTACTGCTATTTACTCTATTTTTCTATATTTTACTCTGAATCAAATAAAAGCTGATGTTATTTTTCAAAACCGAATTTAATAGGGGTTTCACAATTTTTCAATTCAATCTTATTTACACTTTCCCTTGCAAAGAGTATATTTAAATTTTTAATAATAACTCTTTCAAAGTTTAGTGACAAATATATGAAAACAACCTTGAAGCGCCCCGTTATCGGTATTTCCATGGGAGACCCAGCAGGCATCGGGCCGGAAATAATTGTAAAAGCCCTGAACAACCCAAAAATTCATGACAAATGCCAACCAATTGTCATTGGTGATGCCGCTATCCTTAAAAAAGCCAGAAACCTTTTATCTATTCCTCTCAATATCATGCCGGTTGATCATCCGATAAACGCAGTCAACGATTCAAAAACAATCTGTATTCTTAATGGTTCAAACCTGCCCGAAAGTGTAACTAGTCTGCCTTCTCCCACCATTGATACGGGAAAAGCCATGCAAAATTATATTATCACCGGGGTAAACCTGGCTCAAAATAATCAAATTGACGCTCTTGTCACCTGCCCCATCACCAAAACAGGATTGAAAATCGCAGGCTCCAAGTTCCATGGGCACACAGAACTGATTGCAGACCAGACAGACACCCGTGAATTTGCCATGATGCTGGCCGGGAAACGCTTAAAAGTAATCCTTGTGAGCATACACATACCCCTTTGCCAGGTGACGAAAACTCTTACCATCCAAAATATTACCCAAACCATTCGCCTGACCCAAGATTCCCTGATCCATCGGTTTGGCATACCTTCTCCTAAACTTGCGGTGGCCGGCTTAAATCCCCATGCCGGAGAAGAATCCATGTTCGGTGACGAAGAAGAAAAAATTATTACTCCAGCCGTGGATCTTGCCAGAAAACAAGGATGCCACATTGACGGCCCCCTGCCGCCGGACACAGTCTTTTGCCACGCAATGAACGGAAAATATGATGCAGTTATCTGCATGTACCATGACCAGGGACTGATCCCCTTCAAACTGGTTCACTTTAAGGACGGGGTGAACACTACCCTGGGACTTCCCATCATCAGGACATCGGTGGACCACGGAACTGCCTATGACATTGCTTGGCAGGGGATTGCAGATCCTTCAAGCCTTATGGAAGCTATTTACATGGCGGCTTTCCAGGCAGAGAATCGAGATAATAGCCGGGCGGGCAAATAAATGGATACCGACAAAATCATCGTACTGGGGGCAAGGGAGCACAACCTTAAAAACATTGATGTCCAAATTCCCAGAAACAGCCTAACGGTAATCACAGGACTATCGGGATCTGGTAAATCAACTCTTGCCTTTGACACCCTGTATGCAGAAGGCCAACGACGATATGTTGAATCTCTTTCCACCTATGCCAGACAATTTTTAGGGCAGATGGACAAACCGGATGTGGATGCCATTATTGGCCTGTCCCCTGCCATTTCAATAGAACAAAAAACTGCCAGTCACAATCCCAGATCCACAGTGGGAACGGTAACAGAAATTTATGATTATCTTCGCCTTCTTTTTGCAAGAGTGGGACACCCCCATTGTTATAAATGTAAAAAGCCCATCGCTTCCATGTCCATCGACCAGATTACCGACAAGATCCTGACTCCTTTGAGGCAATCGACTGAGACATCAGCCAATGGGCAATTGAAAAAATCAAAAATTATGATCCTGGCTCCCCTGGTAATCGGCCAGAAAGGCAGCCATGAGAACCTGTTAACCAGAATGAAACAAGAGGGGTTTGCAAGAGTCAGGATAAACAATGATATCTTTTTGATCGAAGAAGTTCCAAGCTTGGACAAAAACAAACAACACACCATTGATGTGGTGGTGGACCGTTTGATCATCAAACCAGGAATTGAAAACCGCCTCACAGATTCCCTTGAAATGGCTATTGGCTTATCCGAGGGCCTGATAACCCTTATTAACCTCACCAATGGCACTGAAACCTTATTCAATGAAAAGGCCTCCTGCCTGTCCTGCGGAATCAGTTACCCCGAGTTTACACCGGCCAGCTTTTCATTTAACTCCCCCCAGGGAGCCTGCTCCCATTGCGATGGTTTAGGTGCCATCACCCAATTTGACCCGGATCTGATTGTGCCGGATCAAAATATCTCCCTGCGCCAAGGCGCAGTTCTCCCCTGGGAAAACCGGGATTCGGTCCAATTCATGGAGTTTTTGGATGCCCTGGTCTCCCACTATAAAGAAGACATTTATAAGCCCTTCAAAGCCCTGTCATCCAAATTCAAAAAAACAATTCTATATGGATCAAAAAAGGAAGAAATTGCCTTTTATGTGGAGAGGGCTGGAAAAAAAATCACCTATAACAAAGTCTTCGAAGGGATCATTCCCAACTTAAAACGCAGATTCCATGACACCCAATCCGTCTCAGCACGGGAAGATATCAAAAGATATATGAGTTTTAAATCCTGTTCACAGTGCAAAGGAACACGACTGAATAAAGCAGGAAGATCGGTGATGGTCGGAGGAAAATCAATTTGGGAAATTACCGGCCTTTCCATCCGGAACTCAAGCCGATTTATGTCTGAACTGAATCTTGAAGGAAAAGATCAAATCATCGCAGACAGTATTATAAAAGAACTGATTGCACGACTGGGATTTTTAGAAAGTGTGGGTCTTGAATATCTGAGCCTGGACCGGTCTGCCACCACCCTGTCCGGCGGTGAAAGCCAGAGAATCCGTCTGGCCACCCAGATAGGGTCAAAACTTACCGGCGTACTCTATGTGCTGGATGAACCCAGTATCGGCCTGCACCAGAGGGATAATGCCAGACTGCTCAACACTCTTATGAATCTCAAGGCCCTTGGCAATACCGTCCTTGTAGTAGAACATGATGAAGAAACCATCCTTGCATCGGATCACATCATTGATATCGGTCCAGGGGCCGGTATCAACGGCGGCAATGTCGTTTTTTCAGGCAGTCCTGAAAAATTACTCACCGATAAGACTTCCTTAACAGGTCTTTATCTTTCCGGCAAAAAAAAGATTCAAATTCCCGACAAAAGAAGAAAGGGTAATGGCAAACAACTTACCGTCCTCGGTGCTGCCGCCAATAATTTAAAAAATCTTGAAATTTGTTTTCCTCTGGGCTGCTTTACCTGTGTCACAGGAGTATCAGGTTCGGGCAAATCCACCCTGGTATTATCCATCCTATACCAAGCCCTTGCCAACCAGATAAACAGCGCAAGAAAGCCCGTGGGGAGCCACAGACAAATAGATGGAATTCAACACATAGATAAAGTAATCCACATCGACCAGTCCCCCATTGGCAGAACCCCAAGATCAAATCCAGGCACTTATACTCAAGTGTTGAACCATATCAGGGAATTGTTTGCCAAGACAAAGGAAGCCAAGGCACGGGGGTATAAACCAGGCCGTTTCAGTTTCAATATGAAAGGAGGCAGATGTGAGGCCTGTTCCGGTGACGGCATCGTAAAAATAGAAATGCATTTTCTACCCGATGTCTATGTAACCTGTGATATCTGCAAAGGAAAACGTTATAATCGGGAAACCCTGGACGTAAAATACAAGGGGAAAAACATTGCCCAGATTCTGGATATGACCATCAACCAGTCCGTCCGATTTTTTGACAAAATATCTGCCATCCGAAATACCCTGGCCACCTTAGTGGAAGTGGGACTTGGTTATATTAAGCTTGGCCAGTCCGCCACCACCCTTTCCGGCGGAGAAGCCCAGCGAATTAAACTTGCCAGGGAATTATCAAAACGAAATACCGGAAAAACCATTTATATATTAGATGAGCCAACCACAGGCCTCCATTCCGATGATATCAACAAATTATTATCCGTGCTGGATAAACTGGTAGATGCCAAAAATACCGTGGTTGTAATTGAACATAATCTGGATGTCATCAAATGTGCGGATCACATAATTGATCTGGGTCCCGAAGGCGGAGACAAAGGAGGATACATCGTGGCCCAGGGTACACCGGAACAGATAGCTGCCCATAAAAAATCCTATACCGGATATTATCTGGATAAACTCATGAATTCTTAACCTGGACAAACCAGAACCAAAGAGGCTCTTTTGATTTTCTTGCCAAGAGAACACGAAAATCAGAGATAAGAAGCTAATTCTCAAAATTTTCAGTCCCAGGGTTCCAAAGATTGGATCACGCATACATCGATATCACAGGGACAGGCACCATCCACCTCACAGGCATAGACAATCCTGGAGGCTTTTTCACGGATACCTGCTGATATGGAGGGCAAAGATACAGACCGAGCTATTTTTTCTAAATCCGTTTTTGATGGAATCCCGGAAAGCCCCTGGTCAATTACCTTACCGTTAAGACCATTGATAATTTCCGCATCCTCTCCATTGGTGGTCACAACCACTGGAATCTGGTAGGCAAGGATGAGTCTGGAGAGGGCTAAATTGGAAAGCCTTCTGGTCACAAGGGAACCCGGCGCATATTTAATCAACATACAAGTTCTGTTATTTTCTTGAATCAGAAAATCGATCCTTATCCCTTCCCTTTGATTTGCAATTGTGATGGTTACAACTTCATTGGATCTAATCTGTTTTTTTGAATACCCAAGGGTTTGAACCAGGTGTTTTGAAATTTTTTGTCTATACCTTTCATCATGGGTATCAATGCATTTTTTGCCCGTCAAAAAATCTCTTAGCTCGCCTAGAACCAGATGATGGGGATTTTTTTTCATATTCTTACCTCCGGCACCCTGGAAAATTCCCGGCTTTCAATCCATGATAATCAGATTCACAAACCCTGGAACCTGCCCCTCCTTCATTTCCACAAGGCCCCGGTTGGAGAGTCGCAGTTCACCAATGACCACAAGCCCCATAAGACTCATAGTCATTTCAAATGCCTCATGGGGACAGCCAATCTGCCGAAGAGCTTTTTCAATGGACAAGATTCCGGCCGCAGTACTTTCAACGGATAAAAGACTCATTAACCCGCCAAGGGGCAAGGGTAACAAAGAAATCACTCTATTATCCTGGACAACCACCAGTCCGCCACCCGAATTAATCAAGGTATTAGCAGCCAACCCCATGGCATCATCATCCATACCCACCACCATAAGATTGTGACAATCATGACAAACAGTAGAAGCATAAGCGGTACCAGGTTTAAACCCCGTCCCGGAAACAAGACCCAGTCCCCGGGATTTATCGGCAGTGCCTTGGGGCTTATGCCGATAAAACATACCGACTTTGGCAATATCATTGCCTGGATCAGCCCCCAGGGCTCCATTGATGACAGGCATTTGTATTTCAGTGGACAGGGTATGCACCCGACCGGGTACAAGTTGAATCACCCTGGCCCTTACCGGATCGGTACCGGGAACTGGAATATTAAAGTCCGATGGAGAAAGCAAGTCCAGATACATTGTATTGACGGCACTTGGCGGATATTGGAAAGAAGGTACCTGCATCAACATATTCCCTTGTTGTGCCACCCTGACCCCATCGCAAAAGACCTGCTCAACAAAAAAATTAGTCAGATTATCCACCACCAGAATATCGGCTGCCCGCCCGGGAGTTAAGGAACCTATCCACCGGCTTTGCTCCAATAACTGAGCCGCATTTATAGTAACCATCTGCAAGGCAATAATAGGATTAAGCCCCAAACTTACGGCTTTTCTCAATACACGGTCCAAATGTCCTTTTTCCGCCAGGGTGGCCGAGGTCACATCATCTGTAACCATGGTATAGAATCGAGTATCAATTCCGGGATTTTGTGTAACAGCCGTGATAAGGTTGGGCAAATCCAGCCAGGCACTGCCATATCTTTGCTGAACATACATACCAAGTTCTGCCCTTGCCTGGGCTCCAGCGGCGGTGGTGGTCTCATGGTCTGCTGTCATACCGGAGGCTATATAAGCATTAAGTCCGGCATTAAGATCTTCTCCGACATAATGCCCGGTTAAAACCTTACCTGGGGCAAGGCCATAACCAATAATCTTGTGAATGGATTCATCTCCATGAATAACCCCGGGAAAATTCATCATCTCACCTTGCAGGAATGCCAAACCTGAATCATAGGCCTGTTTCACATCCCCAGGACCGATGGTTGCCCCGGAATCTTCCATTCCCGGAAGGGAAGGCACACAAACCGGCATGGCAGTCAACACCTTAAGGGGAAGATCTGCCCCGCTTTCCTGAAACAATTTCATGGCATCCATTCCAAGAACATTTGTCAATTCATGGATATCAGGGCAAATGGTGGTGGTTCCATGGGGCAAAACTCCCGAAGAAAAGGATCGCAAATCCACCATGGAGCTTTCCACATGCATATGGGAATCAATAAGGCCGGGACAAAGATATTTACCGTCCACATCAACCACCTGAGTCTCATCAGAAGTTAATACATGGGAAGCGTCTCCCACCAGAGCGATATATCCTTTGTACACAACAAGATCACAATTTTCTCTGATCCTTGCAGTACATACATCAACCAATTTTCCCTTCCGCAAAATTAAATCCGCAGGTTTTTGCCCCATGGCAACGGCTGCCAGATCTCTTGTAATCAAATGATGGGGGATACGGGGGTGCAAAAAAGTCATATTTACTCTCCAACTAATGGGATGATCAAATTTAATTATAAACCATTCTCACAATTTTTTTTAGTTAAATACAAAAAAAATGTGGATATTATAGTTTCGAAACCAATTTTGTAAAGGGGAAAATTTAACAGCAGACTGAAATGCCATCGGAAATATCAAGTGGGGAGGCGATACCGATTCTCGGACCGGTTCAAACATATTCTTTTGACAATCACATGCAAAGTTAACTTTTCAGAATGATAAACATTGATTGCCGCATCTATCAGTTTCAAGCAAACAATAGATTACACTATCAAGATATTTGCCATCATAAAGGAAATTTTCTCTAAAATGTGCTTCCTTTTTAAATCCCATTTTTTCCAATGCTCTAATTGAACCTGCATTACCAGGGTTTATATTTGCTTCAATACCATGAAGGGATAATTCATCAAACCCAAACTGTACAACTTTACTAATAGCTTCTGGCATTATTCCCTTTCCCCAAAAAGCTGGTTTCAGTGCATATCCAATTTCAGCTCTTATGCTTTCTCTCATCAATTGCCAAAAACCAATATATCCTACAAATTTCTTTAAACTTTTTTCTTCAATTACCCAATTTATACCTGCTTTTTCCTTAAATGATTTTATTGAATTCTCAATCATCTTTTCTGCTTCACTAACCGATTTTTGATAAGGTCTAGCCAAATATTTCATTATATTTTCATCGGAACGCATTTCGAAAAAATCAGGAGCATCGCTCATAGTAAATTTTCTCAAAAGTAATCGTTTCGTTTCTAATACTGGAAATTCACCGAATACATTATCATCTATTTCATAGTTCATAAATTACTCCATACAATTTTACAGGAGGTACAAACGCAAAAAGCCCTGACCACGTATATCGTGATCAGGGCTTTGCAAAAAATAATCTGGCGGTGTTCTACTCTCCCACACAGTCTCCCATGCAGTACCATCGACGCTAAAGAGCTTAACTTCCGTGTTCGAGATGGGTACGGGTGTGACCTCTTCGCCATTACCACCAAATTAAAAAATCGGATCTCAGAACTTTAGAGTGCTCTTTTTCTACCATGTTCTATAAATCCTTAAAAACTAAATACCCATGACAGTTTATGCCCATTACAGGCCTTGGCGATCAGGGCTTTTTGAAGAATAATCCGGCGGTGTTCTACTCTCCCACACAGTCTCCCATGCAGTACCATCGACGCTAAAGAGCTTAACTTCCGTGTTCGAGATGGGTACGGGTGTGACCTCTTTGCCATTACCACCGAATTAAGATGGTCGGATCCGGAACTTTAGAATGGTA
>JAAELK010000282.1 GCA_024226935.1 Desulfobacteraceae bacterium
CAAGGCCTTGCGTTCTTCTGCAAGTTGGTCTTTGCCATTTATTTTGCGGATCATATTTTCAATATCAATTTCAACCAGTTCTTTATCCGCAATAGTTAACTTGTAATACCGGCAGGAAATCACGGCTTTCAGTGTTCCTTTATCACCTGGTTTCCAAGTACCGGGATCCAATTCTTTATACATACCTCTCATGGTCATGATGATACCGTCTGTACTGGTATCATCCTGGCGGACTCCCCGGACCGTAAGAGATACGGCATTTCCATCGATAAGCCCGAACATAGTAAAAAGTTGATCATCATATTCCGTGAATGTGATGCTGCATTCCATTTTTTCCATGCCCATGTCCAACTCCACAGGAGCATCCATGCCAGCGGCCCTGTATTCCTCCATTTTCAGGGCCAGTTTTGGCGGTCCTATCTCTTCAACCCGGCCTGCATAGCCAAAGCCATTCACAAAGGCCGTCATATTTTTTAGTCGTTTAGGCAGCATATACCCTCCTTATGCTAAAATTTTTAACTTAGATTCAGAACCTGGGTCACCAGCTCTTCGTAATAACCGTTATTCCTGTGTGCCCTGAATGTCAGATGTTCCAGGGGAGCCGGAGGTTCAATATCAAAATCCATGTATAATTGCCCGGCCATTAGCTGTTCCTTGCTATTCAACGATTCATCTAACCAGCACCTACCACCCAGAATTGCATCCACAGCTTTAAGATGACGAAGATAGGCGTTAACGCTTTCCTGAATATCCAGGATCAAATTTGCGCTCATGGGCCGGTCCATGGCCCATAAAAACGCTTCTTCAATACTTTCATAAATCATATCCGCCGTTCGGCGAACCGACAGAAAAGCCCACATGGGATCGGTAGCACAAGTCCGATTGCCCCAAAGCCTATATCCGTTTTTATGAATAATAGTGGCCACATCTTTACTGTTGAGCAGATTGGATTCACTGTTGGCATCGCTCATTGCAAAATCAATGGGCCTTGCAGCTCCCACAATACCGTTAATAACCTGATTGGACGGACTCCACCAAAATCCCTTCTCGGCATCCATCCTTGCCATAAGTCCTGCCACCCTGGCCGATGCCGGACCAATTGCAACGGCAGACGTTTGTGTGTCCCAAATCTTGACTCCAGGATCAACCACAAAGATTCGGTCACTGCCCCAGTCCTCCCTATAGACAATGGCATCCTCCGTGGTGGTATTGGGTCCGTCTGCAACAATCACAGCTCTTAAGCGCTGGGCAATACCCTGTAACTCAGCGACCACAGGATTAGCGGCAGATAATGGCCGGTCACCGGTATACCCAGGAACACAGAGTATCCTGGGCGTGACCTTGACTTGATTCTCTGCACCTTTTAAAGCATGAACCCCGCTACCTGCCGTGGCATCACCAATAATATTGGACAGGGTGGCAGCCGCATCCACGCCTTCCTCCACCCGGATCACCACCACCACGGCTCCGATCTGGTCAAAAATATCGTCCAGGGCATCTTTTAAAGTGCCGGTTTCGCCCAATTCCTGAGCCTGTCTTGGATTGCCGATAATCAAAATCGGTGTGTTTGCCGGAAATTTAACCGGGTCCGCATCCGGTGCCGTTCCCACCAATCCGATAACAGACGACTTGACCGTCCTGATAGGCCTTGTGCCATCATCCACTTCCACGGTTTCTATTCCGTGTAAAAATTGTTCTACCATTAAACTTGCCCTCCATTATTGATTAAAATCCAATCCGGCAACGGAGCAGTTGAGACCCCACCCGTAATTGTTTTGGGAAATTTATCCTTAAC
>JAAELK010000283.1 GCA_024226935.1 Desulfobacteraceae bacterium
CGCGCTCGTGCAGATTGCCTTCCATATAAACATCCCCCTCCTCGGGATCCAGAAAATCATCCGGTGTCAGGGGCCGGTACCTGTACCGGCAGTCCCCTTTTTCATCATACTCAATAATGGTGCGGTGTCCGTAGTAATATTCATCCCAGGCTCCGTCATATTCCTCATGGTCATATAAGACCGGTTCTGCTGTTCCCATTTTTTTATCCCCCAAACTGAAATATTTCGGAAAAAGGCAACATCACAATAATAACTGATAATAAACAAACACTCATGAAAAAACCGGGTTTTTCGCCCCCGATCATAAAAATGAAAACAGATTCCGAGAAACAGACTGTTTTCAGCAACACATCATCCTCAGAGATCACGATAAATCGCTTGATTTCTCATATTAAATTGTGCATCTGCCTTGTTGATCCATGAATTGGATAGCGAGATATGTGAAAAGACAGCTTTAAATTCATGTGCCCTTCCATTTTTATATCTTCCTGATTGAGCAGACGGCAGAATTTTTTTGCCGCCTTGCGCTGCTTTTTACTCTCGATCCAATCCAATACGACTATCAAAGTTTGTCCTGACAGCTTTATATAGCCTGCCCTGCCGGTTATCATATCCAGAACCTGAAAACCATCACGCGGATCGTCATAACACGTTCGAAATATCTCCGCCAATCTTTCACGAGAATTATACGCCATAAACTGTACCAGATCATAGAGTCGTTTTTTCTCCAGATCACATCGACTTACTTTCTTACCCTTGAGAATTTCGATAATCGACAGCTTTTCAGGCAGTTGGGTTAATTTCTGTTTAAAATCGGAAATGTATTCCATTTTTTGTGCCAATTCTTTTTCCAGTTCAGATCGTTTGACAATTCGTCTTTTATCGCTTCTTCTGTGTTGTTTTGCTTCGATGACCAGGATATCCTTTTCCAATTCTTCGACGTCTTTATTCAAAGCCCGAATCGCTTTTTTGATTATTGGAATGTCCGGGTTCTCCACCAGCGGTTGATTTTCGAGTTCTTTAATATCATAGCCGGGGTGGTAGTTGAGATTGAAGCGCGCCATCATCTTTTTGAATACATTTTCCGAATCCCCCCAGCGACTTAGCATATATTGTGCGATGAAATGCACTGGTTTATCCTCATTATTCGTATATATGCCGATACGTTTTTTTGTTTCAATATTTTCCAATACCACCAATCGAACCTTCATGGATGCTGCTTTGCTACGCCCATCTTTTTTAGCCGTCTGCTCGGATTCACTCACAATCCGGCTTGTTGCTCCTATCCGATATTTTTTACCGTTATACATCAGGCATACCGTAAAAAAAGAATCGTCAAAATGGGAAAGTGCTTTATCTCCCAAATATTTCGCCCATGTAATAAAATCGGATGTCTCATCCAATTCGCTGAAAAAATGAATCCCATATCCACCGCGGTCAAATACCAGAATCGGGCGTGGTATCCCATAGCTAATCAACTTTTGCGCACATCGGTGAATGATCGGACGGAAATCTATCTCGTTTGATTCCGTAAAAAAAAACAACACGCGTCCCTGCCTGTCCGTAATCGCATAAAGTTCATTGCCGCGCATCGCAAGACGCCTAACCGTATGATACCCCTTAGTAATTACATTCAACCCGTAATACGGCAAAAAATGACCGTCTATGAAAAACACTCCGCGATCAATAAAATCCCGTTCGAGCAACACTTCAGCAAAACCATCAATCATTTCGCTGCTTTTATACTGCCCGGCAATATCTGTGAGTCTCTCCCTGATGGTTTCTTTATCGGGAGCACGATTGATACCGAGCAGGATACCGAACTCGCTTGAATTCACCAATTTCAACGACTCGATCGACGGGATGCCGAGGACGACACTGAAAAAACAACTTCCCAAAATATCCACGGGCCCATAAGTGGCAGACAGCACATTATTCAGTGGTGATATAATATTCGAAAAGCCAATCTCGCTTAAAAAAAAATGGTGCATCAACGCTCCTGAAAAATTACATCTTTCTCCTTCCCGTAATCGGTCAAGCAAACATTTTTCCGATCTCTTTCCCGGCTTCGGGGTCTGATCTTGCGAGCTTTCCTCAATATCTTCACGGATATCTTCGTCATACATAAAATTGAACTGTAACTGTTTCCTATCGAATCGGCATCTGGCAATTTCATCTGCTTCTTCTGCCATTCTTATCAGTTCCGCTTTGTTCAGAGTCTCGTGTTGTTTATATTTATTTTCCGTACGAATCCGGGCAACACTGCTTCGTGACACCTTAATGGAAAAATCTGCCGCCGTCTGATCTGCAACCTGTTGATCTGTCCAGTCAGGATGTTTCCGAAGAAGATGTTTAATATGTGACCTTAATTCTCCAATATACTTACTTGGCCCGTTCGGACCCCGATTATCTTCAAATACAGCTTCAACACCTAAAACTTTTTTTATACGAAGCGCTTTAAAAACCGTATTGCGATGAAGCCCACATATTTTTCCGGAAATTGTTTGTGAACAATTATGTCGTTCAACCAGTTCGACAGCAGCTAACTTTCGTTCATTGAGATTTTCCGGATCAAACTGTGCAACCGGAACATGATCAAGGTACACCGTAGTTCTCTCTTGTCCATAGATGTTGCTTTCTGTGAATATGCGGAATCCGCCGATTCTCCGTAATTTTGGAGATATTGCATCCATACGGTGGATGATACCAGTGATGTTTTATGTGTCAATAGAAATTTGCATTTTTTTTATTTCATAATATCAATATATTAAGTTTTCAATTTGCCGAAATGCACACGAAATTATGAGAAATTTATTCTGTGCTTTTTCAATATGTTATATAATAATTATGCAATTTGCTATGATCTCTGAGTATATAAGAAATCATAAAATATTATGCAACGGTCCGAATATTTTAGAAAATTAACATAATTTGTGCCGTCGTACAAAAAAGACTGCACCCTTCATCAATTCACATTTCCATAATATCATATCATATAAG
>JAAELK010000284.1 GCA_024226935.1 Desulfobacteraceae bacterium
CCACAAGATCCAGGAGTTCACCCAGCTCAAGTTCGGCTAACCGTTCCAGCCGTTCTGCAAGCCGGGCAAACTCCCCATCTATGACAATGCCGACGCCTGCCATCTAAAGACCTGCCATAGTGCTACGGGAAAACAAACGTCTAGGGCCTGAAACAGTAACCCCGCCATTGGGACTGGCTTCGGTTTCTTCAATGCCCAGGACCATGGTGCCGGATGAAATCTTTTCCAGAGTTTTCAAGGCATCTTCATACCGCTGCCGACGTTCTTCAGTGTTGCCCAGGGCATCAGCAACCATCCGATAAAGGGCAATATCCACGGACAACCGGACAAGGATCTCCGGGGGATCAGCCAGGGGCAGGCTGTGCTTAACAGCAAGGTACGGGTCAATCTCGGCGGCTGCATCGGCCAGGGCCTTTTCAATGCCTCCCTCATCCACGATCTCTTCATCCTGGTTTCCCGGATCCGGCATCATGGGGTAATTGACATCATCGTACCTATCGTCAATATCTTGTTTGGTTGCATAGGCCATATGGGCTATTCCTCAACCTTATCCTGGGTTTTTGTTTCAGCTTCTGTCTGAATGAGATCCCAGGCCTGGTCTCGTTCTGCCGCATCAACATTCCGGTCCAGAATCTGTTCCATCGCTTTGATATCAGGAGCACCTGACTTAATCGTATTCCCGTCGGCAATAGCCCGCCGGGCAGCTTCCAGAATTTCCTGGGCCATGTCCGGTGGTTGGCTTGAAACCGAATCTTTGTCCACCGATGCACTCTTTTCAGACTCAGGCAAAGAATTGTTAGAAGTTTTTTCAATCACATTCTCCTTGGTTGGGGATTGGTTTACCCCCTGAGTAATAATCACACTGAGTTTGGGTTCAGCCAAAAGCAGTTCCAATTCCTTTTCGTTGAAACGCTCACCCGGCCAGGTGACAAAGTTTTTAGAATGGAATTCACCACACCGGCGAAACCCTTCTTGGCTTGATCTTATTTTTATGCTGTTAAGCATAGTGTTACCTCCAATTATGCTTCAGGTTTAAATCCAGTCCGGGACCAGAAGTTCCAGTTTACCGTGGAGAGTATTGGTTTCTCCGCCTTTAACGATCTCTTTCATGCATTCTTCAGCCGTTTTTTCCTGACCGGAGCGCACAACCAGCATGTTAGGACGAATACCCAGTTTCTTGCCACCGTCCGCCCTGAAATCTTTCATGGCTTCTAGGGCAGCCCAGATATTGTCAGCATTAAGAACCGCTTTAGAACAATAGGCCATCTGCCAGAATCCGTACCCGGCATTTGCTCGGCAATCCACACCATAGCGAAACTGCTTGGACATAAAGACCTGTTCATCCTTGGGGTCAGTCATCCGTTCAAACTTCATTGGGCGACGTTCCTGGTAAATCAGGGGCTTGATGGCGCGGGTGGTATCCAGAAGGAACCAGGCAGGTTCACTACCATCAACATAATTAGGAACGGAAACTACCCCGCCGGTACCGTCTGCGTTGGAGTAAACCGGATGATCAATATCAAAAAAATACTGTTCGTCATAACATTCTGCTGTCAGACCTCCGTCCAACAATGGAAATACCAACTCATCCGGAAACACTTCAGCGGCCCTGCCCATCTCCTGGAACAAAGGAGCATATACGCCTATCTCATCGTCTTCAATATCATCCCGATCCACACCGATGGTGGATTCAAAGGGTTTGTTCACAATGCTGTAGGCATGGGCAGTCATCTGATTTATCACACGATCACCGATCCACTCACGGAAAGCGGGCCATTTACCAAGCCACCCGTAAGTAGTTGATTTACCGGAACTTGGAACCTTGGTTGCCACTTTTAAGAATTGGGACGCGGCCATGGTCTGGCCTGTCTGAAACATTTTACTGTAGCCCACCATAAGGGCCTGTAAAACAGCAGGAGTCACAATGGTCGTCATTACTTGACCTCCTTTTTGGTTTTGAGGTAATCATCTTCGGGTATGCCCAATTGCCGACAAACCGCCTTATCCTCTTCTGTCAAAGATCCTTTGTTCTGATTAAGATCCTTGTCTTTCAGATCAGAATCCTTGACTATGGCCGGAGCAACTTTTGCAAACTTATTGAATCTGTCCAGCCCGCCTTCTGTCCGGCATTGTGCGGTGTGATAATCCTTACTTGCCGGGGTGATTTTGCCGTCTGTCAGGGCCTGGTTAATGGCAGTGTCGATCTCATCACCCAGGGTTTTTGCCTCATGGTCCTTGAGCTTTTGTTCTGCGTTGGTTGCCCGGACCTGGGCCGCGTCATAGTCCCCCCTGGGCACAAACTTTTCCAGGGACGGTGTTTCGGCCCGATTTTTTGCGGTGGCCAAATCACCTTTTAAGGCTGTTACCGCTTCCACCACCTTGCCTTCGGTGGTATCTTCGGCCAGCCCCAAAGCTACGCATAATGCTTTGAGCAATTCCATGTTTGTCTCCTTTGTCTCCTCGTTTTGGGTTGTCTGCCTGTTCAATGCCGTCAAATACAGGTTGGGTTGATTGGTCAACCCCGCCGATGTGATGCTGATAATCCGGCGGTCCTGTTTTGTGTAGAAAAAGACCGGGGACAGATAACGATATCGTTTGTTTTTCACATCATCGGCACCGTCATCCGTCCATTCGGTCCGTCCCCAGATAGCACCGTCCCTGATTTCCATTGCCTTGATCCATCCCGCTGCCGGGGCAGGTTCTCCCTTGGGAGCCTTATGTTCGCTGGAATGTTCCCAATCAATGGGCAGATCCGCACCATTCTTCTGAAAGGCCCCCACCACTTCTTCGGGAGCTGGGTTTATCCATCGACGCTTATCTCTGCCAACGATTACATCACCAACCGGTATCAGCTCCACCCATTCAGGTACTGTACCGTCCTGGGGCAGTCGAACATTCAAAGCAATTTTTAATTTCTGGGTATTTGGCTTGTCCATGCCCTTTTATTTACCAGCGAACGATAAAGGCGGGTATTTCAAGCGTTTGAAGATAATAATTTATGGTTTTTTAAACAGGATGACGCGATTGCGATAAGGAAAAGGAGTAAAACTATGCCGCAAATGGCCTGAAAATCATTTTTAAAGGCAAATCAGGCCTTGTCATGGATAACGGCATGCTTCAAAGCTTATACGAATAAATTTGAGCTGTTATTGGGATTATTCCTGCCAGACCTTTTTTGCTGCATTGGCATCGTCGGGATGCGCAACTTTGAACTTATCATCCAGGAGGCTGTTCAAATTCTTATCCCGGCCCTTACCCGGATTATAATCCCATCCCGGATCTATGCCCTGGGCAATGAAAACCGTTTGCCCGGTCCGTTTGTTTTTCCATTCTTGCATCTGGATCACCGGGGCCTGACTCACACCCCCAAGGCGCTGGGCCTCTTGCTTGCTTATCTGCCGGATCCGGCATTTACAACCCCAGCCGTTGGGCGGAAAATGGCTGTCCCAAAATTCATGATCCACAGGCAAAACAAGTCCGCTCCAGGACAAATGCAGATCCCGGTGGACCCTGGAAGGCCCCAGGGAATATAAAAAATAAGGTCTGTATTTTTTGGTCCGTTGGGCACGGTCCCATTGTCCTGCTGCCCGGGCCGTTCTCATGTTGGCTCGGTAGATGGTTTTAAGTCGCCTGGGGGATCCCAATTGCGCCTCAATGGTTGCACCTGTCTTGGGATCAACCACATCCTGTATTCCCCACCAGCCCCGCTTTTTTAATATGGGTTCAAGATTCTTGCGGAACTGCGCAAAAGTTTCTCCGCTTTCAATGGCCTGGTCAACGGCTGTCCGGATATCTTCAAGCAGATCCAGCTCCGTGGCCTTGGCTACGGTAAAAGCATTGGCATGTTCAGCTTTCCATACGTCCCGGTAATCAAAACCGATCTTAAATCCCTTGGCCCTGAAATACTCCAGGGCCTCTTTGGGCACCGGCCCCGGGTGATAGGAATCAGGCATCTGTAGCATCCCCCATTCCCCGGGCGGTAAAGGTGGCCTGGGCAAGTTTTTTTATCAGTTCTTCCGGGTCCATCTGGGTCAGCAACCCAGGCAATCCGGCCTGGAATTCCTCATAGGATCCGGCCTTGTCTGCCAATTCCAGGACCGGATTGATTATGGGTTCTATTACAGGCTTCCAGTCCGCAACCATTCCATCGGCTAATTCTTCCA
>JAAELK010000285.1 GCA_024226935.1 Desulfobacteraceae bacterium
CACTGTATTCAGCGCATTGGCTGTTGCCTCTTGCGCAAGCACCTCCGACCAAGCTTCAACAAGCGCTGCCGCAACTACTGACTACTCTCAACTGACTCAAACAGCTTTAATGGCTGCGGTTAACTTATGGTCACAACAGAATGAATCGACACCGCTGGCTGATACAGTCGCTGAGCAAGCATCAGTGACTAGCGACCAAGCGTTAGGTGGCATTGGCTCTATGCTAGCGTTGGCACAGAACTCACTAGGTAGTGCTGATAACAAAGAGCTATCGTCACTGATCCCAGGCATGTCGACACTGGAATCCACCGGCCTTACATCTATCCTAAATTCACAGGGTGCTGTAGAAAGTGCATTCTCAGGTCTAGGTATGGACTCTTCAATGATCACGACCTTTGCACCAATCATCTTGCAAGCACTTCAATCTCAAGGTGCAACCTCTAGTTTGCTTGACTCGTTGTCATCAATTTGGAGTTAATCCTCTAAGCAGATACTAGTTTAGATAGTTTGAATTAAGGGCACTTCGGTGCTCTTTTTTGTGGGCGTTAGAAAGTGAGATACGAGATACGAGATACGAGATACGAGATACGAGATACGAGATACGAGATACGAGATACGAGATACGAGATA
>JAAELK010000286.1 GCA_024226935.1 Desulfobacteraceae bacterium
GCAATTGAAAGAGAAAAGCAGTTAAAGAGGTGGAATCGAACTTGGAAAGATAATTTGATCAATAAGCGGAATCCAAGTCGACGTGACCTCTATGATGAACTGTCATGAGATTCCAGACACCTCGTTCCTCGGTTCTGGAATGACGGTTATGTTGAGGTTTATTGTTCTTAGTTGTCATTCCCTAGATCGACGAAGGAGCGTGGTAGGGAGTCTGTTTTTTGGTTTTTTCGGTTGATGAGATTCCAGACACCTCGTCCCTCACTTCTGGAATGACGATTAGGGTGGGTTTACTGTTCGTAGTCGTAATTCCCTACTGCGACGAGGGAGCGTGGTAGGGAATCTATTTTGTGATTTTTTTTGTGGATGAGATTCCAGACACCTCGTCCCTCAGTTCTGGAATGACGGAGCGGTTGAGGTTAATTTTTCGTAGTCGTCATTCCCTATATCGACGGAGGAGCGTGGTAGGGAGTCTGTTTTTTGATTTTTTCTGTCGATGAGATTTTAGACACCTCGTCCCTCAGTTCTGGAATGACGGAGCGGTTGAGGTTAATTTTTCGTAGTCGTCATTCCCTATAGCGACGAAGGAGCGTGGTAGGGAATCTGTTTAAGGTTGCTTAATACTTATCTCGCACTCTTAAGAATCAAATGTTTGTTAGCTTCAGGAAAAAC
>JAAELK010000287.1 GCA_024226935.1 Desulfobacteraceae bacterium
GAACAATAAAACATTCAAGGGAAGTGTAAAAACAAAAAGACTGAATGCAGCAATGGACTTAAAATACCTGGAGGAGGTCATTTTCAAATGATCAATGCAGTTAGCAACTGCATAGGAACTTTGTAAATGTTACTTGCGTTGGCCCTGAAGTTTCCTGCTCTTGCCCTTGAAAATATTAATTTTATTTTCAAGGGCTTAAAGAATGCTATTCACTTCAATCCAAAAAAAACAACTTCAGTCTCAGACTTTCGAGAAATTTATTGGCTTCAGGAACACAAATCAGGCATCTAATTCAAGATTGAGATAAAAATAAATTTGCCAGGCAAAACATAGCTCCTGAAGGCAGAATCAGCCGAAGTAGTTTCTAGGAAATAATCAATGGACGAGGATTTGAGCAATTACAGTTTGTATTTGAAAATCTATACAGACATGCTACAGACCGCCTCCCTAAAGGGCATACAAAGTTAGGGGATCTTGTATCCATTGACGATAGCCTTATTGATTCTGTCTTTTCAATATACTGAGCTGACTACAGGAAAGGTTCAAAAAAAGCAAAGGCACACTGCGGATTTAACATTAACAACGGTATCCCTAATAAGGTATTTTTGACAGATGAAAATGGAAACAGCAGCTTAGGAAAAGTGTCCGTTTTTACTTGACCACATTAGAAAACAAAAAAGCCCAGACCGTTGAAAATCAACGTTCAGGGCTTTAACTAATCTTAGTATTACGTGGTGGGCCTGGGTGGATTTGAACCACCGACCTCACGCTTATCAGGCGTGCGCTCTAACCAACTGAGCTACAGGCCCCCGTTCATGAAACTAAAGGGGATAAAAAAAAGCCCCAATCGTTTGTACCCGTTACAGGCCTTGGCGATCAGGGC
>JAAELK010000288.1 GCA_024226935.1 Desulfobacteraceae bacterium
AATCCTGGTGCTGTGGAACTTTGCAACGGTATTGATGATAATTGTGATTTCAATATTGATGAAGGGTGCACAACCTACTATCATAACCAGTGACCATTTCCGGAGACTACGCCTATGTGGCTGATAATACTTACGGCCTTCAAATCATCGGGCCGTTTTAAATCCTGTCAACAGAGGGGTAATACATGGATATTTATTTTATATCAAAAAAACATTCAGCAAATGCAAAGGGGGAGTAATGAAAACAATATATAATCTGGTATGTTTACTTTGTTTAATGGTAATTTTTGCCCTGGTAACAACTGCCCAGGCCGAGACCAGGGTGTTTGAAAAGGACACAACAATTTCAAAGGATGAAGCCATCAACACAGGTGAGACCTGGACAATCAAGTCCGGTGTAACCCTCACCATTGCAAAGGGTATCGCCATTAAAAATGCAGGGGACATCGACAATCTTGGCACCCTCTACAACAACGGCGGCATCTATAACGCAGGCGATATGGACAACAACTCCGGCGTCATCACCAACAACGGCACCATTGAGATCTACGGCTCGGGGGATATTGACAACAACAACAAAGGTATCATCAACAATCTTGGCATAATCAGCAACTCGGGCGACATTGACAACAATGATTACGCTACTTTTACCAACAACGAAAAAGGCGCCATCAGCAATTCAAGCCATATCAGCAACAACGACAAGGCCAACTTTCACAACTCAGGCAGTATCAACAACAAAACCGGCACCATCTACAATGCCTGTGAGGGGACTTTTGAGGACACAGGATCTGTTTTGGGAAATGAAGTAGAGCAAAAAGAAAATTGTTAATCACAATGATCATTTGATCGGGCAATATTAAAGCCGGTTGACCAACCGTCAACCGGCTTTTCTTAAAACGAATCGGACACTATTGACCGGAAGTGAGAAAATCTTATTTAAATAGTTACGCTTAATTATCCTTGTCAAGCTATCCAGGAGGGGCCAAAATACTCCAGGATACAGAAAATATATATGACCAATTCCCCGGTAAAAAACCTTTATATGATCTTTCTGTTAAGGAATCATTCTTTCCAGAAATTCAGGACATTGTCTTTGACTTGGGCCTCGATTCCGTCTTTTTGAAGCGTATATTCCACCCATTTTTCGGCAATTTTTTTAAACTGACCATCGTCTTTGATCTGCTGTGCGGTTTTTTGCCATAATTTTACGGTTTCCAAAGATGTGCCGTTTTTAGACATGGCAATATATGACATGGAAGTATAGGGGAACAATACCGGATCGAGACGATTGAAATCAAATCCTAATTTTCGGCAGATATTTGCCGCACCGTGGGGAGAATAAAAGATTAAATCGACTCTTCCCTGGAACAGCTTCTGGATGTTTTTTTCATGATTTTTAACTTCATTGAGGTTTGTAAATCCATGCTGTAACAGCCAATCCGCTCGGACATCACCCCGCATGACCCCGATGAACTTTACCTTCTTTGCATCTTCCAGGCTTTTGATCCGTAATTTTGCTCTTTTCATACTGTAGAGAGCCCAGGGTTTTCGCATTACCAGGGCAATCCAGTGAAACTTTTCTTCCCTTTCCGGAGTTCGTGCTACACTAAAAAAAACAATATTCGGTTTTTGCAGTGCTGTACGATAAATTCGTTTCCAGGGTACCATCCGAATTTCATCGGTATTACCAATACTGCGCTGTATCTCACGCACATATTCTACGGATAATCCTGTCACCTTGCCATTTTTATCCAAAAAATTACCCGGCGGTTCGCTCAAAGTCCAGATTTGCAGATCATTCGCAAAAGCCATTGCAAAGACATTGACCGCCCAATACAGAAAAAAAATATAGCACATTTTTTTTGTGATCTGTTTCAAATTGTTATTTCCCGTAACTCCTCAATAAGTGCAAAAAAGTAATGATATTGAAACTTAATTGTGGTGGCTTGGAATTGTTATCTATTCCGGTATCTTGACTTAAGGTATAGGCAATACACGCATTTATTACGATTATGTTTAGCCATAACCTTTAAACTTTCGTTGTGAAACAACGTCCCTGCAATTTTCCAACATTCAACATCGCCTTTAGTTTTATCCGCTGGACAACCCTCTTTGTCTTGACAATCGAAATAATCATAACATTTTTTCACTCCTTCTGGTGTTTTAACGCTTTCTTAGCCCCTTTATGGTCTTTGTAAGAAAGGGTATAATTGCACATTTGGGTGAAAATACCCATAGGATTTTATCAAATGCCAATTCAGATAAGGTTTGACGCCGATATTCCACTTCCCATTTAAAGTCCGGTAATTAAATTATTAAATTCCCTTTCGAATCTTTTTGACGTAAGCGATTTATTAACCCCATCTGTTCAAATAGATAAGATGTGATATAAATCAGTTTACAGGATTAGTGATTTGTTCTTTTTCAATTTGGTGGGGTAGCAAAGTCTTAAACTCATCCTCCGTCATAGCTTCCGGTAAG
>JAAELK010000289.1 GCA_024226935.1 Desulfobacteraceae bacterium
ACAATTACAAAAATTAATGTTTACCATGGATCTCATGGACCGGGTGACAGGACCAGCCGGGAAAATCCAACAAACCCTGGGCAATGTTGCTGATAAAGCCCAGGAAAGTTTTAGTAAAATTGCCGTGGGAGGGGCCGGAGTGGCAGCTGCCGGAGTGGCTCTTTATTCCATGGCAGCGCCAGCACATGAATTTAATATGGCCATAGGTCAAGTGCGAAGCCTTGATGTGGCCCAGGATAGTCTTGATAAGCTGTCCAATAAAGCCATTGAATTTTCTATGAAGTATGGAGAGTCGGCCAATGATTTTATTAAATCCTCATATGATATTCAATCAGCTATTTCCGGGTTAACAGGGGACGAATTGTCTTCTTTTACAAATGCATCCAATATTTTGGCAAAGGGCACAAAGGCAGATGCTAGTACCATTACCGATTACATGGGCACCATGTACGGTATTTTTAAAGATTCTGCAAACACAATGGGAAAAGCCGAATGGGTGGAGAGGTTGACGGGACAGACCGCCACGGCTGTACAGATGTTTAAGACCGATGGTAACAAAATGGCTGCAAGTTTCAGTGCATTGGGATCCAGCGCAACAGCCATGGGAATATCTTTGAGCGAGCAGATGGGTGTAATGGGGACATTGCAGGCTACAATGTCCGGCAGCGAATCAGCTACTAAATACAATGCATTCATTGGCGGAGCTGTGGGTGCCCAAGAAAAACTTGGGTTATCTTTTTTTGATTCAGCCGGAAAAATGAAGTCAATGACGACCATCCTTGATTCCATCCAGGGAAAAATAGGTCATCTTGGAGGTGATAAGCAATTTGCAATATTAAAAAATGCTTTTGGCTCGGAGGAAGCTGTAAAACTTATTCAAGATCTGATTCCAAAAACTGATGAACTTAAGGGTTCAATTACTGAATTAAATAATGTTGCGGGCATGGATAAAGCCAAAGTTATGGCAGAATCCATGGTGGATCCGTTTCAGAAATGGAGTCATAGTATAAAGGCTGTTAGTATCGGCTTTGGTCAAGCACTATTACCCAGCATCTTACCCGTAGTGGAAGGTATGACAAAAGGTGCAGGAGTTATCTATAACTGGACCAAGGAGTTTCCAACTCTGACAAAATGGGTGGGGTATGGAGGAGTCGCCGTCGTCGGAATCACAGGAGCTGTGGCAGCTTTTGCCGTCATGGGCGGTATTGCAAGCATGAGCACCTTTGGATATGCCAATGCCACCAAGTTTGCGACTAAAATAAATCAACTTTTTACAAAGGAATCCATCCTTGCAAAATGGGCCATGGTCGGGTGGAATTTTGCCACCAAATTAGCTACCGGCGGGATAACCATATTAAAATGGGGTCTATCATCGGCCAGGACCGGTTTTCTTAGCCTTAATCTTGCGACTATTGCAAATTCGGCTGTGATAAAATTAAACAGGTGGGCAATGACCGGGTGGAGCTTTGCCAGCAAACTGGCCACCGGCGGTATGGGCTTATTAAAATCCGGGTTGATTGCAACCAAGACCGGTTTTCTTAGTCTTAATCTTGCTACCATTACAAATTCGGCTGTGATGAAATTAAACAGTTGGGCCATGGGTGGATGGAGCCTTGCTACTAAACTTGCCGCCGGCGGTATGGGCATATTGCAAGGTGGCTTGCTTGCGACCAGGACCGGCTTTCTCTGGCTCAATGCCGCCATGCTTGCCAACCCTGTGGGGTTTATTATCGGTGGAGTTATGGCACTGACGGCGGGGGTTGCTGCAATTATCTATTATTGGGATGATCTCAAGACAACATTCAAAGATGTTGGATGGATACAGTCCATCATGGGGTGGATTGAAAAAATAGGCGCAGGCTTTCAGGCCTTCGGACAATATATTTCAGATACAATCTCCTGGACGGGTCAAATCCTGACAGGATGGATTGATGAAATCATAGGTGGATTCAAAGCCTTCGGGCAGTGCTTATGGGATCTGGGTTCAAAAATATTTGACATCGGGTCCAAGGTCTTTTTATTTGCCACACCCCTGGGCTGGGTTGTCTTGCTTATCAAAAAACTGGTTGGTAGTTGGGACAGTCTTAAAGCAACTTTCATGGATAGTTCCTGGGGCCAGGCCATCATGGGGTGGCTTGATAAGATTTTAGGCAGTTTCAATCTATTGTCTAAAGGATGGGATTGGGTCAGTGATAAATTGTCCTGGGTGCCGGGGTTTGGGAAAGATTCAGAAGATGTTCCAAAATCCTCCCCGTCTTTGGATGCCCCCAAAAAAATGACAGTTCAACCAGGTGGTGCGGCCAAGTCTATCTCCAATGCTGTTACCAATAACAGCCGGGCGGATTCCCGTACAACACACATTGGTCAAATTGTAAGCAGTAAACCCATAAATTCTCCGGAAATAACAAATATGCTGTATGGAGCAGGTGCATAATGGACAAATATCGAGATTTGCTGGTTATAGATGATGATCTTAGCCCGGATGTTGCGGGAAATCCTTCTTTGATTTCAGACCGTGACGTTATCGCCCAGGATCTTGTCCACATGATCCGGGAAAAAGGTTTTTTACCGCCCCTGGTAGGAAATAGGAACCGAGATCTTGTGGAGCGAACCAAGGTTGCCATCACCCTGGCCGTTGATAATGATCACAGGATTGTGCCGGGATCAGCTTTAATTGAAGAACCGGAGCAGGGAAGGTTTTATCTGACCGCAGACACTATGGATTTTGATTCAATCGGATTTTTCCTGGAGGTATGATGACAAGTGTTTATGAACAGATGTTATTGGATGCGGGAATCCCTACAACACAAGAAG
>JAAELK010000290.1 GCA_024226935.1 Desulfobacteraceae bacterium
ACAATTACAAAAATTAATGTTTACCATGGATCTCATGGACCGGGTGACAGGACCAGCCGGGAAAATCCAACAAACCCTGGGCAATGTTGCTGATAAAGCCCAGGAAAGTTTTAGTAAAATTGCCGTGGGAGGGGCCGGAGTTGCCGCCGCCGGAGTTGCGCTCTACGCCATGGCAGCACCCGCCCAGGAATTTAATATGGCCATAGGCGAGGTGCGAAGCCTTGATGTAGCCCAGGGCAGTCTTGATAAACTGTCCAACAAAGCCATTGAGTTCTCCGTAAAATATGGAGAGTCTGCCAAGGATTTTGTTAAATCCTCATATGATATTCAATCGGCTATTGCAGGGTTAACAGGGGACGAACTGTCTTCTTTTACAAATGCATCTAATATTTTGGCTAAGGGCACAAAATCGGACGCGGCCACTATTACAAACTATATGGGCACCATGTACGGTATTTTTAAAAATTCTGCAAATGATATGGGAAAAGCCCAGTGGGTTGAGCAGTTGACGGGCCAGACCGCAACGGCTGTGCAGATGTTTAAGACCACCGGTACTCAAATGGCCGGGGCCTTTGAGTCCGTCGGGGCCGCTGCCACATCGGCGGGAATTGCCCAGGCTGAACAGATAGCGATTTTAGGTTCACTGCAAGCAACCATGTCCGGCTCCGAGGCCGGGACAAAATATAAGGCATTTTTAGGAGGAGTTGGTCAAGCCCAGGAAAAGTTAGGCTTAAAATTTACGGATGCCCAGGGAAACATGCTGGGAATGACCGATATTTTGACCAAGCTTCAAGGAAAATTTGGTGATACTTTTGATGTGGCTGAATCCGATGCTTTGAAAAAAGCTTTCGGATCAGATGAAGCGGTGGGCATGATCAAGCTTTTAATGGCTGATACCGACGGGCTGGCAGCTAACATTGAAAAAATAGGCAGTGTGAAGGGAATGGACAAAGCCATGTCCATGGCAGATTCCATGGTGGATCCCTTCCAGCGATGGAGCCAGGGGATCAACGCTGTGCGCATAGGTCTTGGTCAGGCACTTTTACCCACCATTTTGCCGGTGGTGGAAGGACTGGCCGAGGGTGCAGGTGCTATCTATAGCTGGACCCAGGAGTTTCCAACTCTGACAAAATGGGTCGGGTACGGCATAGTTGCCGTCGTAGGGATTACAGGAGCTGTGGCAACCTTTGCCGTTATGGGCGGCGTTGCAAGCATGAGCACCCTGGGATATGCCAATGCCACCAAATTTGCTTCCATGGCCATGGGGGGAATGCAAAAAATATTGCTTATTACAAGAACCAGCTTTCTTTGGCTCAACGCCGCTATGTATGCCAATCCTATCGGGCTTGTTGTCGCAGGGGTTGTGGCTCTGACGGCGGGGGTTGCAGCGGCAATCTATTATTGGGACGATCTTAAGGCAGCTTTTAAGGATATTGGCTGGATACAGTCTATCATGGGATGGGTTGAGAAAATAGCCGGTTGCTTTAAGGTTTTAGGGCAGTGGATATGGGATTTGGGCGCAATTTTACTTAAAATAGGAACCATCATCTTTTTGTTTACCACTCCTTTGGGCTGGGTCATTACAATTGTTGGTACCGTGATTCATAACTGGGAAGATCTTAAGGCGGCATTCTTAGATACCGCCTGGGGGCAAGCAATAATGGGTTGTGTCAATGGTATTGTTGATGGCTTTCAGGCCTTCGGACAATATATTTCGGATACAATGTCCTAGACAGGTCAAATCCTGACAGGATGGATTGATGAAATCATAGGCGGCTTCAACGCCTTTGGGCAGTGTCTATGGGATCTGGGTTCAAAAATATTTGACATCGGATCCAAGGTCTTTTTGTTTGCAACGCCCCTGGGCTGGGTTGTCTTACTTATTAAAAAACTGGTTGGCAGTTGGGACAGTCTCAAAGCAACTTTTATGGACAGCTCCTGGGGCCAGGCCATCATGGGGTGGCTTGATAAGATTTTAGGCAGTTTCAATCTATTATCAAAAGGATGGGACTGGGTCAGTGATAAGCTGTCATGGGTGCCGGGGTTTGGCAAGGATTCGGAAGATGTGCCAAAATCCTCCCCGTATTTGGATGCCCCAAAAAAATTGGCGGTTCAACCAGGCGGTGCGGCCAAGTCCATTTCCAATGCTGTTACCAATAACAGCCGGGCGGATTCCCGCACAACACACATTGGTCAAATTGTAAGCAGTAAACCCATAAATTCTCCGGAAATAACAAATATGCTGTATGGAGCAGGTGCATAATGGACAAATATCGAGATTTGCTGGTTGTAGATGATGATCTTAGCCCGGATGTTGCGGGAAATCCTTCTTTGATTTCCGACCGTGATGTTATCGCCCAGGACCTTGTACACATGATCCGGGAAAATGGTTTTTTGCCACCCCTGGTGGGAAACAGGAACCGGGATTTGGTGGAACGGACCAAGGTTTCCATCACCCTGGCCGTTGATAATGACCCCAGGATTGTACCGGGATCGGCTTTGATTGAAGAACCGGAGCAGGGAAGGTTTTATCTGACCGCAGACACTATGGATTTTGATTCAATCGGATTTTTCCTGGAGGTATGATGACAAGTGTTTATGAACAGATGTTATTGGATGCGGGAATCCCTACAACACAAGAAG
>JAAELK010000291.1 GCA_024226935.1 Desulfobacteraceae bacterium
GTGTCCCATGGACGGGACAAAGCGCCAGTCACCTCGGAAACAGGACACGAGGTCCTGTGAGAATGAGCGAAAAGCCTTACCTTTCTTCCCGCCGGTCCCTGTTAAATATTCCTGAAATCCAAATGATTTAGCCCATACCATCCAGCAACTGATCACCGTGGCAGCCCTGATTGTGCTTCCCAAATGGTTAGCATGGGATATATGTGTTTTACTTCCAATCCAATTTCAGGAATAAAACCTGAAAAACCTTTTTGAATTTTGTACAGGCCGATACAGTCTTTTCCATGTGTGCATATTTCTGGATCATAATCCAAGATAAATTGGCATTTAGGGAATTTGGCAACACTGCCATTTTCGCTAAATGATCATTAATTGTCTTTTGAGCCAGCCCCACTCTTTTTGCCATCCTGTCCTGGGGGATGTCAAGGCGATTCATGCGGAATATCTTTGGGATGGGAGGATTACCATCTCCATAAATTCAGGATCGGGAAAAAAAATACCGAACACCCGGAACCAGGGACAGGTATAGAAACTGGGGTGAAATTAAATAAAGCAGGATACGACAAGATCCTATCAGCTTTTGAAAAAGAAGTAATTTTTCGGGATTGATCACCAGCTGCTGGACCCACCTCCGGCCTCTCCTGGGGTTGAACCCCGGGGGCGGTAGTGTCCGCTATTGGCTTCTACAATGCTTTCGCCAAGTTCCCTTGGGGTTTCGAATCCGCACCAGTCATCGGCATCAAGCTCTACACCGGTTACAGCATCAAACACTTCCGAGGCAAAAGAAGCGCAGGTATTGGTATAGGTCCAGTGCCAGTCCTTTTGCTTGACTTTTTTATCCAGTGTTCGTTTATGGTCGGCTGTTAATGAAAGTGCATAATAAAATTGTCCGAGTCTTCTGTCCCCGTCAAGATCAAAACGGACGTCCGGGGCATCACCATTGTCGGGGACATTCGGGTGATCATCGGGCCACAACCCGTAACTGTTTACCAAGGCCCCGGTGGAACCTTTGTGGAGGGTCAGCCAGGAATGTCCGGCCGTCATATCTGGATTGCCGACGCCTTCTGCCACATTTGAGTGAACGCAGAGAATCCATGGATTGGTGGATGTCTGTCCTATGATTGTGGAAGACTTTGTACCACGGACTTTTATCAGGGAACCGTTTGCAAAGATGGTATGGAAATGCTTGAAATGGTTAATCTGAATAGTGCTTTCCTGAAAGCCTTTAATATCAATGCAAGAAGAGGTTAAATCCAGTTTGTGAAAGGCAGGATTTTCCATGTATATTTCCGGCTTGATCCCTGTCCGGATAAAGGTAAGGTTAATTATTCCTGCCTGCTCTTGAACCAATACCCCCGGGCAGCAGAACATGTTCTCCGGTTCTATTTCAACTTGAAGGCGCAATCCGTCCTTTCCCCTGGGTGAAACCCCATGGACGATTATTTGATCATGGTTGTAAGAATCCAAGCCGATCCCGGGCAGTTTTTCCGTCAATGTCAGAATATCTGCAGTCTCTTTCTCCCTCTGGCCTTTGGAGGCTGTTTTCATCTCCAGTATTTTCAACTTGGTTTCGGCGGTGATTCGTTCTCTGCATAATTCCTTTTCAATAGAACTTAAGAATTTTTTGTTTTGATTCAGGAACTGGGATTTAAGCGTCAGGGAATTTGTTGTACGTTTCACTTCCCGAATCATCTTCTTTAATGATTTTTGCTCTGCTTTTTTTTTCATACGCCGACTCCTTTTTTAGACATGGTTGCGATTAATTCTTGAAAGTTGCCCAATATTATTTTAAAGCGGCAATTGTGATACCTGAACTTAACCTGTAGCAAGAATTTACCGCAAATTGCGTACCGCGCCATTAATAATGGAGTTAGAAATCCCTATGTCTAAATTTATCCCTTTGAAATAACAGCGTATTTGTTCGGTTCTGGTTTGACTGTCCCCATAAAATAAGACGATTAAACTGTCCACTTTATAGGACAGGTGTCCGATTTATTGTTCAGAAAGTCATTTTTGTCGGGATAGATCCTGATTTTTTTAAGACTGTTATCTGGGTTGAAGTAAAGCGGGTTGGGAAATTACGTTCCCTGATTTTGGGATGGGATTAAATTTTACAGAGCCTGTGCAAGTGGAGGCCTCTTCATAAATGGAAAGGCCCATTGAAAATATCTATTGGTAAATTCCAATCTTTTTTAATGTTTCCATCAACTGTCTTCCTACAGCTGGATCTTTGTAGGGCACCAGTTGTTCCCATTTTTCATTGGGAAAATTTTTGTTTTCGTCCAGAATTTTTTTAACCGCTTCCCTGGATTCTTTTTCCATTCCTTTGGCACTATAGGAGGCGGCTAGCAGCAGATATGAGGGCCAGAAACCAGGGGACTGCTTCACAGCTTTTTTAAGGTTTGAAATGGCCTGGTCATAATCTTGTGTCAGAAAATATGCATGCCCCAGGCCAAACATATACCAGACAGGATATTTTGGATCCAGACGCATCGCTTTTGTAAAAAGCCTGATCCCCTGTTCAGGCTTGCCTGAGTGGGTAAGTAAATTTCCATAAAATGCCAGCCACTCCGGGTTGTTCGGATCAAGGGTAATCGCTTTTTTTATCTCATCAATACCGGAGTCGTGCTGTTTGGTCCAAAGATAATAATGGGCCAGCTGATTATACCCGTCCGGTTCTTCGGGATTGATTTCAATTGCTTTTTGACCCCAGGTAAAGACCTTGTTTAAAATTTCAGGATCTTTGTCCGGTCCGAAAATCCATTGTTTAAAAAAAGTGTTCCCCATTGCTGCGTATGCTTTGGCAAAATTTGGATCCAGGCGGATGGCCTCTTGGAGCAGTGCCCGGCCTTGGGCCAATTTTTTAAGATCCGTTGATCTATATAATTTATTTGCTTTAAGATAGTAATCATAGGCTTCAAGATTATGGGTGTCTTGCACCATGATCCGTTTTTTATCGTCGCTGGTCATTCTGACAGCTAATGAACTGACTATTTTTTCACGCACCTCGTCCTGGAGGGAGAAAATATCCTTTAAATCACGATCATACCGTTCAGCCCATACATGGCCTTCCGTTTTTGAATCGATAAGCTGAGCAGTAATGCGGACACGGTCCCCCATCTTTCTGATGCTTCCTTCAAGGACATATTTTACCCCCAGGTCCCGGCCGATTTTATTGATCCTCACATTTTTGTTTTTGTAAAAAAATACAGAGTTATTGGCGATTACAAAAAGTCCTGAGATTTTGGACAGATCTGTGATTAAATCTTCTGTAAACCCGTCGGAAAAGTATTCCTGTTCTTTATCTTCGCTCATATTAGTAAAGGGGAGTACAGCAATGGACGGTTTGTCAGGGATTCTCAGGTTCATCAATTTTTGTTTGATCGTTTTTCTATGTTCACCTGTAAAAGGGATATTTTCCTTAAAGAGGATACCACCACCGAGAATCAAGAAGATCAAAATAGTTCCTATAATCATGCGTTTTTTACGTTTATACTTTGGGTTATCTTTTATGCATCTGTATTTGAGTATTCCTGCCGACGCCGGATCACTCAGGATACGATACACAGGTATTGGTTCGGAAATGTTTTTGAGTTCCTGAGGTCCTAAAAATTCATACCCCAGAGGGAGTCTGTTTTTTACCTGGTCATAGGCAGATCCGGAAATACATATACCGCCCCCTTCGGCCATGCCTTCAAGTCTTGCGGCAATATTAATTCCGTCCCCATAGATTCGCTCACCATCTTTGATAATATCTCCCAGGTTGATACCAACTCTGAACTCCATTTTTCGATTATCAGAAAGTTCCTTATTATGCTCCATCAGTGCTGTTTGCATTGCGACGGCGCAGGTTACTGCATCGGCAAGGCTTGAAAACTCGGACAGGATATTATCGCCTGGAGAATCTACAACCCTGCCGTAGTGGTCGGAAATTTTTCGGAAAAGCAGTTTTCGACAGGCTTTAATGGACTTTACAGTCTCAACTTCATTATCAGCCATGAGTCGGCTGTAATCTTTGACATCCGTCGATAAAATGGCGACAAGTTTGCGTTTTACTTTCCGATTATCCATCTTGTGTTCCTCTTAAAAACAGATCGGTCATATGAAGTCAGGATCATGATAATAAATCTTAAAAAAAATAACAAGCAGCACTAAAATAAGACCCTTGATTATCAAGGTTTCAGTATCCACTAAATGCCGTTCTTTGTATATACGTTTATTAATTTTTGACGCAATGAAAAAAAACTTTTTTGATAACCGGATTTTATTTGTTTTGTCTGAATCTTATATAAGAGGGTGCTATGTTGACAATACAAAATTTCTATTCTATATCCAGTTAACTAGTAAAAAATATATGTTTAATAAAGGAGTTAGTAAAAATAGGGAAAAAGACTGAATTACGCAATATTATGAATCTGGTTTTTATAAGAAAAATTTTATGGGATTGTTTGTGTATTGCACCTTTGAATAAGGTATCTTTTTATTTTCGATTTTCAGTTTATTTTTTGGGCATTTTGTTTTTCATTGGAGGCAGTAGTGTAATATGTCATGCCGGGCAAAAAAAACAACTGACTGTCTATGGGGTAATAGGCTATGCAAATAAGGTGTGTCGACTTTTTCGGCAAAAAACTGGTATTAAGGCCCGGGTGATAGTCTTGAACGGAAATGGTGCCGCCTTTGAACGAATCAGGGGTGAAAAAAAACGGCCAAAGGCAGATGTCTGGCTTGGCGGCAGCATTGGTGCCCATGCCCAGGCATCTTTTGAAGGGTTAACGACTCCGTTTCGACCGGCTGAGGTAGAAAATCTGGATCCTGATTTTAGAGATCCTTTGGGAAATTTCCGGGTAATCGGAATGTATATGGGTATTATAAGTATTGTCGTTAATACGCAGTATCTTAAAAATAAGGGTCTGCTGCTGCCAACTTCATGGCAAAGTCTTACAGATCCTTCCTACAGGGGTGTGGTGGGTATGAAAAATCCTGTTGTTTCCGGTACTGCCTATACTGCGCTGTCGACCTAGTCCAGTTGATGGGGGAAGATGCTGCCTTTTTCTTCTTTAAAAAATTATATAAAAACCGCTCTCCCTATATTGATTCCCATACCCGTCGTGTCAGTCGGGGACAGTTTGGAGTGGCTATCACCTTTGTCCATGAAGCAGTGGAGGAGATGGCATTTAAAAAAAAACATAATCTGAAAATAATTTATCCCAAAGAAGGTACAGGCTACGAAATTGGTGGTATCAGTTTGATTAAAAACGGTCCGAATGCTGAAATTGCAAAGCAGTTTATCAATTTTGTTCTATCGGAGTCGGCACAGAGGTTGTTTGTAAATTCCTATTACCAGTTGCCGGTCCGTTTGGATGTCCAAAAATATTCCCTTGCCTCTTCGGGTTCGGATAAAATTAAATTAATAGACTATGATTTCTCCTGGGCCGGCAGGCACAGGCAACACCTTATTGATCGGTATAAGAAAGAAATTTTAGTTAATTGAAAAAAATTGCAGGTGTAGCAGGCGTGTTTAATAAATTACCTTTGAAAAAAAAACTGGTCTTCACTTATCTTCTCATAAGTATTATTCCCTTTATTTTAATATCCATCTTATTGTTTAATTTCTTTATTGATACCTTGGAACAGCAGGCCTTTAATCAGTTGCAGTCCATAAGAAATATTAAAAAAACACAGGTTGAAGATTTTTTTGAACAACTCAAGGCACAGACAGATTATTTTGTAGGCAACATTGGTCGTGATCAGATGGGGCCAGACAATACTGCTGTTGTAGCCCATCTGATGGCATTTAAAGCGGATGCAAAAACTTTATCTGATAGTCCTTTGCAAAGAAGAAAAATTATCCAGCAACTTTTTGTACCGGGAAGCGAAGACAAACCGACAAAAATTTCAGGTAACCGTGATTTTTATGATTATACCCATGAGGATAGGCATCCTTTTCAAAAAAATTTTGTTGATACCTTTGGATATGAAGATCTTTATCTCGTGTCGGAAGAAGGTGATATTGTTTATTCGGTTAAAAAAGAGAAAAACTTTGGTACAAATTTACTGGATGGTCCCTATGCTAAAACGGCTCTTGGTAAAGCTTTCAGCCATGCAAAATCAGAATCAAAGGATAAAAACAAATTCTTGGCCCCTGCCGGTAAAAGTTTATATTTCAGTGATTTCGAAAGGGTGGGTGATGGTATATATGCTTATATTTCAATTCCTTTGTTTGATTATGGAAAATTTCAAGGTGCGGTTATTTACAGCATTTCAATAGACCGATTGAACAGGATTTTAAATGAACGCTCGGGACTGGGAAAAACCGGAGAGACTTATCTGGTAGGCCAGGATCATTTGATGCGTTCAGAAGGATACCGTCAACCCTATAATTACTCCATTGAAGCTGTTCAGCAGGGCAGGCGTAATTGGATCAATACACGATCAGTAGACGCTGCACTTTCTGGGAAGACTTACATTCATGAGACAACATCCTATCTGGGGGATGAAGTGCTAAGTGCCTATGCACCTGTAAGTGTATTTGGGCAGCGTTGGGCATTGGTGACGGAAATATCTCAAAAAGAGGCTTTTGCCCGTATACACCAATGGTTCTTCATTGTGATCGGCATAGCATTGGCCATAGTGATTATCATCATCATTATCGGTTATTTTGTGGCAAATACAATTGCAAAACCTGTGATTGATCTTACCCGCATGGCTGAAAAAATTGCCGCCGGTGATTGGGGCATCAGTATAGATAATAAGAATCCAAAATCACATGATGATCAGAATGAAATCATTTATAGCCAAGATGAACTTGCGCGTCTGGCTACAAGTTTTGAACAGATGCGTTATGCCATCTGTGATAAAATGAACCAGATAGAAAGGCAGAATGAAGAGCTCAAAAAACTGGATGAATTTAAAAATGACCTGCTGGCAAATACCACCCATGAACTGAAAACACCCCTAAGCGGTATCATCGGTCTGACAGAATCCTTATTGGGGCAGATCCCGGAACGTTATAACAAAACCTTAAACAATATTATTAACAGCGGAAGGCGCTTATCAAATCTGGTCAATGATATTCTGGATGCATCCAAACTCAAACAAAAAGAGATTAGAATTTCCCCCAAATCTTTGAATTTAAGGCAGATTGTAGATTTTGATATCTCTATTTCAACAAGCCTGATTGGTGATAAACCGGTTGTTCTGGTCAATGATGTGCCGGATTATCTTTGTGTTGCGGCAGATCAGCATCGTTTGCAGCAGATTTTTCAGAATCTTGTGGGCAATGCCGTTAAGTTTACGGATCAAGGAGAGATTCGTATTTGCGCCAAAACCATTGATGGAGATCTGGTGGAGGTGAGTGTCTGTGATACCGGTATCGGTATTCAGGCTGAAGACCAAAAGCGTATTTTCAAGGCATTTGAACAATCAGAGTCGGCAGCCAACCGGAGCTATGAGGGGACGGGTCTGGGACTTTCCATCACCCGGCAGCTTGTGAAACTGCACGGGGGAAATATCCGGGTAGAGTCGGAATCTGCCAAGGGCGCCTGCTTCTTCTTTACTCTTCCGATCAGTTCTGAACAGTCTGAAACCCTGCAACAGGTCGTACCCCAGGCGGTTGAGTTCAATCCGGTGGAAAATTCACCGCAATTGATTCAGGGAAAAGAAAAAGAGTTTATTGTTCTGGCCGTTGATGACGAGCCGATAAATCTGGATATTATTTCAAACCATCTGGAAAATAGCCCCTGCCATATTCAGCTTGTCAGTTCCGGTGCAGAGGCGATTGCCTTTATGGAAACCCGGAAACCGGATCTGATTTTGTTGGATGTGATGATGCCGGAAATGGATGGTTATACTGTGTGTGAAAAACTAAGGGAGCAATTTTCCGCCTATGATCTTCCCATAATTTTCCTCACAGCCAGAAACCAGATAAGAGATCTGGTGAAGGGGTTTAACGCCGGGGCCAATGACTACCTCACTAAACCTTTTTTTAAGGATGAGTTGCTTGCAAGGGTCAAAATTCAGATTGAACTTTTGATTAACCGGGAGCGAATCAACAAACTTTGGCAGTTTTCCAATACCATTGGTACGTTTAAATCCCATGAAGAGATGGTGGGTGCCACCCATGATCTACTGAATAGTGATCCCTTGATTGAAGGCACTGTGCAGTATTTTGAAGGAAAAAAGGTGATGGATACCCCTGAAAACCTGCATTCACAATTATTTGATGAGTATCCGGAAGGTTTGGAAAAAAATTCCGAGGTTATCATTACCAAAGCACAAATGGTGATCATGTTTGTCAAATTGTCCCGTCAATATTCACTTGGGGCTTTATTCCCAAAATCCTCTTCTGAAGACTGGATGCGGACCCTGGTCATCCAGGCCCACAAAAATATGGAGCAGATCCGGCGCATTATTGCAGACCCGGAAAATGCCCTGGTTCAGTCTAATATCCTTCCCATGCTTGACCAGATTCTGTACATCAAGGTTGAAAAAAATTATTGTCTGTTGTTCAGGCAGGATGATGATATTGTTTTGGAAGATACCCTGCGGATTCCCTTCAAGCAGGTTTTGTTTCATACGGAAAATCATCAACTGTTTCAGATTCATAGGTCCTATGCAATAAATCCATCCAAAATTATATCCGTCAGTACCAAAGATCAGCTTGTTTATCTGGAAAATGATGAGGCTGTTCCCGTGGCTAAAAAGTACTTGGCGTTGTTGAAAAAAGAGTATCCAGGAGCGGGTAATATTACCACATCTTAATGAATAAAACGGTCAAAGCAGATCTTTTGTATAAAAATTACATTATCTCAAATTTTACATCCGTTGTCCCTGAAAAATTCTGGAAATCTTGTGGCCTATGGGGATAAACGCACTAATGCACCATATAAGGTTGGACTATATGTTTAAGATAATGAAAATTTTTGCAAAAATTGCAGTCTTAACAGGGTATTTATCATGGTTTTTTTCAGTTTTTTGTCTTGCTGATGATCCCTTTCAGATTGTTATGGGTGATTATTTACCACAGTGGCAAAAAGGGTATTTAGACCTGCACCATATAAGTACCGGCCGGGGAGATGCAGCCTTTATTATTTTTCCTGACGGTACTACCCTATTAATTGATGCAGGTGATATTTCAGAAATCCGTCCACGCACCTTAACTGCAAGAAATGCAAGGTTAAAACCTGACAATACAAAAACAGCCGGAGAATGGATTGCTGATTATATACAGCAGTTCCACCCTGATAAGAGTGCCCCCAGGTTGGACTACGCTCTTTTAACCCATTTCCATGAAGATCATATGGGAGAAATTGATAAAACCTCAAAGCCATCTAAATTGGGAAACTTTTTAATATCAGGAATGACGGAGGTCGTTGAAACCATTTCGGTTCATACATTTATTGACCGGGCCTGGCCGGATTACTCTTTACCTGAGCCCATGCAGACAAAAGCATTCCGGGAAAAAATGAAGAGATCTGAAGATTTTGATGACAAATCATTCATGGCGACCATGGAAGCTTATTGGCAGTTTCTTAAAGCCCATGGAAAGAAACACGGTATGATCGTACAGGGTATAAAGGTGGGATCAAATCAACAGATCAGATTACAAAAACAGCAGAAAGCTTTTCCGTCCTTTTCGGTGATCCCGATTCACGGCAACGGGCTTGCCTGGGCCGGCTGGGAGAACTCTATCTTTTCTTTGTTTGATAATGGTAAAACCCCCGGCGAGAATAATTTAAGCATCGGCATCCGAATTCGTTATGGAATGTTTGATTATTACACCGGTGGTGATATTTCCGGCAATGATGATTATGGATCTCCTGACTTTTCAAGTGAAGAGGCAAAAGTGGCACCTGTCATCGGACCTGTTGATGTTGCCACACTCAATCACCATGGCAACAGCGATTCCCAAAGCAGTGTCTACGTTCGTACAATTCGTCCAAGAGTGTGGGTTCAGCAAAGCTGGTCCTCAGACCATCCGGGCGATGATGTTTTAAGCCGGATTATGTCTAACTCTCTTTATCCCGGTCGGCGCTTTTTATTCGCAAACAATCTGCTTGAAGCAACAAAAAATGTCATCGGATCAAAGGTGAATCGGGTATATAACGCAACCAGTGGTCATATTGTCGTGAGAGTCTTTGATGGAGGGAAACGCTATCAGATTATTGTGCTGAATGATTCAGATACAGAGCGCAAAGTATCAGCTGTGTCTGGGCCGTTTAATGCCAGATAACCAGGGTGTAATCCGATAAATTGGCTGGAGTCTTAGCACCAGATTAAGGGTAAATTTTGTCATCCCGGATTTCCAATCCATACCTTAAAAGCTCAAATCTTTTAAGATCTTGTAATCATAAATGTTTTTGCGTTATCCCAGATCTGCCCCGCTTTATCCCAGATAACGACCCTATTATCCCAAATTCTTCTTTTGTTATCCTACTTTTTCTATCTATTATCCCAAAACACGCTTGTGTTGTCCCATGCCTATTGAAATAAGGTTTCAAATCTTTCAATAATCAGTGTCAGAAAAACCGAATTGATCCATTTTTTTAGTTTACTAAATAATTAAGGTTCATCCGATTAACGCGTACTTTTTTCTATGAAGATCAAAAAGCTTCAATTTGAAAAATTCAAAATCACGATATCCATAGGCCTGCCTTTTCATAGTTTTAATTTTGTTATTGGTTCCTTCCAAAGGCCCTGTTGA
>JAAELK010000292.1 GCA_024226935.1 Desulfobacteraceae bacterium
AATGCAAGGATCATTGACTTCCAGCCAGTCAACTTATCTCTATATTAAAATTAGTTTAGTCGGCTCATTTTAAATCAATTGTAAAATAACTAAAGTTGATTTATTGGAATCCAAAATACTTTATGGTGAGATCGTTTTGCTTTTTTACAAAATGGAATTGATGAAAAAAAAGATATTCGTTTGTGAAATACTACACCTGTTATAATTAAAAAATATTAATTTAATCCGTAAACACCATAAAACTATTTACAAAGTATACACAAGATTTTAAAATTTAATAAATTTATTTTGAGGGGTTTGAAATGTGGCAGCAAAATTCAGAGACGACTGTTTGTCCTCAGTGCAATACAAAGTTTACTTTAAAAATAAGAAAGCATCATTGCCGAGCTTGTGGAATAATAATCTGTGATAAATGTTCCCAGTCCAGAGTGAAATGGGCGATACCATTAAAGAAAGACAATGATCATTATGCCCACTTGAAAGGAGATAAAGTCAGGGTTTGTGATAAGTGTGTGCGCGAGAATTTTACCCAGCTCCATCCGGAAACCCTTGCCCTGGGAAAGATTAACGGCCATTCCAAATTATTGAAAATACTTTGCTGGATATCTTCCGAGATAAATAAAGCCCTTCCTGTTTCCGCAACCAGATATATTTCTGGATCAAAGACATACATTTCAAGATATGGAAAATACAAAACTGCTCAAAAAAAGTTATGGCCGAGGGGGTTTGGTAAATATAGCAGGTCGGATATTTATTATTCGTTTGAACATGACAAAGTACAGCTAATGCATGCCCTTGATATTGATATTAAAATCGGCAATTGTTATGAGATGTCCTTTGCCGGTTTTTATATTTTATATAAACTATTTTCCTCCTATGACACGGAGAACCTTTTTGGAAAAGAAGAACTAAAACGTCTTCTTCAGATCCGAAGTTCTTTTAAAAAATTTAATTATGGATGGTATAAAGATGCTTCCTTCGGGGGGGATCATGCATTTCTTTTGTTGGGAGAAGAATTACCGTATTCCCTTAACACCAAAAGGTTGTCAATTAATTCAGCTAGGAAAATTATTGTTTTTGATCCCTGGCGAAAAGCAATTTTTTATTTGTCCCAGGCAAAAGATAATATTTCAGGCCATATAAATGCAAAATTACGTTATAGTCGTCATAATGAGCCGGCAATGGGAACACTCACAGGAAATGATTATCTGTATGTATGGCCGGGCAGATCTGTAGAAAATAAAACAATCGTTTATACTCCGTTAAATAACTGGGTAAAAAACATTGTAGATCCAATTCGGTTTAATGATAATGCCTTACCTGAGATTCAATCACTGAATGCCGGGCTATTCATAGCCGGGGCCATACAGGCTTGCAAAGATTATAAGGATCTTGATAAAGCCAGTGATTTGAATATTTTGCATGTGAGACACAGGCATGGAAGCTATGGGGTGGCCAGGGCCGTTTGCCTGCAACATCGTCTAAAGGAGATAAACTTTTGTTTGCAAAACCATTTAATTGGCGGCATAAAAGATGCGCAGGATGAATTGGATTTTGCCAAAAGATTTATACAAAAATATATAGATAAAAAATTAAAAATTAGAGATATCCAGAAAATTTTGGAGTACAGGCGCTTTTCTTTCAAGAATGATGGAACATATGGTCAGACTATTATGGCCTACGTGAAGGCTCTTAATGGAGGAGGGGGGAGTAAAAACTCCCTGCGAACATTTATAAAAAACGAATGTGACCACTATTAGGAGCAGTTTCTAAATAAATCATTGCAATTAGACTAAGCTTACCCGGCCTACACTAATTTTTCAAGAGGTAAGTGTCTCACTCATACTGTCACAGAGGGTTGCAAGGAACCTTGACTGTTAGGCAGGTCTTTCTTTATCATAGTCGGCAGCCTTTTTGTTTTCCCGGGCCAGTGACCAGACCATCGGTTCTGTCCAGCCATGCTTTTGCGCCACCTGTGCCACTGTAAAGCCCAGGCTTAAATCTCTATTTGTCGATAATGCCAGTACTGGCATTTTCGACAAATGGTAATGAAGTGATGTCCGGGCCAGGTCCAATCTCTTTGCAATTTTGTCCTGGGGCAGGTTTAATGTTTTTTCCGGCACATAATTTAAAAGTATATATTGCCTTGGGCAATTACAGGGTTGTCAAAAGTATTATCCGAAAAAAGCGAGCCTAATGAATACCATCTGTCGCTGATCGAATTTGAACGTCACTGAGAACTGGCTGAAGTAGTCAACACCAATAGACATAGTAGTATATTACTCATCTTTTGAGGACTTTTATCTTATATGAATTCGTGCTAATTTAGATTAAAATTATTTTAAATTCTCCACAAAAGAAAATTATAAAAAATAAGTCTTTTGGGGCCGGGTGGTATTCGATAAGTTTTCAATGGACGATTTATTTATTTTCTTGTGCCTTACATATCTCAATTTTCTAAAAGGATTTTGTAATGAAAGACAAGACACCCAAAAAAACATTTTCTATTCGCCTTACAGTAATAGGCACATTTTTTATTGTATCTACACTCACTGCCGGCTTTGCGCTGGGCTTACAATATTATTTTAGTAAAGACCTTGCAAAACAAGCGGTACAAAAGGAGTTTGAAAAAAGTTCAGAGATATGGAAACAACGTATTTCAGGGTTTGATAAACAAGCCGGGCAGCTATTGGAAATTCTGGGAATGTTCAAAAGCCTGGAACAAAAACCTATGGCAGATACAGCACACCCGGAACTGACCCTGCTTTCACATTTGATGATGAATAATGAAAATATATACGCACTCTATGCAGGTTACGAAAATGGAGACTTTATTGAATTTATTAATCTTGATAGTGGCGAGCATGTCCGTGAGAGGTTTGGCGCTGGCGCTCAAGATAGGTGGGCCGTCATCATTATCACAAAAAAAAATGGGAAACGAACAAAATATATAGAATTTTTTGATACAAATTTGAAAAAAAGTAACAACGTAACCAAACCGACTGATTACGATCCCAGAGAGCGGCCATGGTATAAAGCAGCAGTAAAGAGTGAAAAAACAATACGTACAAACCAGTATGTTTTCGCCCTGCTCAAGCAACCGGGAATCACCTATGCCAAAGCCAAAGGAGCCGGAAAACCTGTGTTTGGCGTAGACATTTCAGTTGAGGGACTCAGTCGTTTTGTTCAACGACAAAACATGGTACCCGACAGTGAAGTATATCTATTCAAAGCGGATGGGAGGATAACAGGCCACGCAAAAGAAAGAAAAAGAACAATAAACACAGAAGAGAAAAGAATCAAAAACCCGGTTATTTTGGACTTTACCAAGAAGATAGACAAAAACAACATGAGTATGGTTTTTGATTTGGATGGCAAAAAAAATCTGGGTTATGTCGTAAAATACATGTCCCCATACAGCACGCCCACATTCATATGGTTTTTCGTACCCATTGAGTCCATTTTAAAGCCATACATGGAAAAAATCCGTTACGCTTTGCTGTTCACCTTTCTTTTGTTGCTGTTGCTATCGCCCTTGGTCTGGTACTTTGCCACCCTAATCGTGAATCCTATCAAGGCCCTGGCCTTGGAAAGCGACAAAGTAAAAAATAGAAAATATGATGAGGTAGCAGAGGTAAAGAGCAATATCACAGAAATCATAAACTTATCCCGATCAATGGTTTCCATGGCAAAGGCCATCAAGGCCTACGAAGAAGCACAACGAGAAATGATGGATTCTTTCATCAAGCTTATAGCCCAGGCCATTGACCAAAAATCTCCTTACACCGGTGGCCATTGTGCTCGCGTACCTGTGGTGGCGGAAATGCTTGCCCGTGCTGCCACTGAAGCCAAGGAAGGCTCGCTGGCAGATTTTGCCTTCACCACGAAAGATGAATGGCGAGAGTTCCGTGTAGCCGCCTGGCTGCACGATTGTGGTAAAGTAACCACCCCAGAATACATTGTGGATAAAGGCAGTAAACTGGAAGTAATCTACAACCGCATTCACGAAGTGAGAATGCGCTTTGAAGTGCTTTTGCGCGACGCGGAAATAGAATTCTGGCAAGCCATTGCCAAAGGAGATGCAAATAAAGAAGAGCTCCGAAAAATCCTTGAGGAAAAGCATCAAAAACTGAAGGATGACTTTAGTTTTGTGGCAAAGTGCAACGTGGGTGGTGAGTTTATGGCCCCCGAGCGTGTGGAGCGCCTTAAATCCATCGCACAAACAACCTGGACAAAAAATCTGGATGACAAGTTAGGTCTTTCTCCGACCGAAGAATTACGTACCAAAGATGCGGTGTGCACACAAACACCATGCACGGAATTTCTACTTGCAGATCGTCCTGAACACATATTTCCAAGGCCTTTGGGGCAAGGGTTAAACGACGGGCTGTCAAAAGGTTCCCGCAAATTCGATATGGACGTGCCTGAACACTTGTACAATCAGGGTGAAATCTACAACCTGAGCATCTCAAAAGGCACACTCACGGCGGAAGACCGTTACAAAATACAAGAACACGTAGTCATGAGCATAAAGATGTTGGAAATGATTCCCTACCCGGAAAACCTCGTGGAAGTTCCGGAAATAGCCGGTGCGCACCATGAGACCCTCATAGGCACTGGTTACCCCCGCAAGCTCAAAGCGCATGAAATGTCCATCCCTGCACGTATAATGGCACTTTCGGATATATATGAAGCCCTCACAGCATCTGACCGTCCCTACAAAAAAGCCAAAACCCTCAGTGAAACCATTCGTATACTGGGCTTTTTTGTGAAAGATCAACACATCGACAAAGAATTGTTCGAACTTTTTCTCACAAGCGGAGTATATAAAGAGTATGCAAAAAAGTATCTCAAGCCGGAGCAGATAGACGAGGTCGATCTAAACACTTATCTAAATATTCCTGTTTGAAACGAACTCAAACTCAGTGTTTAAGAGGCAAGCAAAGCAAACAAGTTATGCCTGATTGATAATACAGGATTACGCTTTTTAATTGACAAATTATAAAATTGTTACGATAAATAAAAAATGGTTCATCCGATTAACGCGTACTTTTTTCTATGAAGATCAAAAAGCTTCAATTTGAAAAATTCAAAATCACGATATCCATAGGCCTGCCTTTTCATAGTTTTAATTTTGTTATTGGTTCCTTCCAAAGGCCCTGTTGA
>JAAELK010000293.1 GCA_024226935.1 Desulfobacteraceae bacterium
ATCCAAACACATGCATCTTAACTCATGGGGACGTTACAAATCATCTCCATCGCTGAAACATAAGGCTTATTGTTAACGTGGAGAGAATAACCGACAGCCAAGATGTTGTCAATTTATGAAAACTGGATCATCGAGTTTAAGGCCCGGCGGTTGTATCTTAACTTTAAAGTTTTGCTCTTAATGGTTCTGATTGCTTTGAATCAAATGTAACTATATATCGATCTTCTACCAGGGTGTAATCTTTTATGAACCATAAAAAATTATATTTTAATACGACAATGGGCAGGGCATTCGGTTTATATGCAAATAATGATAAACATATATTGATTGTTTTTCTTCATGGTGCTGGAGATTCACATCTTAACTATGTTAATTTCTTAAATTACAATGAGCTTTTGGTATATGATATTTTTATTCCGGATATAATGGGTTATGGTTATAGTAATTGTGAAAAATTAAGTTTTTCATTTGATCAACAAGTGGATGTGCTGGTTCAGCAAATTCGACAATTGCCCTCAAAATATAAAACAATTATTTTAGTGCCCCATTCGATGGGAGGGATCCATGCCGTGCTTCTTGCCAATGGGAAATTGGCATCATCCATTAGAGGGATTTATGCAATTGAAACAACGCTCACACAATATGGTTCTTTTATTTCAAGGCAGATACTCAAATGTTTTCAAAAAGGTGAAAATTTATCTGAATGGTTTGATAGATGGAGCGATCAAATTTACCAGGCAGGATTAAAAGAGTCTGCATTGGGGATTTACCATGTCGGATTACAATTAACAACCATACGCTGTTTTACCCAAAATTGTATGGCAATGAGGCAGTTGGCTGTAAAAGTGGCCAACGCGGAATTTACCAATTGCATTGGCTACGACTTTGTTAAATTAAGCTTGCCAAAAGTGTATTGTATTGCTCAAAATGGTCAGCAATTGCAGAGCCTGCCTTTTTTGAAGGCCTATCATGTGCCCGTTCATATTTTGCCTTCAAGTTCTCACTTTTGTGCCCAGGGCTGCCCTGAACAATTTCTTAAAAATTTAAATCTGTGGATTCAAAATTTGATACTAAATTTATAATAAAAAAATATGAGGTAGTTTATGCTGGATGTCGATAGAACAACGGATACTGTTTTGATGGTCAGGCCCTATGATTTTGGATTCAATGAACAGACAGGTCTGGATAATGAGTTCCAGAAACGTCTGAATATGGTTGAAGAAGAGATTAACATAAAAGCCAATGCCGAGTTCCAGGCTATGGTGGATATATTGCGGGCCGAAGGGGTGACGGTTTTGATTTTGGAAAAACCGGAACCATTCCAGGCAAAAATTCCCCTCGGAAAAACTCCCGATGCTATATTTCCTAACAATTGGTTTTCAACGGAACATGACGGCACCTTGATTACTTATCCCATGGCGGCGGTGAATCGGCGTTACGAGCGTAGGCCCGAAGATGTGGAAAAGCTTTTAAGGAAAAATGGATATAAGATCAGGAATGTGATTCATGTGGGACGTCTTGATGAAACCAAGTATTTTTTGGAAGGTACGGGGTCCATGGTTATTGATCACAGAGCCGAGGTGGTTTATGCCGCCCGGTCCAATCGATGCTGCGATGAGCAGTTTGATAATTTTATCCGGCTGCGGTTTTATAAGCAGGGTATCATGTTTGATACCAAAAGTTCCAAGGCAATTCCTATTTATCATACCAATGTCATGATGAGTATTGGGGATAAATTTGCCGTGATCTGCCTGGACTGTATCCACAATAAAAAGGAAAAGAAAAGGGTAAAATCCTCCCTTGAAAATTTTTTTGAGATCATTGAAATTTCCATGGATCAGATGGAAAATTCTTTTTGCGGCAATATTCTCCAGGTTAATTCTGCTGGAGGAAGCCCTTTGATTGTCATGTCTAAGAGTGCTTTTGAAGGATTTACACCTGATCAGGTTAAAAGACTTGAAACCCATGGCAAAATATTATCCATGGATCTTACTATCATTGAATCCATTGGAGGCGGCAGTGCCCGGTGTATGATGGCGGAAATCTTTTCAGAAAAAAAATAGTTGTAAGTCGATACTATTTGTTGACGTTGATGTTAAGGTGCCCTTGTTTATGGGCAGCAAGTCTAGTATAAATGATTTTTTGACTAAAGGGGATGATTTACAACAAGAGGAGTGGAATATTAAAGATGCAAATGATCAATGCACAAAGATTGGGTGAGCGTTTTAAGATGCTTGCTCAGATTGATTCAGAGTCACGTCATGAAGCTAAAATTTCCAAGGTGCTTGAAAAAATTTTAATTGATATGGGCGCAAGTGTCTGTTTTGATGATGTTAAAGAAAAAGTGGGCGGAGATTGCTCAAATCTGGTGGCAAAATTTAAAGGCACAATTGATGTTCCTCCTCTATTTTTATCAGGTCACATGGACACGGTGCTGCCGGGTAATGGGGTAAAGGTTCAATTTGAAAATGGAATTTTTAGAAGTGATGGAACTACCGTTTTAGGTGGGGACGATAAATCTGCCCTGGCCATTATTTTAGAAGTGATGGATGTGGTTAAAGAAAATAATTTGCCTTGTCCTCCTGTGGAAATTGTTTTTACCGTGTGCGAAGAGATCGGACTTCTTGGTGCCAAAAATTTTGATTTGTCCTTAATAGATTCAAAAATTGGTTATATTCTGGATTCCACGGATATAGAAGGAATTGTCACCAAAGCCCCAAGTGCCAATAAGATCAAGGTCAAGGTTTATGGGCGGGCGGCTCACGCCGGAGGAGAACCGGAAAAGGGAATCTCGGCTATTTATACTGCCGGCATGGGTATTTCAAGCTTGGAACTTGGTCGGATAGACGAGATAACTACCTGTAATCTGGGCACCATTTCCGGCGGTATGGCAGCTAATATTGTGCCGGAATATGTGGAAATCCTTGGGGAAGCCAGATCCCATGATGTGGAAAAACTTGAAAAGGTTACCAATGATATTATTTCCGGTTTTGAAACTGCAGCAGCCACCCTCAGGGAAGACGGTCAGGATCTTCCCCGGGTTGAAATTGATGTGGAACGAGATTTTCCCAATACAAATATAGCCGAAGATCATCCTGTAATTATTCTTGCCAGAAAGGCAGCTGCTAATCTTGGCCGCAAATTGGAAAGTAAAACCATCGGTGGTGGGGCCGATGCCAATATCTTTTTTGGGAAGGGTATTGTAGCTGGTGTTATCGGCACTGGTATGACAGATGTTCATACTCTCAAGGAATCCATTGCCCTGGCGGACATGGAAAACACAGCCCGGTTGGTTCTTGAAATCCTTCAGGTTCATGCCGCAGGAAATATTGCCCTATGATGCTTTATATGGATCTATTTTCCGGTATCAGCGGGGATATGACCCTTGGGGCTCTGATTGATCTCGGGGTGCCCTTGGAATGGATTGAACAAAAACTTGCTCCTTTGTTCAAGGGGTTTGTGCTTAGAAGCGAAATTGTGTTCAAACATCACCTGAGGGCGGTGAATCTGTTTGTGGATGTGGAAGAAGACAATACCTCCAGGAATTACCAGGATATCCGGGAGCTCATTATTCATTCCAATCTGCCTGAATCTGTGAAAAAAAACAGCCTTGGGGCATTTGAAAAAATAGCGAGGGCAGAAAGCAGGATCCATGGTCAAAAAATTGAAACCGTCCATTTCCACGAAATCGGCGGTATGGATTCCCTGGTTGATATCATCGGCAGCTTTCTGGCGGTGGATTATCTAGGCGTTAAAACCATCATTGCTTCAAAGGTTGCTTTGGGATCAGGGTTTATGGATTGTGCCCATGGCACAATACCTGTGCCTGTGCCGGCAACTTTGGCAATTCTTGAGGGAATTGCGGTTACAGGTTCCGATGCTACCACAGAGATTGTTACTCCCACAGGTGCGGCCATTGTGGCCACCCTTGCCACCTCCTTTGGACCCATGCCGGAAATGCAGATCACAGGCATCGGATATGGGGCGGGAAAACGGGAAACTAATTCCCGGCTGCCCAATCTTTTGCGTATGGTTCTGGGAAAAAATTCACCTCTTTCAGGTAAAGAGGAAGAATCGGCTAATCCGCTTGAATCGGACAGCTTGTTTAAATCAGATAGCTCGTTTAAATCAGATAGCTCGTTTAAATCGGATAGCTCGTTTAAATCGGATAACTTGTTTAAACCGGATAACTTGTTTAAACCGGGAAGTTCCCTTGAACGGGAAAAGGTCTTTGTGATCAAGACAAATGTGGATGATATGAACCCGGAAATTCTGGGTTTTGTCATGGATCTTCTTTTGGAACAAGGGGCTTTGGATGTCGCTTTTATTCCGGTTTATATGAAAAAGAATCGGCCCGGCACTTTGATTGAGGTGATTTGCCGTGGTAAAGATCTTGAGAGTTTGTCTTGTTTGATCCTGACCCAGACCACGGCCATCGGGCTGCGATACCATTCCAGTGAGCGTTTGGTGCTTGCGCGGGAGGTGGTGGAGCTATCCACAAGTTTGGGGCGAATTATGGTAAAAAAAATCATAGATCCGGAAAAAAAGATTCGATATGTGCCCGAATATGAGGCATGTAAAAAGGTGGCCCTTGATAGAGTACTGCCTTTAAAGGATGTTTACGCAAGGGTTATGGCAGAACTCAATCCCCTTGACAGGGCCTAGGACAGGTTATACAAAACACAAGATGTTGGCGCAATGATATAATGGTGGGGGTGTTGGCAGCACTTATGCTCAGAATTCTATACACATTGGGTTTGTTTTAGGAGAAAAGGGATGGCAAAAAATTTAGATAAGGAAAAAGCAATTCAGACAGTTATGAATCAGATTGAACGTCAGTTTGGCAAGGGATCTATCATGAAATTGGGTGGCCGGCAAGTGGAAGCAGTTCCGGTTATCCGTACAGGTTCTCTGGCTCTTGATAAGGCTTTAGGGGTGGGAGGATATCCCCGGGGTCGGGTTATTGAGATCTATGGTCCGGAATCTTCCGGTAAAACTACCCTGGCCCTTCATGCAGTAGCCGAGGCCCAGAAAAATGGTGGTATTGCCGCCTTTATCGATGCCGAGCATGCCCTGGATGTTGCCTATGCCAAACGGCTGGGTGTGGATTGTGATGAGCTTTTGATCTCCCAGCCCGATACCGGGGAACAGGCCCTTGAAATTGTTGACATGCTTATTAGAAGCGGTGGGATTGATATCCTGGTTGTGGATTCGGTGGCAGCCCTTGTGCCCCGGTCTGAAATTGAAGGGGATATGGGGGATTCTCACATGGGTCTTCAGGCCCGGCTCATGTCCCAGGCCCTGAGAAAACTCACCGGCACCATCGGTAAAACTAATACTACTCTTGTTTTTATAAATCAGATTAGAATGAAGATTGGTGTTGTTTACGGCAATCCAGAGACCACCACCGGTGGTAATGCATTAAAATTTTATGCTTCCATGCGTCTTGAAATCAGAAGGGTTACCGCCATTAAAGAAGGCCAGGATATTTTGGGTAATCGGACCCGTGTTAAGGTAGTTAAAAACAAGCTGGCTCCCCCCTTTAAAAGTGTGGAGTTTGATCTTATGTATGGTGAAGGAATTTCCAGGGTCGGTGATTTGCTGGATATGGGAGTTGAACTTGATTTTATTGATAAAAGCGGTTCCTGGTATTCTTTTGAAGGGGAACGTATTGGCCAGGGCAGGGAAAATGTAAAAATCTTTTTAATGAACAATTCGGATATATTTGAAAAAATAGAAACTAAAGTCAGAGAGGCATTGGGAATTGTAGAGGCTGGTCTGAATAAGGTATCAAAGACAGCAGTTTAATTTTCATTTACAAATTTTAGGGTAAGTTTCGGAGCGAAAACCAGGAGACAAATATGACAGGTAATGAAGCCAGGAAGATCTTTCTAGAATATTTTAAAAAACATAACCACCGGCAGGTTCGGTCTTCCTCCCTTGTACCCCAGGATGACCCGACTCTCTTGTTTGTCAATGCGGGTATGGTTCAATTCAAAAGGGTTTTTACCGGGGATGAGAAACGGGAGTATTCTACGGCGGTCACCTCCCAAAAATGTGTTCGAGCCGGTGGCAAGCATAATGACCTTGAGAATGTGGGGTATACGGCCCGGCATCATACTTTTTTTGAAATGTTGGGTAATTTTTCCTTTGGGGATTATTTCAAGGACAAGGCCATTGAAATGGGCTGGGATCTTTTGATTAATGGGTATGGATTTGATAAGGAAAAACTTTATGTTTCGGTTTTCCATGAAGATGATGAAGCCTATGAAATATGGCGGGATAAGATAGGTGTACCCGAAGATCGGATAGTGCGCCTGGGGGCGGAAGATAATTTCTGGTCCATGGGCGATACCGGCCCCTGCGGTCCCTGTAGTGAAATTCACATTGACAGGGGGCCGGCCTTTGGCTGCGGTGGAAAAGATTGTGCTGTTGGGTGTGATTGCGACCGATGGCTGGAATTGTGGAACCTGGTGTTCATGCAGTTTGAACGGGACGAGGCTGGTAATATGAATCCTTTGCCCAAACCCAGTATCGATACCGGTATGGGGCTTGAGCGGATTATTTCGGTGCTCCAGGATGTGCCCACAAATTATGATACAGACCTCTTTGTTCCCATCATGGAAAAGGTGGAAGAACTTTGTGCCAAAAAGCGCAATGAATCCAATTTGGTGGAAGTGGCCATGAAGGTGATTGCTGACCATTCCAGAGCAACCGCTTTTTTGATTTGCGATGGGGTATTGCCCTCCAATGAAGGCCGGGGATATGTGTTGCGCCGTATCATGCGCCGGGCAATTCGCTATGGCAGAAGCATCGGCTTTGTAAAACCTTTTCTCCATGAAACAGTTCAAACCGTTTTTCATATCATGGATGGAGCCTATCCTGAACTCAAGGATTCTTCCGCCTTTATCCTTAATGTGGTGAAAAATGAGGAAGAAAAGTTTTTAGAAACCCTGGGAACGGGTATGAAACTTTTGGAACTTACAATTAAACAAGTTCAAGATAAGGGGCATGCCACCATTTCAGGAGAGGTTATCTTCAAGTTGTATGATACCTTTGGTTTTCCCGTGGATATTATTGCAGACCATGTTAAAGAGATGGATATCGAACTGGACATGGACGGGTTCGATGAAGCCATGGCTAAACAAAAAGCCAGATCAAGATCTAAGAAAAAATTTGCCGGGGTGGGCGGGGCGTACAAATCATTGACATCTGCCGGGGTAAAAACTGTTTTCAAGGGTTATGATAACCTGGAAATTGAATCCCGGGTCCAGATTCTGGTACAAGATGACAAAGAGCTTGAAATTGCCGTCCAGGGTGACAAGATCGAGGTGGTAACGGTAGAGACTGTTTTCTATGCTGAATCTGGTGGTCAGACCGGTGATGTCGGACTTTTTGAAAACAAAGACTGCCAAATTGAGATATTGGATACGGTCTCCGATCCTTCCGGGCTCTACATTCACAAGGGAAAAGTGGTTTTGGGGCAGTGTAAAAAAGGGGATAAGTTTACCCTGAAGGTGGATCCTGAAAAACGCCGGGCAACGGTGGTCAACCATACGGCTACCCATATTCTCCATTCCGCTTTAAGATCGATTCTTGGTGATCATGTTAAACAATCAGGTTCCCTGGTTACCCCCAGCCGGCTGCGGTTTGATTTTACCCATTTTTCAGCTGTTACTCCCGAAGAACTTGCCGTCATTGAACATCATGTCAATGACAGAATTCGGGAAAACCATGGGGTCCATACCCGGGAAATGGATATGGATGAAGCGGTACGTGCCGGTGCCACAGCTCTTTTTGAAGAAAAATATGGGGATGTGGTGAGGGTGGTTTCCCAGGGGGAATTTTCCCGGGAGCTTTGCGGGGGAACCCATACCCAATTTACCGGGGATATCGGGTTGTTCAAGATTTTATCCGAAGGTGGTATTGCTTCTGGTGTGCGACGTATTGAGGCTGTAACAGGTAAGAAGGCTTTGGATAAGGTTCATTTTGATCAGTCGGTCATTGATGCTACAGCAGATCTGCTGAAGGGTAGCAAGGATGAGGTGGTGATCCGTGTGGAAACCCTGTTGCAGGAGAAAAAAAATCTTGAAAAACAACTTGCTTCCATCAAAGCCAAGCTGGCATCCAAGTCGGTTAAAAATATCGAGGATGATATTCGTGAGATTAACGGGGTCAAGGTTTTGAGTAAGAGGGTGGATATTGAAAATCCCTCCCAGCTTCGGGATCTTGCAGATAAATTCAAGACAAAACTTGGTTCTGGTGTCCTGCTTTTGGGCGCCATATCCAATGGTAAGGCCTTGTTGATTTCTGTTGTGACCGATGATTTGACCAAAAAATATAAGGCGGGAGATATTGTTAAGAAGGCTGCCGGGATTGTGGGAGGAGGCGGTGGTGGGCGTCCGGATATGGCCCAGGCCGGCGGTACAAAACTTGAATTTCTTGATAAAGCACTCGAATCTGTTTATCAGATGATTGTATGACTGCATATTTTGTAAGACGGCTGTTGTTGGTGATACCTACCTTTATCGGTATCACCATAATGGTTTTTACCATTACAAGATTTGTGCCAGGAGGCCCCATTGAGCGTATTATTGCCCAGACCCGTGCCATGCAGATGGGGCAAGATGGAAACGGTTCCTCATCGTTCAGGGCAGGAGCTGACTCAGGTCAGCCTCTGTCCCAGGATCAGATTCAGAAATTAAAAGAATATTACGGGTTTGACAAGCCAATCTTGCAAAGTTATTTCTCCTGGCTTTCCAAGGTGCTCCAAGGAGATCTGGGCCGGTCTACCAGGTACCAGGACCCGGTCTGGGAGATGATCTGCCAGCGCATTCCCATTTCCCTTTATTTTGGGATACTGAGCTTGATCTTAATTTATGGGATCTGCATTCCCCTGGGAGTTGCCAAGGCAGTTCGTCACAAATCCAGATTTGATAATTTTACTTCCTCTTTGATTTTTGCGGGTTATGCTATTCCAGGATGGGTTGCCGGGGTGTTCATGCTGGTCTTGTTTTCTTCACGGTTTGATGTGTTTCCCCTGGGTGGTCTGGTGTCCGATTTTTTTAACGATATGAATTTTTTTGAAAAAATAATAGATATTACCTGGCATACCATACTTCCTTTGTTTTCATATATGATCGGTTCTTTTACCGTTATGACCTTGCTCATGAAAAATACTCTCATGGATAATTTGTCGGCAGATTATGTTAGAACAGCCATTGCCAAGGGATTACCTTTTAAAAAAGTGGTCTTTCGCCATGCTCTTCGAAACAGCCTGATTCCCATTGCTACAAGTTTTGGGAATAATATTTCCATTCTTCTCATGGGTTCTTTTCTCATTGAAAAGGTGTTTAATATTAACGGCATGGGGCTTTTGGGATATGAGTCCGTCATTGATCGGGATTACCCAGTGGTCATGGGAGTATTGGTGGTCTCTTCTTTATTGTTCATGGTGGGCAATATTTTATCCGATCTATGTGTAGCCATGGTGGATCCCCGTGTTCGATTTAAATAATTTACTTAGGTGAGGTGAGCCCATGATATTCCTGAATCCTTCCACCCTGAAAAAAATGAAGCGTTTTCGTTCCGTCTCCAGGGGGTTCTGGTCTTTTGTTATCATCATGACTATGATTTTTATCTCGTTTTTCGGGGAACTCTTTATCAACTCCCGGGCGTTGATGGTCTATCATGGTGGAAAATTTTATTTTCCCACCTACTCTGAGATGATTCCAGGATCTGCTTTTGGGCTGGGATATAGTTATGAAACCAATTACAGGCAATTAAAAACAAAATTAAGCCAGGAAGAAGGGGCAGGATTTGTCCTTATGCCCATTGTCCCTTATAATGCCTATGAAAATGATCTGAGGACCAATGAATATCCACCCTTTCCTCCCTCTTTTTCACAACGGCATTTTTTGGGGACGGATAATGTGGGCCGGGACATTCTGGCGCGTCTTGTCTACGGGTTTCGTACCGCCATTATTTTTTCCTGTGTTCTTTTGTTGCTCAATTATACCATCGGTATTGCTGTTGGCTGTTCCATGGGGTATTTCGGTGGGAAATTTGACTTGTTTTTCCAGCGAATCATCGAAGTATGGAGTAATATCCCGTTTTTATATGTAATTATTATTATCTCTTCCATTGTGGTGCCAAGTTTCATGATTTTAATCTTGATTCTGGCATTTTTTGGTTGGATCGGTATTACCTGGGTAATGCGTACCATGACCTATCGGGAAAAAGAGAAGGAATATATTCTGGCCGTCCGCAGTTTGGGGGCCTCCCATTTCAGGATTATATTCCGACATATTATTCCCAATACCATTTCCGTGATTGTCACCTATGCACCCTTCGCTATTTCCGGGGGTATCGTTTCCCTGACTTCTCTTGATTACCTGGGATTCGGTCTTCCTGCCCCCACTCCCTCCTGGGGGGAACTTTTGTCCCAGGGTTGGCAGAATATGGACGCCTGGTGGATTTCAGCTTCGGTGGTAGGGGCTCTTGTGGTTACGCTTATGACGGTTACTTTTACCGGGGAAGGGGTCAGAGAAGCCTTTGATCCCAGGAAGCATACGATTTACGAATAGATCTTTGCTTGACAAAACTTCGTGCAATAGTCTAATCTTTAGATATCATTCACTAAAAAGGCCCTTGCATGGACACTGTCGAAAAGAATCTGGCGGTCATATCTCCCCATGGTGTGTCCGGGATATTGGTTGTGACGAAAAAGTTTGTGAAACTATGGGGATTGGTGTTTTTTTTCTGTGGGGTATTTGTTTTTTTTCCATCGATTTCATCTGCTTTGGCAGTCGAAACCGAATTTAAAGCCTTTACAGATCTTTTGTTTACCTTGCAGGACCGTCTGGTGAATCAGGATCGTTCCCAAAATTTTGCCTACGATGCGATATTCAGCCATGCCTGCGATTTTCCGGAAGACGCGGGGGAGGAAGTTCGGATTATCCGTGAACAGCGGGATCTTGTGGGCCGGGATAAAGGTCTTGAATTTAGGGGGGCTTTGTCATCGGGTAGTTTTTCCGGTGGCGACGAAGATGATGACAGCAGTTTTGAAAAGGGGCGAGGTAATATAGAGTTGTCCTGGGATTTATTGAAAAACGGATATCTGCAGCAATTATCCAAGACTAAAACCCTGGACCTTCTGATACGGGAAACACAGATTCTGGTTGGTCAAAGGGAGCTGGAACGGCAGTTTCGTTGTCGGTATTTGGGGATTAAAAAAGATTTTGCAGGTCTTCGTATGAAATTGCTGGAATTAAAGCTTAAGTTATTGAAACCTGTTTTCCAGATTGAGCGTCGGGCCTATTTTAAGCAATGGAGTTTTCTGGATGATTATCTGGTGTCTGAGCAGGACCTGGTATTGACCCGGCAGGAGCTTGATGTTTTCCATGCAGACCCCTATTTTGATGGGGAAGTATTTCATTGGGCATTGCCGCCCATTATCGCCGTTGATTTTCCGGAATTGCTGGAATTGATTCGAGGCGATGACAGTCAAAAAGAGCTTTTGCAAATGCAAAAAAAACGGCTTCAAAAAGAACAGGAATCTGTGTTCCATAATTCGCTCAGGGTTTATCTTCGCAAGGATTTTGATACAGATGAAGATCTGGGAAATACAGATGATGTGGTAGCAGGGCTTCGGTTCAGGGTGCCGCTTTATTCCAGGAAAACAGATCTGGTCAATTTAAAGGTAAGTCAATTGGAGCAACAAAAAGATTATGCCCTGTGGGAACGGTTATCCCTGTGCCGTGCAGCCCAGGATGCCCTTCAGGAGCAATTGAGACGGACGATCAAGCAGTTTTACCGACAGGAACGGGCCCGGGAACGGGTTCGGCAGACCCTGATTTTAATGCAAAAGGGGAATGAATCCCTTGTCACCACTGCTATCACAAGGATGAAAACCATGATAGACGCTCGCCTGGAACTGATCGCAGCGTTAGAAGAACTTTATCGCAGGGTAAGTATGATATTTCTTGTTGCCCAGGTACCATATCACTCAGATCTTGTGAAAACTGTCTCCGTTGAACCGGCATTGAACCGGGCCCGGCCGGGCAAACGAAGCATTTATATCTGGTCTAAAAGTTTTAACCTTCTGGATAACCAGGATATTATTACATTTTTAGAGGCCAAACAGATATCTTCCGTGTTGTTGTCTGACAGCCGCCACATTGATCCTGGTAAACGGGATGACTTTATTGAACAAGCTTTACAAAAGCAGATCCAAACCCAATTGATTATTGGTGATAATACCTGGATCTTTGAAAAAAAACATGGGAGAGCGGTGGAAAAATCCTTGATTGCCGCCGAAAAAACCGGAGCCATTCATTTTGACATCGAGCCCCAGACCATGGATGGTTATCATGAAAACAGGGAAGTTTATCTGGGGTTGTTTCTGGATCTGGTGCGAAAAATCAAATTGGGGCTTTTGGACCGGCACTTTTCGGTGGCAGTGCCCTTTAGTTGGAGTGAAAAAACCTACCGGGAACTTGGCCTTTCGGCGGGAAAACTGTTTATAATGGCCTATGGAACCCGTGATCCAGATGTTTTGGTGCGTCGCATTACACCTGCCTTGAGGGCTGTGGGACCTAAAAAATTGGTGGTGGTTTTGCGGACATCGGACTTTAAAGATGAATGGGAAATGGAAAAGATGATAGAGCAAATTCTGGCCAAAACAGGCATAGATGCTTTCTGTTTCCAGGATCTTGGCGGTTTTTTAACCTTTTCGGGGTCAGCCCATGAAACTGAGAACTAAAAAAAGCCATTTCCAGAATCTTTCCGAGGGCAGGGCCCCCCGCAGAATCTTGCCCGTGGTGATGAAGGTTTTCTATTTTTTGGTGTTGTTGAGCATTCTGGGCGGTGTTTGCTATCTGGTGTTGATGAAGTTTCTCTATTTTAAAGGGACCGGTCAGGTTGAGATCGAAAAGCGTATTTTAAGTAGCAAAAAGGGGGGAACGGTGACTTTTATTGGCAAGGTTGAAGGAGAAACTTTTGCCGCAGGAGATCTCCTTGCAGTGATCGATCCTGGACAAGAGTGTCTGGAACAAATCCCCGATATTCTCCCAACCCGTCTTTTCCATGAAATCCAGAAAATTCAGGCCGAATATAAGGTCTACCAATCACAGCTTGGTGCCCTGGAATCTGTCCAAAAAAAACCTGTTTTGTACCGGGCCCTTGAAATAGGTCAGACAAATACCTCCCTCAGGAAATTGGAAATTATTCAACAAAAACAGGAGCGCCTGAAAGAAAAAATGGCTCTTCTGGCTGCTGAAATCACCATCAAGAAAAAAGAGCTAACTGTTCTTGAAAAGCATTTGACCGTGGAAGCGGATACAACCTGCGATGCTGAAAAGCTTCTGGCTCCCTTTAACGGGGTTGTCTCCCATGTTACCCGGCAAAAGGACGAATATATCGACAAGGGTGATTCCCTTATGGTTGTCATGCCGGAAAATGCTTTAGTTGCCGTTGAAGCTTATTTGGATTGGCAAGTTCTTGATTATATCGATAAAGGAGAAATTATGACTATTATTTTTCCGGATGGCCTTGCAACCAGGGGTATGGTTACGGGTTTTACCTCTGCTGCAATGCATTCACCCCAGCGGTTTCGCAAAGACTATGTGCCAGTGGAATCAAAGCTTTTGGTTCACTTAAGTCCCTTGAATGAAAAGGATGCCTTTTTTTGGAAGCGATATGACCGCATGGATGTCCGTGTTAGAGGTGAACGAAAATGAGAGAGCCCTTGTGCATATCATCCAAACGGATGCTGACATGTCCGCCGGAGATGTCGGTGTCCACCATCCAGGATTTGAACCTGGTGGATCTGGAAGCTGTGTCCTTTTTGATTCTGGATCTTTCGGACTGGCAGGTGGGGTATCAGCAGCTTCGGCGTGTCAGAAGCCATGTTAATCCGGATATTTATCTCAAACCGGTATTGTTTAGAGGTTCTTCCGAGGCTGTTCCCAGGGAAGTGTTGCAGGCGTCGGACGGTATTATCCGCCCCGATGAAACCGAGGTCGAAATCGAATTTTCTTCCTGGTCCGCCCGGCTTGAAGCCATCAATGTCAGGATAGATGGGCTAAAGAAGATCTCCAAAGACGGTGACAGCAATATCGCATTCAAAGTGCTGCGTTTGATTGAGACAAGAAACAAAGAGTTCAAACCCATACCGTCGGCCCGGAAACTCAGTGGACATATCTACCCCAGCCTCCAACCTCTTTTTCCTAAACAGGATATCGGGGTCCTGGAAACCCTGGAATTTTTGGAGAACCAGAAATTGATCACCGGACAATTTGTCAGCCGGGCTTATGGGTGTACCCATTGTGGTTGTGCCTTCCTCAATTTTTTTGAGATCTGTCCAGACTGCAATTCCAGTGACCTTTACACCGAAGAACTGATCCATCACTTTCGATGTGCCTATGTGGGGGGAAAGTCGGATTATAAGCAGGGCCAAGAGCTTATATGCCCTAAATGTGATAGGGCATTAAAGCATATAGGTGTAGATTATGACAAGGCATCGGTGGTGCATCATTGCAATAATTGCAGTAATGTGTTTCAAGAATCCGGGGTGATGACCTCCTGTTATGATTGCTGGCGGGAGACAAAACCGGAAAACCAGTTGATTCGGGATATCCAGACCTATAACATTACCGCTCTGGGACAGAATGCCGCCCGTCACGGCATGGATTCTTTGCTACAGACCATTCTTGAAACCAAGGTCTATGCAATCTCCTTCGATGCTTTTAAAAATTTTTTCCGCCTGGAGATTGCCCGTATTGAGCGCTATAAGGTGAGCATAAGTCACCTTGTTATTTTGCGCCTTGATGCCATCGACCAGATTTACAGCACCCTGGGCAAACGTTCTAGACAGGTATTTGATGAACTTAGCGAAGCTTTTAAGGCAGCTTTGAGAACTTCTGATCTTTTCTCGGTTCGGGATGAAACTATTTTCCTGGTGATCCTGACAGAAACTCCTCTGGATAAAGCAGAGCTTGCAATGAAACGCCTGGAAGAGCGTATAATCGCATTGCTCACGGCTAACCTGAAAATGGAATGCCGGGTGGAAAGAGAGATTTACCCGATTGAAGCCGGTATAGACCTGGAAAATAAGATAGAGCTTTTCTTACAGACCCATGCTGATTGAATCTTTTTCTCAATTTTTTGCTTCCCTTGATTTCTGGAAGATGATAGCTTATTTCTGGCCGTTTTTTTTCATCGATATGATGCGGTATCTGTTTTTGGATTTTTTTGTCTTGTTGTTTTACATACCCAGGCGCCGAATGAGAAAAAAAGTCTATAAGTTGGCTCGTCAAAAGTTGTTCCATGAACTTCCCCTGGTATCGGTTCTGGTGCCCGGCAAAAATGAGGGCAGGCATATCACTAGTCTGGTAGATACCCTTGCCCAGCAGACTTATAAGCATATTGAATTAATTGTTGTGGACGATGGTTCCGATGATGATACCCCTTTGATCGGCCGCAGGCTGCAAAAATTGGGTAAGATCACACTTTTTATCAGAAATGAGATCCGGGGGGGTAAGGCTTCGGCCGCCAATACTGCTTTAAAATTCGCCAGGGGCAAGTATATTATCCATCTGGATGCGGATTCACATCTGAAAAATAATGCCGTCGAGACCATCCTGCTGCCTTTTTTTATTAATCCTGATATCGGGGCTGTGGGGGGGGATGTCCGGGTGGCCAACATCGATGCCGGTATTGTCACAAGGCTCCAGGCCATCGAGTATTTTAAATCCATTTCAACAGGAAGGACCGTTTCGTCGCAATTGGGTATTTTGCGTATTATTGCAGGTGCCCACGGTGCCTTTCGAAGGGATGTTCTCCAAAGGATATATGGCTGGGATGTGGGGCCAGGTCTTGATGGAGATGTCACCCTAAAGATTCGTAAACTGGGATTCAAAGTTATCCATGAGCCCTTTGCCATCTGTTATACCAATGTCCCCAACTCTTTTTTAAAACTTATCCGCCAAAGGTTTCGCTGGGATCGCTCTCTTATCAGGTTCCGGGTGCGTAAACATCGGGATATCCTTTTGCCATCAAAAAATTTTAGCATTAAAAATTTTTTGGCCTCGGCAGAAAATATTTTCTTTAATCTTATCTTCGATATCAAATGGTGGATTTATATAATCCAGATCTTTATTTTTGCCAGGGATTATATTGAGGTGATCTTCATCATCAATCTTTTTATTTACAGTGTTGTAAATTTTTTGGAATTTGCCCTGGCTGTAGCACTTTTGGGAAAAACCCTGCGGCCCAGAGAACTTTTATTGATTGTATGGCTGCCTTTGATTCCTCTTTATACGGGTTTTTTACTCAGATCTGTCAGAACTTTTGCCTATATCATGGAAATTTTGTTCAAGGCCTCTTTTTTTGATCGTTGGAATCCGTGGAAGGTTTCAAAAATTTCTAAAAAAGATGAGTAGAAGTTATTATTCTAATCCCTAGAAAAGGATAAAAAAGTATGAAAAAGAAAATTGGTTTTTGTGGACTTGTTTGCTCCAGTTGTCCTGCGTTTTTGGCTACCCACAATGATGATGATGATGCTAGAAAAAAAACTGCAGAACTTTATTCTGGAAAATTCGGGCTTGTTTTTAAACCGGAAGATATCAATTGCGATGGGTGTACTATGGAGGAAGGAAGGCTTCTTGGGTATTGTCAATCTTGTGAGATAAGAAAATGCTGTCAAGAAAAGGGCTTGGAAAATTGTGCTGTCTGTGATGAACAGCTCTGTGCAAAACTAAGAGAATTTCACAATTTTTCTCCGGATGCCCGGGCATGTTTTGATACCCTGGTTAAAAATAGTATTAAAAAATAATTTTGTCGGTTTTTGGAGTAAAATTGGTTCATCCGATTAACGCGTACTTTTTTCTATGAAGATCAAAAAGCTTCAATTTGAAAAATTCAAAATCACGATATCCATAGGCCTGCCTTTTCATAGTTTTAATTTTGTTATTGGTTCCTTCCAAAGGCCCTGTTGAA
>JAAELK010000294.1 GCA_024226935.1 Desulfobacteraceae bacterium
AAAAGGATATTGCCGATTTGCACCACACCTCTACCATAGGTATTACGGCAAGCAATTACGGCTAAACCCTCTTGAGAAACCAGTCTCAAGAGGGTTTTTTATTTAAATAAGTTTAATTAGGAGTTAGAATATTGAATAAACAGGGGTTGATACAAAAACTTAAAAAGAAATGTAATATTACCAACTATCAAGCTTCTCAAATAGTTAATACTTTTTTCAATGAGATAAGTGAGACCCTTGTCAGGGGGGAAAAGACTGAAATACGTGGTTTTTGCTCTTTTTTTGTCAAGAGTTATAAACCTTATATAGGAAGGAACCCAAAAACAGGAGCAAAGGCTTTAGTTCCTGCCAAAAAATTACCATTTTTCAAATGTGGGAAAGAACTAAAAGGGGTTAATTGTCCAAAACCGCAAAATTTCCGACGACCCTATTCAAACCCTTACTGTGCCTGCGTTTGAGAATCAAAATCTATTTTAGAATTCAACAGTACTTTTTCGATAACTTCTTGAATATTAATGATATTTTGATTTAGGCAAAAGTCATATTTTACATATGGGCGTATTACGGCATCTATTTAAATGAACCACAATCAATAACAAAAAAAGTTGACTCCCTTATCAACAAGGTTTCCAGGTCACACTCATAGGCAAAGGGGCCTATCTTTTCTTTAAAATTTTACTAAAAAAAGAGTTGCTGGTCATTAAAATAAATCCTACCGTACTTTTCGGGAAGATGGACCAAAAAACCTCATTGTTGTTTTGCAACATATCCCTTGCATTACTTTGTTTTATAAAGTAATGTCCTGCAAAAAATTAAGAATAACAATGTTTATAAAATAACTGTATGTTTGCGAGGAGAGAAAGGATGAAATTTAAAAGAATTTTGATCGTCACGGCAATGATATGTTTATTAGCCACAGTCAAAGGAATTTACGCGGGTGACAGCCTGGTTGTCCATGAAAACGGTAATGTTGGGGTCGGGATTTCAACCCCCAAAGCAATGCTTGAAATTTTTAGTTCTGTTGCAAACAGGGCAAAATTTATTACCGATGATGGAACATATTTTTTTGTGGCACAGAACGTAGATCAAACTGATGCGTTTACATTTTACGTTCAACACGGAGCTAATACGACTCGTGGTCTATTTAATGTTAAAAGCAACGGTCCATCAATGGAGTATTCTCATTTTTATATTCGTGGAGATGGCAATATTGGCGTTGGCACCAAAAACCCTTCATACAAACTTGATGTCAACGGCATAGTCAGAGCCCATAATGTGTCAGCATCCGATGCCCGATGGAAAACAAATATTAATACAATGGAAAATGCCCTGGAAAAAATTTCAAAGCTTCGGGGGGTGACATATGAATGGATTGATTCTTCCAGAGGAGCTGGTAATCAGATCGGTGTTATTGCCCAGGAAGTGGAAGCAGTATTTCCAGAAGTTGTTTCAACCGACAATGAAGGGTATAAATCCGTAGCTTATTCACAACTTGTGGCTCCCCTGATTGAAGCCGTTAAAACTCTTAAGGCTGAAAACGATCAGTTAAAACAGGCACTGGCAAAAATAAATACCAAGCTTGAAAAACTTCAATAAAAAAACAATTTTCCATCCATGATTTGTTTTCCCCGCTGATTGTCCGGGAAAGTCCCAGTTTTTTCAACTGGTTAATTTTTTGAAGGAATCGGATATGGATGCCATATCCTAAAAAAGGGAAGAAAGTAAAATGAATCTATTAAGATACTGTATTTTAGCTGTTCTGGTATCCATAACTGTCCAGGCTCAGGCCCAAAATCAGGACCGGGACTTGATTTTGACAGGCACCCTTGATTCGGCCCGGCATTATATCACCGGGTCCATAACAACCCAAGGGGAAACACAGATCCCTTCCGATGTTGATCTGGACCTTGTAGCTCGGACAACAATCACCTTTGAGCCTGGTTTCAGGGTAGTTGCAGGGGGCACTCTCAGGGCTGCTACAAGTCCCGACACAGACGGTGACCTTATTCTGGACGTGCTGGAGCAACGCTCGGGGTGTTCAAATTACTTGCTGGCGGATACCGACGGCGACGGCCTGCTTGACAATGAGGAGGATAGCAACCGCAATGGTATACACGAACCAGATCTGGGTGAAAGCTGCGCCTGTAACAGGGAGACCGATGGGGATAAAATGGATGACAAATGGGAGAAGGACCATGGCCTTGATCCTCTGGTTGATGATGCCAGTCTTGATCCCGACGGGGACAAGCTCCCTAATTTTTATGAATATTATTTTGGCTCTGATCCCCAGGACGGTAGCAGTCTTCCACCCAGGGGTTCCCACTATGAATATGACGAGCTTGGCAGGATTAAAAAAATAATCAGGATTAAATAAAACTTTGGGGAGCCATAGGATGAATAAGCGGATGTTTGAAATTCCAGTACGACTTATATCAAGATGGGTTATCTATACTCTGATCATTTTTTATGCTGTCGCACCCGGCCTTGTTACGGCAGACGAGCAATGGTCAGAATCTGGGGAGGAGACTTCAATTGAGCAAATTGAAACCGAACTTGGGGAACAGGGGCTGATAGAGGACCAGGACAAGGAAGAATCCGGTGAAGAAGCCACAGAGGAAGAAAAGCTCCAGGAAGATATTGAGAAGGATTCCAAATTGAAATCTGCTGCTCCCATGATGGCAGCCACGGGAGATACAGACCCGGCCGATCTTGAAAATACTATTTTTGACACGGATCTTAACATGAAGGCTCCGGATATTGCTATGGAGATAGGAGCTGCTGTTATGGAATATCCCATCCAGGTGCCTAAGGGTAGGAACGGCCTGACCCCCACCGTTGTTCTTAATTATAACTCTTCCAGGGAAAACAGTTTGGCCGGTGTGGGTTGGGATCTTAATCCGGACTATATCCAACGATCTGTGAAGCGGGGAGCCTGCTATACCTGCACCGATTTTATCTACAACGGCGAGGATCTGCTTCCCGTTAAAGTGGATGACAGCGGATACGGCACCTACCACCCTGAAAAAGAACAAGCCTTTTCATTGATCGAGTTTTTGCCGGATAATTCTTGGTCCGTAACCCTTAAAAATGGGAATACCTACGTTTATGGTACTACGGCAACTTCTCGCCAGGACAATGACAAGGGCAGCTTCCGGTGGCTGCTGGAAACCGTTACCGATACCAATGGTAACACCTTGATTTACACTTATACAAAAGATCGGGGCCGGATCTACCCTGCTGCCATAGAATATTCCGATTATTATACTGTCTCTTTTTACTACGAAGATCGGACGGATATCATTACCGATTATGTATCCCTTAGCTTGGTAGAAACGGCCAAACGTCTTAAAACCGTTACTGTCATCTCCGACAGCGAAAATATCCGGGCCTATGATTTTTCCTATGAAACAAGCGCCAATACCAGCCAGTCCCTTCTCACCCAGATCACCCGGTATGGAAGTGATTATCTTCTGGATATAAACAACCAAATCTATGACGGAACCTTTCTTCCTCCCACAAAGATCACCTATGACCAGGAGTTAAGCCCCTTTACAAAAACGCCTTCCTCACTTGGAAATCTTTCTCCGGGGCAGGGATTTAAGGATACTTCTCATTATCCCATGGTTAAAGGGGACTGGAACGGGGATGGCCGCATGGATATAGGTCGATTGATAGGATCAGGGGGTGCCTTTTATGTATCCACGGGGAGTGGATTTGAAGCCTTCCCTGCTCCATCTTTGACTGGCAGTAGCAGTAATCGTCAGCCTGTGATTACCGGGGACTGGAATGGTGACGGAAAAACCGATATCGGTCGGGTAGGGCAATATAGTATTGTGTTTTATGTATCCACGGGAACAGGCTGGCAATCCTATAGCCCTTTAAATGACCTAGGTTTTACTTATCCTTACCACACAGTCGAGAGAGATCAGTATCTAAATCCTATTATTACCGGGGATTGGAACGGTGACGGTCTCACAGATGTGGCCAGAGCAGATGGGGGGAAAGTTACTTTTTATATTTCCACTGGCACGGGCTGGCAAAAACATTTTGTGTTATTGATGAACGACAGAGTGTCGTATAATAATAATGACGAGTTTCCAATACTTACCGGTGATTTTAACGGAGACGGTCTTACAGATGTAGCCCGGGTGGGAGAAAAAGGTACTATGGTTTACGTTTCCACTGGCTCCGGGTTCAAGTATCATACTAATCTGGGAGCATTTTCCCATAGTGGGTGGACTCCCAGGAATTCTGTTTTTCCCATGTTTGTCGGTGATTTTAACGGGGATGGGCTTAGCGATATCGGTCGACGTGTGTACGGAGGAACGATTTCTACTTATCTGTCCACGGGAACTGGTTTTGTCCCGGGGGGAAGCATTGGTGGCAGTTCATTAATACTATTTACCGAAGATTTTAACGGGGATGGGCGCACTGATATTGCCTTAACATCATCACAAGGAATCACTATTTATACTTCCATTGGCAATGGCTTTATTTCCAATGGGTCCAATATAAATGATCTGGGGTCTGGCCAAGGATATGTTGGTAGTGTCACAACTAATCCTTTTCTCACCGGTGATTTTACAGGTGATGGTAAGGCCGGGATTGCCAGGGTAAGCAATGGCGGTATGGCTTTCTATTCCCCCCAGGGCAAGGCAAACGACCAGATGTCCCAGATCATAACCCCCTCGGGCAATACCACCAATATCGAATATACTCCATCGTCGGCCTATGAGAATATCAGGTTGCCTATGGTTCTCCAAACTGTTTCGAAAATTACCACAGAAGATGGCCTTGGCAACAGCGCCGAAACATCCTATACCTACGCCGGGGGCCTTTATAACTATGAAGAAAGGGAGTTGCGAAGCTTTGCCTCCGCCGTAAAAACCAACCCCGACGGGACAACAGATACCACCCTTTTTTATCAGGATAAGTTTCTGGACGGCAGAGCCTACCAGTCCCAGTTCCGGGCTTTGGATTCAAGTTTATTGTCCCAGACCGATTTTACCTGGGAAAGTGTTCCCTATGATGACGGATCGGCTTTTATCAAGCTTGATTCCCAACTGGAAACCCAATATGAAAAGGGCGGTGAGACCTTCAGCCGGGAAGATTATACCTATAGCGACGACACCCACGGCAGTCTTGAAACAAGTGTTTTGTCCGGTACTTCTCTTTCGGAATCCATTATCAACTCTTATACCTACGATTATTTTGGCGCAGGTCTCACTTATCCCCTGCACACTGTCCGGGAGACTTTGTCCGGCAGCTCCACCGGTCTTGTCCGGCAGATCGATTATTCCCATGAGCTTTTGACGGGAAATCTTTTGACCCAGGAACAGATCAATACCCAGGGGGACAGTCCTATAACCGCCTATGAATACGACGGATTCGGTAATATTATTTCCATCACCGATCCCCGGGGCAACGCCACCTTGTTTGATTATGATACCATAACCAACACCTGGCCGGTCAGGATAGAAAAGCCTTCCACGGGTAGCTTTAGCCATATTGTCCAATATCCGTCCATAGACTATCGTTTCGGCAAACCCTTGACCTTTGATGACGAAAACGGTTTTCAGACAGGCTACACTTATGACGAGTTCGGCAGGGTATCCAGGGTGTTGTATCCCGACGGCGGGGAGGAACAATATATCTATGATGATATCTCCATGCCCCAATCTGTGACCAAACTGGTTAAAGAAAGTGGTTCCGGTTTTATCAAGACAATTTCCTATACAGACGGTCTGGGCCGCATGATCCAAACCCTTGCCAAATCCAACGGGCAATACCTGGCAACTCTTTTCACCTTTGATGACATGGGTAGGGAAGAATGCACAAGAGGCCCTTTTTTCACCCCGGCAGAGAGTTTTTTATCCGGTGATTTTACCGGTATTTCTGCAAACCCTTCGGCAGTAAGTTCCGGAGCCGCTACCACCTGGACAAGAAATTTTTATGATGACAGGAGCAGGGTCACACGAACCCAGCAATCCGGTGGGATAGATACCTATTTTGAGTATGATAATCTTAAAACCAGAATTACAGACCCCGATGGCAACGCCAAAACCCAGATCCAGGATATCCTGGGCAGGATAATTGAGGTGATTGAACACGGTCCTTCCGATCAGAATACATTTTATACCTATGATCCCGCCGATAATCTGTTCAAGGTGGCAAGAACCAACCCAGCCACGGGCAGTTCCATTGAAAATATTGTTGCCTACAACACCCTGGACCAAAAAACATCCATGACAGACCGGGATATGGGCCATTGGTCCTATGGTTATGATCTTAACGGCAATCTTATCTCCCAGACCGATGCCAGGGGAGTCACTATAAATTTTGCCTATGATGAATTGAACCGCCAGACAAAAAAGATTTATCCCGACGCAAGTTTTGCCTCCTCTACCTATGACGGGGCCGCCAACGGCCTGGGCCTGCTCCATAAAAAATCCAAAGGCAACGCCCTCACCGAGTATGGAACCTATGATAAAATGGGACGGGTTTTGTCGGAAACAAGGACCGTGGACGCAGTAAAGATCAGCTTTGATTACACCTATGACCCTGCAGGAAGACAAGCTTCCAAAACTGTATCCCGAAACGGGGCCTTGTTTAAAAAACTTGCCTATGAGTTTTATCCCGGTACAAGCCTTCTTGCCCGGGTGAACGGAGAAAATAACCATGCCATAACAGAGATCACCCAGTACACCCCCCAGGGCAAGATCGAGTTTTTAAACCATGCCAATGGTACTGGAACCCGTTATATCTACGATTATATCACGGCAAGGCTTGAAGCCATCCTCTCCTATAATATGGAGCAGGATATCATGGACAAGGCCTATCTCTACTCCAAAGCAGGAGACATAATAGAGATCAGCAACAACAGACTGGATACTATCCAATCCTACGAATATGATCACCTCCACAGACTGATCTCGGAAAAGTCTTCGGGTCCGGGGGTTGTGGCTGCCACAAGTGCGGAGGTCCTGGAGTTCACCTACGAAGATACCCCGGATAAACCCGTCCATGCTCCAACCAGGGTAACCATCAACGGAGCCCCGGTTGAATACTCCTACACAGCCACGGGTAACCGCTCCTTTAAAAATGAAGGAATAGAAACTTCGGTCTATGAATCCAATGATGATAATATGATAGATAAAATCAGCATCAACGGCACCGAAACCCTTTTCTATTATGACGGGGACAACAAGCGGATCAAAAAGACCCAGGGCCAGTCCTCCACCCTTTATTTTGGAGAAAACTTTGAGGTGGTTAACGGCGGCTCCACCCTGTATATCTTTGCCGGAACCTTAAGAGTAGCCCAGCTCACCGATACGGGTCTCAAATATTTCCATAAGGACCACCTTGGTTCCACCAACGCCCTGTCGGGGGAAGACGGAACCGTCATTGACTTCGGGGAATACCTGCCCTATGGTCTGGATCAAAGCCCCAACGATCTTTTAAATTTCAGTTCCTACAAGTTCACCGACCAGGAACAGGATGAGGGCACAGGACTTTACAATTACGATGCAAGACTCTATGACCCGGCTATAGGACAGTTCATCATGGCAGATTCCATGGTGCCGGATATGTATAATCCCCAGAGTTTGAACCGGTATGCTTATTGTTTGAATAATCCTTTGATATATGTGGACCCCAGTGGACATCTTCCTGGTGGAATTTTGGGAACTCGAGCTTCTGGTAATAAAAGCGCATTAGGCTACAATGGTGAAAAAGGTTTTTTCGGTTCTGAAGGCAAATTTATGGGTGCTTTAAGTTATAGTTTCCCTGGTTTTGAGGCTTATGCTGGATGGCATGATGGTTTTTGTGATGACAATGGTTTAAATACAAAGACGGAAAAAACAATATCTAATATTGCTATTGTTACTCTTCCTGCATTTATTGCTATTTCTATAGTGGACGATATTCTGGGGTTATTTGGAATAAATACTAACGAGTATGATAATTTGACTGATAAAGAGTATTCAGCGATGTTACAAGGCTACCTTGATACAATTGTTGGTGAAGAATCAGAAAATGATGGGAAGAAAAGTAATAAAGATAAAAAAAATGACAGTCTTGATACCGAGACTACTCATAATGATCAAGCAAACACTGATACTTCCAACAGAGGAGGTAATGATGGTGGTGGTACTTTTGGTGGTGGTTCTGGTGGCAATGCAGGCCATAGTGATGCTAGAGGAGGAGGTTTTGATAGCGATACATCTTACTAAAATCAAAGGGAATATGAGTTATGCAAAAATTAATAATTAAAGCAATACTCCTGATTTTTATTATCACTCCTATTGTTTCGTGTACAAAAATTGTTGGGTGGCAAGAGTTACGTGCAGGAAAAAAATATGCAAGAAAATCTGAGTATAGAAATGCTATCAGAGAATTTTCAGATGCAATTAAAAAAAATCCCGATTATTGGAAATTTTATAATTATAGAGGAGCAGTTTATGCAAAATTAAATGAAGTTGATCTTGCGATAGCTGATTTTACTAATAGTCTGAAGTTGATTCCTCAAAGTGATACGTGGGGCGGCCAATTGCCAAATGATGATCATGCTTTAATTTATATGAGGCGAGGGAATCTATACTATAAAAAAGGTTCTTATGAACTTGCAATTAATGACTATAATGTTGCGATTAAATTAGAACCACAGTTTTTAAAAACCCTATATTTTAATAGGGCTCTCGCAAATGAGGAAAGAAAACAATTTTTATCTGCTGTTGAAGATTATTCAAAGATTATGACCAACTTGAATGGTTTCTCAGACTCAGAGAAGATAAAAACATATCTTAATCGAGGAGGATTATACCGGAAACTGAATAAATTTGACCTGGCATTGGCAGATATTAACCAAGCGTTAAAACTGGATTATAATTGGCAAGCCTATTTGTCGAGGGGAATTACATATTGTAAAATGGGGGATTTTAAAAAGGCGATTAGTGATTTAGATAACTCTGTTAGATTAAATCCTTCCAACGAAACGGCATATTTGTATAAAGCCAGTATAGAGCTGATAACAACCTGTGATCTTAAAAAAGTATTAAATAATTATTTCGCTGTATTAAAAATTGAAGGTATAGACGAAGATACTAAGCAACTGACATATAACCAAATTGCGTGGGTATTAGCATCAGCAATAGATGACAATATTAGAGATGAAAAAAAGGCACTATTGTATGCAAAAAAAGCTGTAAGTCTTCGACCAAATTGCAAAAATCTTGATACATTAGCCGTAGCATTTGCTGGAAGTGGTAATTCTGAAAAAGCTATTACTATCCATAAAGAGGCGATTAATGTATGTAAATCTAACAATCCAGAATTGTTGCCAGAAGTTGAGGCGCATTTAGAAAATTATATTCAAAAACAAGTTGTAAGAGAAAAATGCCCGGGGGCAAAAGTAGAAAAAAATCGGTTGCGAGAATGGCGAGACAGCCTTTATAAAAATGGGAGACCTAAATCAGGTCTTGAAATATAACTGCCATTGGTAATACTGATTATTCTTCAACAAATGATGATTTTGGTCTTAATTTAGATAAAATAGGAAGCTGGTCTCCCCCGAAAAGCGGTTGGGGATATTATGGTGAACCCGAGGCTCAAACAGGAAATCACAGGGGAAGAAAAGTTGGCAAAGAAAAAGATAATAATGACAATGAGGGCGTATCTAAATCGGATAATTCTAAGAATGGTTCTCGTAATGGAGGGGGTGGAGCTGGTTCTTTTAGCGGAGAAAATGATGGACAGAGTGATTTTGGTTTGTGATAGACATAATCATTTATCGGAGATAAAAAGTGAATTTTCTTGATTTAAGAAGATATGAAAACAAACAATATGAATTTCACACCAACCATGATTTAATAGGTATTTTAATAGTTAGATATACAAATTTTATTGTCATGGTTGGAGCTCTCCTAATCTTAGGAGTTGGACTTTTTTTTTACTTTTGGGAAGAACCCAATAATATAAGGTTTATAACTGTTCCAATTAAGGTAAATTTATTCTGCTTTCCACCAGTACTTATTTTAAATTATTTGTTTTGGCGAAAACGTGCTTTTAAGGTGATATTCAAAGAAAACAGCATTGAAATTTTTAAATATCTGAAAAAAATATCTGAAAATTATGATTTAACAGACTTAAAATTAATCGAGATAGATTTTTTCATGTCATTAAAATTTAAGGATGCGATAATTATCAAATTTCGTGACGGTGGTAATCTGGAGTATTATAAATTTTTAAAAAAAACCGGGTTGCCCATCACCTTTGGGAAAATTGGAAAATTCAGGTTTAGAAAGCATCTGAAAAATTGAATCGAAAATTATGCAGTTATAGCAACGAGTTTTATTTTGGTGATTTGGAAAAACTGGATGATAAAACAAAATAACTTGATTATGATTGTACAAAAAGTTGTGTACTTGAGGTGGTGGATATTATGAATTGTTGTGATATCCACCACCGATTCCCGGGTTAATCAAACTCGTTGTCCAACAAGCGCTGCCCAGGTTCTTTCACAGAACCATCACCATTTATATAAGCATACAGTGTCGTTGTGGTAATGCCCAATCTATTTGCCACTTCAGAGGCCGTTATATTTGGATCAGTCATAGCAGCTATGGCCATTTTTAATGTTTCAATGGTCATTTTTCGAGGTCTGCCGCCCAATCGGCCACGTGCACGTGCTGCAACAAGCCCAGCCTTTGTCCGTTCTCGAATCAATTCAGCCTCAAATTCAGCCAGGGCTGCGAAAATACCAAATATAAGACGGCCATTGGCTGTTGTTGTATCAATTTGAGCACCTGCACCAGAAAGGACTTTAAAACCAATCCCCTTCTTGTTTAAGGAATCAACCGTATTGATTAAATGCTTCAAATCACGTCCAAGTCTATCCAGTTTCCAAACAACCAGAGTGTTACCCGGTTGTAGTGCTTTTAAACATGCCCGAAGGCCTGGTCGATCATCTTTACGACCCGAAGCCAAATCTTTATATATCCTTTCTGGATCTATCCCGGATTCAAGCAGTGCATCTGTCTGTAAATCTAAAACTTGACTTCCATCATTTTTTGATACTCTTACATATCCAATCAACATAATTATATTTTCTACTGTCATAAAAGATAAATTTTTGGTAACAAACTTACTTTGTTTTTCTTAATGGGTTTTCTTATGGAAGAAGGCATCATAATAAACCTAAAACCATAGTGCAAGAAAAACGTACGTTTTTCTGACATATGAATAATCTAACAGGAACGCTATGTCAGCCGGAAAAAGAGTCACAATACTTTCTAAGGATGAACAGGACCATTTATATGGTATTCCCAAATTAACGTATGCTGATCGCTGTGTTCTTTTCGATTTATCAAAAGCTGATCATAAAGAATTAGAAAATTTATTTCCGGAAGCTGTCAAAATTGATTACATTCTTCAACTGGGATATTTTCGAGCTAAAACATATTTTTTCAACTTCACATTTCATCAAGTCCGGGAAGATGTGTGGTTTATCATCAATCGTTATTTTCCCAATGTTCCTTTTCCCAAAAAGCAGATTTCTAAACATCATCATTACAATAATCAAAAGAGATTATTAAAGCATTTTAAATTAAAGACATTTACGGCCAGAAATCAAACTAAGTTGCAACGGCAAGCTAAAACACTTGCCAAACGTCATGTTTATCCACGGTTTATTTTTGATGGATTAGAATTTACAACCAAAAAATGACCCCCTTTTATAACCCAATTTTGACCCACCTTGATTAAAAAAATAGCTTTAAAACTTTTTTCACCACCTAAAATCTGGTAGGGCCCCAGGGGGAGGGCAGGATCCTGCCCTCCCCCT
>JAAELK010000295.1 GCA_024226935.1 Desulfobacteraceae bacterium
AGGGGGAGGGCAGGATCCTGCCCTCCCCCTGGGGCCCTACCAGATTTTAGGTGGTGAAAAAAGTTTTAAAGCTATTTTTTTAATCAAGGTGGGTCAAAATTGGGTTATAAAAGGGGGTCATTTTTTGGTTGTAAATTCTAAGGAAATTGAGCTTTGATTTTTGAAAACTTTTTTTACCGATTCGGGATCTTTTTGTGGATAGCGTCCCTTCATAGTAAAATTTATTTCACGAGCATTTACATGATCAGAAAACCTTCTTGAAGAACCTGCTGCCATTGGAACTCCATATTTCTCTGACAATAAGAAGTCTTCATTCCGGCGGATAGCACTTCGTCTCTCCATGAATTCTCTCATTGGTGGTAATTTGTTAATAGCCATTATTATCTCTCAGCCTGTTTCATTAATTAGTAGCCACGCACATAGTTGGAAGAATTTCATGATGCCCAGTAGTATACATTTGAAGAATATCCTTACCCTATCCATAATTGCAACAGTAAAGATTATTCATTGATAGATAGATCTTTCGGGAATCAAATTTATTTGCATTAATATTCTCAAAATTATGAATGAAAAATTGTTTTGATTTGTATTGGTATCTTGACCACATCACCCTGCCTTTGCTTTTTATTCGGCTGACACAAATGCCATGTGATACCTATCCATTTTCCCCGCAATCCCAAGCCAATTTGCTCACTCTCAGTGAAAAGTTTTTAACATGATGGGTATACCCTTGAGTTTTTCACACAGGAGGACCATTTTTTTATTGGTTTATGTACTTGGATGGGTACAACACCACTGTAAGGGATGGGAAAAAGGGTATTTGGGACAACTGGCCTCATACCGGACAGAAATAATAATCAGATTTGAATTTCCCACATCAGGATATATGCTTTCACTACTGAAAGTATCGTGGCGCAAAAGGGTGGCGATTTCCCACTCCTCCAATTTTATTTTGGTGGAGTGACTATTTGTTGTTTTTCAGGAGATCCACAATCCCGACAAAATCTTTTTTTATCGTGCCTCATTTTTTTGTAAATAGTTTTTCAGTAATCAGGTGTATATTTTTCTTTTTAAGCAAACTAAATAAAAAGGCATACCATTATAATAGTCACCTCAAATGCTATTTTATTTTCTGTGGTGGGATCAAAATTGACATAAATAGCGGATTCATATAGATTTAATTTGATCTACAATTGGTTTATATGTCTTGATACAAAGGGGTTTCAACGTGGTTTTCTTTTTTTTAAATAAATCTTACTTTCACCTTGACAACTATCTCGCTTGCATGTACTGTCTCACTATCAATAAATTCAGAACATACAAAAAAGGAGGGCAGCAACGGCACAGAATAAATAAAAGGGGCGCACTCAAACCCATCTGATAAAAAAGAGTGCTGGAATCTTGCGGAAACTTAGGGCTTAAAGGACTATAGCGGATTTACACCCCGCCATAGGTGGTATGATCGGATAACGCCTGAGATAATGACTTTTATAAGCTGAAAAATAACTAAGGGAACAGAGCAAGGCCACATTTTAGAGATAGGAAAGACCAATTATCTGAGCCAACCCAGGCGGAACTGCCATAAAAGGGAAGCCACGACGATAATGAAAAAAGTTTAAGCAATTATCATGGGCATTATTGCAATAGATGGATAATGCTTATGGATAATTGTTTAAATCTCAACTATTAAAAATTGAAGGGGCAACGACAATGGCAGAAGTAAACAAGAAGTTAAAAGAACAAGTTTCTCATGCATTGGATTACACTGAGGCTTTGAGAAGAGAAATTCACGCAGAAATACCTCCACAGCAAATTTTAATTTTTCTTCTCGTTGCTATGGATCAGGGTTTAGGACAAAATGAAATTGCAAGCACATTAATAATGCACGAAGGTACAGTATCAAGAAATATAGCAAGGCTTGGCCAAAGAAAGCATAAAACGGCGGATGGTAAGATTGAAACCGTAGGTTATGGTTTAATCGAGACAAGGCAGGATGATTACGATGATATCAGGAAAAAATGTGTATACTTGACTGATAAAGGACTAGAGATCCTAACTCGATTAATGAAGAAATTATACAAGGAAGAAAAGGGAGATTCAGCCGCAGATGATAACAATGACCAACGAAAAATTCCATCTTGAAATTGACCAGGGCGAATCAGTTTATTTTACAGTAAAAAATGAAAAGGGTGAACATAATGATGTACGTTACGCTCCTTGGGAGGAGGTACCAGACATAAATTATGTTCAAATAACAGCAAATACAATCACAAAATTGATAATAGAAGTGGATAAGCAGCTAAAATAAGTTGGTAATATAAAAAATTTGAGAGTCACCTTGGGAGGCGTTAGCCTCCCTTTTCTTTTACTAAACTACTTACATTTCTGCAACCATTGCAGTTGAGAAAGGTAATAAGATGAATCGGATTAGAGATCAGACAGTAGGTTTGGACAATATTGCTAATAGGACTGATGACACCGAAGCGGCAACATTAACAACTAAAATTGGTTAAAAAAGGGAAACCTATGTGGCCTATTACAAATAGATTTGGGAAAAAAAACCAGAATGTGTCAAAAGAATCGAAACAGAGATTAATGCCAGCGACAATGAATATAAAGGAGAAGCGAAGATGGAACCTACAAATAAATACTCAAAAAAAAATTATACCAAAAGAAAGGCATTGTACGAGACCCCAATGGCTTTTCTGGAAATCTTAAATAGTAAAGACGGTTCCCAATTTATAGAATACCTTATAAGCAAACTAAAAGACAGAAGCAATCTATCTACTGATGAACGGGCTCTTGTTACTTTATATGAGAATGATGACCGATATTTCATAGCTTTGATTGCCTATCTTTGCATTACACAATTCCAGATCAAAGCAAATGATACAAAAACAAATATGATAAAAACAAATCGGGAACTTCATAAAATTTACAATAGGTTTTACAGTGACGATGACAATGCCATCATACCTATTCCTGGGGCCGATGAAAAATTATATCTGGAATTCGATTATATTGACAGGGTGGTCAATATAATTAAAGCAGAGGTGTTTGCAAAATTTAAAAAAGATATGGAAATGTATGATGTTTTTGGTCCTGATTCCCCTAACGCCAAAAAACTAAAAGCTGATTATATTGATGAATGGGCTTCAAATAAATATGATAAGTTAAAATGGAATACGTTAGAAGAAATGATTGAATTTATTGAGCAGGATCATGAAGTACCATGGGTTAGAGGTCTACTGGGAATTGTTAATCTTATTGAACATTAACAAACTTTTTATGCGATACATACGGTTTGATGCGGTGGGCCTGATACAGACCATCTATTGTGTATCCACTACAGCCAAATAGATTCTTTAAAAATTATAGATTTTAATATTTGATCGTTTTCAAGTTAAGGTATGGGGGATTATTCCCTCTTTTTTTTCCAAAACATACTTGCGCAAGGGAAACTATTGTATGAGTGTTAAACAGCGTGCAATAATGACCCCTTTTTAAGAAAAACAGCGTCGAAAATTGACCCCCCTGATATAATCCCTTCA
>JAAELK010000296.1 GCA_024226935.1 Desulfobacteraceae bacterium
AGGGGGAGGGCAGGATCCTGCCCTCCCCCTGGGGCCCTACCAGATTTTAGGTGGTGAAAAAAGTTTTAAAGCTATTTTTTTAATCAAGGTGGGTCAAAATTGGGTTATAAAAGGGGGTCATTTTTTGGTTGTAAATTCTAAAAGTTATTTAGTTTTTTGTTGAAATGCTTATTTGCTGCTCTGCTTGCTGGAGCCAAGGTGAAATAATCTTTCTATATTTGGATCGTCGGTTTTAATTGTTAACTTGGAAAGCTCACTAAGTTTCTGGTTCCAGTGTATGATTGCTCTATTATAGAAAGTTCCATCATCTCCAATATCAATAAAGATATGCGTTAATGGCCTACCTTTAGGTACTAACTTGCTTTTATCTATTTGCTTAAATTTGCTGACTAAATCTAACGAAGGCTTGCACAGGAACAAAATCATCTCATGTTCAGTGTAGTATTCATCCTTCAGTTCAATATCGTCATCAACAATAACCAGCAACCCCGAAAATGATCTTGTTGTGGCTAAGTATAGAAGACCGTTTAAAGAATGATAGAAAACTCCATTGTCGCTAATTTTAATTGAGTGAAAGTTTGGTTTTATCCATGCATTGAAGTCTCTTTTAATTTTTTCATGCTTTTTTATTATTTTATCCTTGAGGGCTGTTATGCTTGGAAAACTATCTATAATGGACTTTCCATCAAGAGCACAATAAGAACCAGCAATTTTTATTTCTGGAGAATTCTTGACTTTAAAACTGCCGAAAAGCGTAATTTCACCACTTTCTCCGCTCATAGTAGTCTCTTTCTCTTTCATCCAGATTTTAAAGGGATAAACAAGTTTTCCCTGAATTTTACAAATAGCTACTTGATCGCCTTTGAAACGATTCGCGATATCATTTAATGCGAATTGGCCGTATCGATCTTTAAAGGTTGACAACAATTCCACTTTTGAAAGATTATTGAATTCAATATTCAAACGAATACTCCTAAGTTCATTAATGAATTTTAACGACTTACCACTTGGAATACATTCAATATTTTTTAAGTCAGATGTAATGATCCAGTCATTTTCTCTCATTGAGAAAATTATTTCCCCACTATCATCTTTGATGTCAAGATTTAGAACTACATGAGAATTTTCATCAGTGCTCAGCCAAAACAATGGTTCGTCTTTTGTTAAGTAGATCATTTGAGGGCCACAATATATATTGCTACCAGCATTAATCAGAATATCTTTACGTCTCCAGTTAAATTCACCCTCGATAGTATCACCTTGCTTTAGATAGGGATCCTTCTTAAGTTCGAATAATTGTTCATTTGTATATGTGCCAACATCAGCTTGTTTATGATGATGTAAACACAATGCAATCATTCCTTCTGGGTTATTATGCTTTTTTACATGATAAGGCGGATCAAAGTGATGATAACTTAAGTAGGGGCTTCCGCAGCCATCAACAGGGCAGCCAAAGTTAGTCTCTGTTCGGAGAGTTTTTCGCACATCAGCAGGAATTTGTTCTCTTGTCATAAATTACCTCCACTATATAGGGTGTCTACTATTTGTAGGTAATTCGATGAGTTAATAAGTACCTATGCAGACCTGTATATCTTATAAATTTGAATGATACTAACCAGTAAAAACAAAAAACCTACTGGCAGAAATTTGTATCAATATTTTAAATACGTGTAAAGATATTTTGGCAAAATTATTATGGTAGAAATCTCAAGATTAATTATCCTATTTCAAACTGCCCAGGGGGTCCAAAATACTCCAGGATACAAAAAATATACTCAACCAATTCCCCGGGGAAAATAAAGCTGTTAATTTTTGGTAATCCACAAATTCCAAACTCTAAAAAGGGGTCTTTTATTCTTCCCCTGGGCGACTCCAGGAGGGAAAAAAGACCCCTTTTTTTGGTTCTGCAGCACGCCGGCACTTCATAAAAAGACCCCTTTTTATTTTTTTTTGTGCCTCCCTGTGTGCAGATCCGTCCACACATCGATGTGACGGTGGGGTCTTTTTCTTGATAGAAGGTATGAGGATTGCGGTCTAACTGACCGCCGGATCTTTCCAGGCTCCGCTATTCGCTGTGGTCCTTGGGGACTAAATATTTTCTTTATACCGACGATATTGACGTATAACTTTTTTGACGTATGCTTGGGTTTCTTTGTAGGGTGGGATTGTTCCATATTTATCTACTGCCGTTGGTCCTGCGTTATATGCTGCCAAGGCTAATGATACGTTATAATCATATCGCTTTATCATTTTCTTTAAGTACCGAGTGCCACCCATGATATTTTGAGCTGGGTCAAATGGGTTTGATATTGCCAGGGCGGTAAAGTTCCCCGGCATAATTTGCATAAGGCCTTTTGCCCCCCTGGGGGAAACTGCCAGGGGGTTAAAAGAAGATTCTGTTTTTATAACTGCTTTGATCAATGCCGGGTCTATGCCGTGTTTTTTTTGCGCTTTTTTAATAAAGTGGTCGTACTTTTTCATATTATTCATTTTATTTCCCTCTCTTACTTTTTTAGGAGGGGAAATAAAATGCATAATGCCGTTTTTATCGATATAAAAATTAGCAAAACA